>DASVGQ010000127.1:0-43141 GCA_036379455.1 Nevskiaceae bacterium
GCAACGCTTCGCGTTGTCGGGTGCCCGAAGATGCGGTTATGCTGCCGCCCGTTGCGGTGATGCGCCCGTAGCTCAGCTGGATAGAGTACTGCCCTCCGAAGGCAGGGGTCGTGGGTTCGAATCCCTCCGGGCGCGCCAGCAGGATTCCGGCTTCCGCATCGGCCTGCGCGCATCGGGAGAATCGCGGGGTCCGCACCTGGGATTGGGGAGATGGTTGCATGAGAGATCTGTCGGACGCGGCCTTCGTCCGCCGTTTTTCGCGCGTAATGATGGGGCTCGGGGTGATCATCGCCGCGGCGCTCATCACCGCGGCCGTCATGAGCATCGGCAGCGACCGGCACCCCGAGCTTGCCCAGGCGCAGCTGCTGCAGCGCCTCGCGCCCGTGGGTTCCGCGGCGACCAGCGCACAGGCCGTCGTCGTGGCCGTGGCTGACAAGGGCAGCCACTCGGCGCCGAAATCCGGCGAACAGATCGTCGAGCAGGTATGTGCCGCCTGCCATGGCTCGGGCATGCTGGGCGCGCCGAAGATCGGCGACAACGCCGCGTGGGAAGCGCGCTTCAAGAGTCAGGGAGGCCGGTCGGGTCTCCTGAAACACGCCATCGCCGGCCTCGGCAGCATGCCTCCGCGCGGCGGCGACAGCGGGCTGAGCGACGACGAGATGAAGGGCGCCATCGCCTACATGCTCTCCAAGTCCGGCATCTCGCAGTAAGCCGGGTCGCACCGCTGACGTCCACGCCCCGGTACTCGGCTCCGCTCGCGCCCAGCTGCCCCACCGAACGCTCCCTGCATCCTCACGCCGCTGCCGCGCCGCTGCATCCGCCGGGCGGCCGGCCTCGCGTGCTGCTCTTCGACTGGCACGCCACGCTCGTCGACACGATGGATGCCATGTACTTGGCCGTGGACGACGTCTTTCCACGCCTCGCGGCGCTAGGCTTGCTGGACCGGATGGTCCCGCGCGAGCGCTCACGGTCGGTGGAAGACGCGCGCCTGGTCTCCTATGTACGCGAGCACCACCGGCTGCATCCGAAGATCGCCGCGGAACGCAGGGTCTCGCGGACGGACATCTTCGAGCTGCTGTTCGGGGCGGACGCCGAAGCCAAGCAGCTCGCGCACCGCGAGTTCGATCACGCCTACGCGCGGCACTTTGGGGCCGTGAAGCCGCTGGAGCCGGACGCCCGCGGCTATCTCGAAGCCTTCCATGCCCGTGGCCTGCGGCTGGGAGTGCTGTCGAACCGCGCGCGTACCTTCATGGCACACGAGGTCTACACGGTGGACGGCACCGGCTGGCACACGCTGTTCGACGTCATGGTGTGCGGCGATGACGTGCCGCGCCGCAAGCCGTGGCCGGACCAGATCTTCAAGGCCCTCGCAGAGCTCGGCGCGCCGGCGGACGCCACCTGCTGGTACGTCGGCGACAGCACCACCGACGTGGCCGCCGCCCGGCAGGCGGGGGTGACCGCCGTGTTCTACAACGGCGCCGGCTGGGACGGCCGCTGGATCGACAAAATCTTCCCCGGGACCGTCCGCCATCCCTACCTACCGCACGCGGTCATCAGGAATCTCGCGGCGCTCGTGACGCTGGTCGATCGCTACCTCGCGCTCACGCCACCGACGGTTCCGGACAGCTGAACGACGCGCGCCTCGCGTCCCCGCTCACGCGGGGGCCGACGATCGGTCCAGCTCGCGGTAACGGACCGCCTCGGCGACGTGGACGCCGTCCACCGCCTCCGCGCCGGCGAGGTCGGCGATCGTGCGCGCGACGCGCAGCGTCCGGTGATAGGCGCGCGCCGAAAGCGCCAGCCGCTCGAGTGCGTTGCGCAGCAGCGCCGCGGCGCCTGCGGTGGGCCGCGCGTCACGCTCGAGCTCGGCCGAGCCGAGGCTGGCGTTGGGTTTTCCGGCACGCGCGTGCTGCAGCGCGCGCGCCGCGACTACCCGCTGCCGCACCACAGCGCTGGACTCGCCGTCGCCCTGCCTTGCCGTCAGCGCCTCCCTTTCGATGCGCGGCACGAAGACCTGCAGGTCGATGCGGTCGAGGAACGGCCCCGACAGGCGCGCGCGGTACCGCGCTATCCGCTCCGGAGAGCAATGACACCGGCCGGAGCTGTCCCCGAGATAGCCGCAGGGGCAGGGGTTCATGGCCGCCACCAGCTGGAAGCGCGCAGGAAAATCAACCTGGCGCGCCGCCCGCGAAATCGTGATCGTGCCGTTCTCCAACGGCTCGCGCAGGACCTCGAGCACCCGCCGGTCGAACTCCGGAAGCTCATCGAGGAACAGCACGCCGCGGTGCGCCAGCGTGATCTCTCCCGGACGCGGCACGGAGCCGCCGCCCACCAAGGCCACCGCCGACGCGGAATGGTGCGGGCTGCGGAACGGGCGCTCGCCCCAGTGCGACAGGTCGGGCTGCCCGCGGTCGATGGATGCGATCGCGGCGACTTCGATCGCCTCGGCTTCATTGAGCGGCGGCAGGATGCCGGGCAGACGAGTCGCCAGCATGCTCTTGCCGCTGCCCGGCGGACCAACCATCAGCAGCGAATGGCCGCCGGCGGCGGCGACTTCGAGGGCACGCCTCGCGTGCCGCTGGCCGCGCACATCCAAGAGATCCGGGCCCTGCACGCGCTGAACCTGTGGCGGCGGAACCGCCGGCGCCGGCGGCAGCGGGCCCGCGTTCAGCGCCACGCCGAGCTCGGAAAGGCGCCGCGCGCCGTGGATCTCGAGCTCCCGCACGAGCCGGGCTTCCGCGACGTTCGCCGCAGGCACGAGCAGCCCGTGTCCGGCGCCCACGCAGCGCAGCGCCGTGGGCAGCACGCCGCGCACGGCCTGGACCTCGCCGCCGAGCGACAGCTCGCCGATCGCCTCCACCTGTGCCAGGCAGCCGTCCGGCACCTGGCGCGATGCCGCGAGGATGCCGAGCGCGATCGGCAGATCGAAGCGTCCGCCCTCCTTGGGGAGGTCGGCGGGCGCAAGGTTGACGGTGATGCGGCCATCCGGAAAGCGGTAGCCGGAGTTCACGATTGCCGCGCGCACCCGGTCGCGCGCCTCGCGCACCGCCGCCTCCGGCAGGCCGACGACGGACAGCGACGGCAGGCCGGACGCGACGTGCACTTCCACGCGGACGAGGTCGGCCTTCAGGCCGTTCTGCGCACGCGAGAGGACGGTCGCCAGACCCACGCCGGGCGCCGCCTTCAATCCGCCGGGGGGCGGGGTGCGCGCCGCGCCGCTTCCAGCGCCTCAAGCCGCCGCTCGAGCTGCGCCAGTCGCTCGTTGGCGTGCTCGAGCAGCTCGGCCTGCGCCTGGAAGCGCTCGCGGCCGACGAGATCGAGCTTCTCCAGGTTCGCCTGCAGCACGGCGCGGAAATTCCTCTCGAGCTCGCGCCGCAGGCCGCCCAGGCCCGGCGGCAGCACCCGCGAAAGCGCGGCAGCTACTTCCTCCAGTCCTTCGCTGATCGCCATCCGAACCCTCTTTCGTTTCGCCCGATGCACCGCGCTGCGGTCATGCCCGAGGGAGTGTAGACAGCCGTCCGCGAAGGTGTCGACGCGCGCGACCCGCGACAATGCTGCGCGCGCCGACGCGATGCTAAACTCGCGCGCAAACGGGAACGGTGCGGAGCGGCGCATGAAGATGATCGTGGCCATCGTCAAACCCTTTCGTCTTGACGCGGTCCGTGAGGCGCTGGCCGACATCGGGATCCAGGGGATGACGGTGACGGAAGTGCGCGGCTTCGGGCGGCAGAAGGGGCACACCGAGCTGTACCGGGGCGCCGAGTACACCGTGGACCTGCTGCCCAAGCTGAAGCTCGAGGTGGCGCTCGGCGACGATCGCGTGGAGACCGCGATCGACGCGATCACGAAGGCCGCCAAGACCGGCCAGATCGGCGATGGCAAGATCTTCGTCTTCGATCTGGCGCAGGCCATCCGCATCCGCACGGGCGAAACCGGCGAGGTCGCCGTCTAGCACCTGCCGACGCCCGCGCGGCGCCCACGACTGACCACGCTCTCGCGCCGCCGTCCATCGTCTTCTGCGACATAGGTCGATCCGGGTCGCCGTCCCGCGGCATCGCGCCCCGCACAGGAACCATGAATCCGACTCCCGAGGGTGCCTCCAACTGCCTGCTGTCCATCCGCCGCCTGAGCGTGCGGATGCGCCCTGACCGGCGTTCACCTTGGTCGGGGCACGAGCTGATCCAGGCCGTGGAGCTCTTCGACCTCGACGTCTGCGAGGGCGAATCGCTGATCGTCACCGGAGAGACGGGCACCGGCAAGACGGTGCTTGCGCGCACGCTCGCGGGGCTGCAGGTGCCGTCGGCCGGGAGCGTCCGCCTGGGCGGACAGGAGATGCCCGCGCATGGGCACGACGCCGCCACGCGCGCGTGGCAACAGCGCATCCAGCTCGTGGCCCAGTCGCCGCTCGCCGGCATCGCCGCACGCACCAAGGTACGCACCGTCCTCGAACGCCAGGCAAGGCACCTGCTGCCGCAGGCCGGCAACGACGAACGCCGCCGGCGCATCGCCGGCGTCATTCCCGAAGCCGGCCTCGTGGTGCAGGAGCTGGAACAGCGGCTCCACGAACTCTCGCCCCTGACGCAGTTCCGCCTTGCGCTCGCGCGTGCCCTCCTCAGTCGACCGCGCATCCTGATCTGCGATGCGCCGGGCGCCACGCTCGAGATCCCCGAGCAGAAGCAGGTGCTGGATCTGCTGGTGCGCCTGCGCCACCGCCACGGCATGGCGCTGGTCCTGACCGCGCTGGACGCGCGCCCGTGGCGCGGCGCGGTGGATCGCGTGGTGGTGATGTATCTGGGACGCATCATGGAACAGGGCGGCCCGCAAGCGGTGTTCGACACGCCCGCCCATCCCTACACGCGTGCTTTGCTCGCCAGCCGCGTCCGCATCACGACCGACCGCCGCGGCGTGCGTCGCGCCGAGCTGCACGTTCCCGGCGACCCGCCCAACCCGGCGCATCCGCCGATCGGCTGCGTGTTCCACCCTCGCTGCCCGATCGTGGACCCGGCCTGCCTGCGCGGCATTCCACCGCTGCGCCGTACCGGAAGCTCCCCGCATCATTACGCGGCCTGCCTGTTCGCCCCGCCGACGGATACCGACGCGGAGAGCCTGCCGACGCCGCCGCTGGCGGGGCACGACTAGGCTCCGCGCACGTCTCCCAAGCTACCGCCACCGACCGCCGGGGTAGTCAGGCGCAGAGGAGACACGACCGAGCGCGGCCGGTCAGGCCACCGCGTCCTGCGGATAGACGACGACCGGGCCGACGATGCGGAAGTCGACGGTGTCACCGACCGTGGGCAGGTGCAGCCCCGAGATGGAGGCGACGAAGCGCGAGTCCGCGTCGTCGCGCAGCGCCACGCGCGCGTCGTGGCCGTAGAAACTCAGGCCGTCGACCCGCGCGCGGCATGACTTGGATCCGGCTGCCGTGCCTTCCGCGCCCAGCTTCAGGTGGAACTGTTCCGGGCGCACCAGCACCTGCACCTGCCCCGATGTCTCCGTCGCGGGATGCCCCGGACGTCGCGCAACCGGCAGCTGGCCGAAGCGGCACTCGACCCGGTCGCCGGCCATGGTTCCGGGCACGAACACCGCGTCGCCGACGAAGCGCGCGACTTCCGGCGAAGCGGGGAAGCGGTACACGTCCTGCGGCGCGGCCACCTGCACGAGGTGTCCGCCCTGCAGCACGGCGACGCGATCACCGAGCGACAAGGCCTCGTCCTGATCGTGCGTGACCAGCAGCGCGGTGGCGTGCACGCGTCGCAGAGAGGCAACCACCGCGGTGCGCGTGTCGGCACGCAGGCCGGCGTCGAGCGCCGAGAAGGGTTCGTCGAGCAGGACGACCGTCGGGTCCGGCGCCAGCGCACGAGCCAGCGCCACGCGCTGCTGCTGGCCGCCCGACAGCTCGCCCGGCATGCGGCTGGCAAAATCCGCCGGCAGCTCCATGAGCTCGAGCAGCCGGTGCACGCGCGCCAGCCGCTCGGCCCGCCGCGCGCGGCGCAGATGCCGCGGCAAGCCGAAGAGGATGTTCTGCGCGACGTCCAGGTGCGGGAACAGAGCGCCTTCTTGCGCCACGTAGCCGACCTTGCGGCGTTCCGGCGGCAGGTGCACGTTTTCGTCGTCCGCCACCACGCGCCCATCGAGCTCGATGGTGCCGCAGTCCACCCGCTCGAAGCCGCAGATCAGGCGCAGCAGGGTCGTCTTGCCGCTGCCGGAAGCGCCGAGCACCGTGATGATCTCGCCGCGACGCACGTCGAGTTCGATCCCCGCCAGCACCGGCACGCGGTCGAAGCATTTGCACACGCCGTGTACCCGCAGGCCCGCCGTCGCAACCGTGTCCTGCATCGTCGCGCTATATGCCATCTTTCTTCATTCCAGCCCGACCGGCGAACGGCCGAAGCGATTGGCCAGCATCCATGTCGCCACCATCGAGATCGCCACCAGGATCGCCGCATAGGGCGCGGCGGCGGCAAAGGCGAAGGTGGAGCTTTCCGCCCATACCTGCGTGGCGAGCGTGCTGGCGCCGGTCGGAACCAGCAGCAGCGTGCTCGTGAGCTCGGTGCACACGGAGATGAAAACCAGCGCCATGGCCGCGCCGACGCCGGGCGCCGCCAGCGGCAGGACGATGCGCCGCAGCACGGCGAGCGGCGAGCTGCCGAGCACGCGCGCGGACTGCTCCAGCCGGGCCGGGATCTGCGCCAGCGAGGCGCGCACGCTCACCACGGCGAGCGGCATGAATACCACGGCATAGCCGACGATCAGCAGGAAGGTCGTCTGGTAGAGCGGAAACAGCAGCCGCAGGCTGATCATCACCAGCGCCAGCGCCACGACGATGCCCGGCATGCCGCGCGGCAGGAAGGTGGCGCGCTCCATGAGCTGCACGAATCGCTGGCGATAGCGCACGGACAGGTAGGCAATCGGCAGCGCCATGAAGGTCGTCGCCACGCCGGCCACCAGGCCATAGCCGAGCGAATGTGCGGTCGCCGCGAGCAGCTGCGGCAGCGCCGTGCTCGTCACGCTCACTGCCGCCACGTCACGCTGCGTCAGCCAGAAGACGATCGCGGCGAGGGGCACGACCAGCGTCACGGCACCGAGGCCGCCCATGGCCAGCAGCGCGAGCCAGCGCGCCCGGCCGAGCGCGTAGCGCACCGGCGGCCGACGCGCGCCGGAGCCGACGCGCGCGTAGCTGCGCCGCCCCCGCAGACGGGTCTCCAGAAACAGGAATAGCAGGCACAGCAGCAGCAGGATGGTCGCCAGCATGGCGCCCTGGTCCATGGAGAAACCCGCCGTGTACTCGGCGTAGATCTCGGTCGTGAAGGTGCGGAAGCGCAGCAGCGCGAAGGCGCCGAACTCCGCGAGCACGTGCAGGATCACCAGCAGGCAGCCGCCGAGCAGCGCCGGCCGCAGCTGCGGCAGCGTGACGCGGAAGAACACGCGCCACGGGCTGCAGCCCATGGTGCGCGCCGACTCCTCGAGCGCCGGGTCCACGCCGCGCAGCGCCGCCGCCACCGGCAGGTAGACGAGCGGGTAGTACGAGGCGCTGACCACCAGCGCCGCGCCCGCCGCGCCCTCGAAGACGGTGCTGGTGGAAAGCCACGCATAGCTGGCGATGAAGGCGGGAATGGCCAGCGGCAGCGGGACCGCCACCGACCAGAAGCGGCGCCCCGGCAGATCCGTGCGCTCGATCAACCACGCCGCGCCGGTGCCGATCACGGCACATGCGGCGGTTGTCACCAGCGCTAGGCCGATCGTGTTGAGCAGCAGCTGCCCGACGATCGGCCGAAGCAGAAGATGCAGCGTGCGCGTGAGGCTGCCGCTGAGCGCCGCGTAGAGCGTCATCGCCAGCGGCGCGAGCACCGCCGCGCAGACCGCGGCGGCCACCAGCGTGATGGGCCAAGGCGGGAGCGGCAGGCGCGCGTGCGCCGGCCGCCCCAGCAGAGCCTGGCCCGTCGCGCTCACAGGGCGCCCGCCTCCTGCAGCAGCTGCAAAGCCTCGCGGTTGTCGCCCAGCTGCGTGACGGTGACGTCGGGTGGCTGCAGCTCACTGAAAGGCTTGAGCGCAGGATTGGCCACCACACCCGGCCGCAGCGGATATTCGAAATCGACCGTGCCGCGCGCCAGCATGTCCTGCACCGGCTCACTCACCATGAAGGCGAGAAAGCGCTGCGCCTCCTGCGGATGCGGGGCGTATCTCAGCGCGGCGGCTCCGGAGACGTCGATCAGGCCGCCCACGTCACCGTTCGCGAAGTGGTACACGCGGCTGACCATCTTGTCCGCGCCCACCTGCTCGCGCAGCCGGTAGTAGTAGTAGCTGTTGCTCACGCCGACGGGCACGTCGCCGTTGTTTACCGCCAGGACGACCCCCGAATTGCGCTGGAAGAGCTTGGCGTTGCGCTTCACGCCCTTGACCCAGTCCAGAGCCGCCGGACGGCCGTGCTTGATGGCGATGGCACGGATCAGCGGCATGATGTCGGCGCTCGTCAGGTGGATGCCGAAGCGGTCCTTCCACCGCGGCTGCGCGAGCTCGAGCAGCGACTTCGGCAGCTGGTCCGCCGAGATCAGCTTCGGGTTCCAGGTCAGCACGTTCTCGCGTGCCAGCACGCCGACCCATTTGCCGTCGGCGGAGCTGAAGCGCGCGGGAATCTGGTGGAGCGTTGCCGGATCGACCGCGGCCAGCAGATCCTTCTCCTGCAGCAGCATGAGCTCGGGGCTGTCCTCGGTGAAGAACACGTCCGCCGTGGTGCGCTTGCCCTCCAGCGTGAGGGCGTGGGCGAGCTCAGGGCCGCTGCCATAGCGCACCTTGACCGGAATGCCGGTCTCCTTCTCGAAGCGGTCGACCAGCAAACGCACCATCTGCTGGTGCTGCCCGGCGTACAGCGTGATTGCCGCGTGCGACGCGGCGTCGGACGCGGCCCGCGTTGCGGTCGAGAACGCGGCGAACGACGCGAAGACCAGCAGTGCGGCCAGCAGACGGGTACAGACCGTTCCCGCGGGGTGTGCTCGTGAAGGCAACATGACGCTCCTCGGAAGTGGGGACACGCCGACCGCACCGTGATTCACACAGACGCACGAAACCTCGGCGCTGCGCGGCGGGGCGAATTTTATTGCGAATAATTGTTATTTACAAACGCACTCGGGTCTCTGGATTTCGCAGTTCAAGCCCACGCCGCGGCCGGCAGGATAGTCAAGGGCGAAGCGCTTCGCCAGCGCTTGGCCACCCCTGCCAACAGGCCTTCGCAAGGCATGCCGCGTGATATCCAAGGCAACTGAAGCTACCGGGGGAGCAGCGGGCCCGCGCCCAATCGCTCTTGCCGAATTTCGTTCCGCGTGCCGCCGAACTCCGCTAAGGTCGTGGACTTGCTCATTCGACGCGTGGGCGCGAGGAAAAACGATGCTGGTGGGTTATCTGCAGGTATCCGAGGCGGACGCACCGGATGTGGAGCAGGCACAGAGAGACGCCCTGATCGCCGCCGGCGTGGATGCGGCGCACATCCACGAGGATCACACCGCCGGGCCGCAGCCGGAGCGGCCGGGCCTCCAAGCCTGCCTTGCGGCGGTGAAGCCTGGCGACACGCTGGTGGTGTGGAAGCTGGGGCGCATGGGTCACGATCTGCGCACCATGTCGGACACGCTTCAGGGTCTGCGCAAACGCGGCGTCGCCTTCAAGGCGCTGGCGCGCTGAGCTCTCTACTGGGCCGCTGAGAAGGCGCCGCATGCGTGCTCCTCCAACCGTCCAGCCGACGCGCCGGGTGCTCCAATGCAGAGCGCCGCGCTGCAGCGCGGAACTTCCTGAACGGTCGTCGGTCATTGGGGCGACGCGCGTCGAGCGTTAGCGTCGAGCGTGTTGAAAAAAACCAGGCTCGAAGGTGGACGAGAGCTGATGCCACGGGCGCGAGTCCGCATCAACCCAACGTACCCGTTCATCCGATAGCTGTACGTTGGGGCACTCGCTATGGCAGCAGAATCCGCCGGGACAGACCATCCTCCCATGCGGGCGATGGACTCGGTGAAGCCTGCGCAGGGCCCGAGCCTCACGCGCCGCCAGTTCCTCGGCGCCACAGCGGGCGCCGCCGGCCTCGCAGGCGTCGGCCTGTTCGCCTACATCCTCGTCGACAACATGAATCCCGGGAAGGCGGTTGCTGCCGAGGGCGTTCCCGTCGACGTCGACGTCAGCAAGCTTGAGGAAGGGCAGCTGATCCTCGTCGAGTGGAAGAAGAAGCCGGTGTGGGTCCTGCGGCGCGCGAAGGCGATGCTCAAGACGCTCTCCGAACCCGACCTGCTGCGCCGGCTGAAGGATCCTGAAAGCCACGATCCGCAGCAACCGGAAGCAAAGTTCGTCAACGGCAACTTTCGGGCGCTCAACCCGGAGTACTTCATCGCCGTGGCGCTGTGCACGCATCTGCAGTGCATCCCCGATTACCGGCCGGCCCCGCACAGCGTCACCTCGTGGTGGTTCGGCGGATTCCACTGCCCGTGCCACGGCTCGATGTACGACTTGTCGGCACGCGTCATCGAGGGCTCGCCGGCGCCGATGAACATCCCCATTCCGCCCTATTACTGGAAGAGCGCGACGGTGGCCCGCGTCGGCGAGACGACGGAGAAAGGAACGCTGCAGAACTGGGAGCCCTCGATATGGTGATTCGGCGCGTGCACCCCCGTTGGCTGGCGCTGGCGGCAGGAACCGTCGGAATGGCGGCCACGCTGGCGCTGGCGGGCCCGGCTTTTGCCGCGCGCGACTACGTCGGCGTGCTGCCGCAGAAAGTCACCGAGGCGCCGAAGGTCGTCACGACGACCTGCGCGGCCTGCCACGGCGCCAAGGGCATCGCCGTCGCGCCGACCTTTCCGAATCTCGCCGGGCAGAACTACGGCTACCTGCTGAAATCCCTCGAGGACTTTCGCAGCGGCAAGTGGCAAGCCACGCCGATGAGCGCGATGGTCAATGTCATCCCGCGCGGCACCGACCACGAGAATCTCAAGAAGATCGCCGCGTATTTCGCCGGGCTGCCGCTGACGGCGACCGGCACGACGGTGCCGAAGCCCACCGAGGCGGTCGCCAAGCGCGGCTACACGCTGTATTTCGAGGGCGACCCCGCGAGCCAGACGCCGGCCTGCGCGGCCTGCCACAGCTCCAGCGGGCTGGGCGACGCGCCGATGGCGGTGCCGCGGCTGGCCGGGCAGAACGCCATGTATGTCCTGTCGCAGCTGCAGGCCTTCTCCAAAGACGAGCGCCCGAGCCCCGACAAGGTGATGGAGAAGGTCGCCAAGACGCTGAGCCCGGCCGACATGCAGGCCGTTGCCAGCTATGTCTCGGTGATGCAGCCGGATCTGCTGCCGGGCGTCGGCCCGACGAACTTCAAGGCCTACGCGAAGGCGCGCGAGTCGCAGCCGGTGCCGGGCATTCCGGCCTCGGCGCCCTCGTCGAGCCAGCCATAAACATTCCGTCGACACGGCGCACCGAAGCGATCGCAAGGCGCGGCAGGAAAAGGAGGTCGAGGCGCCCATGAACGCCAGATTGCGAGCAGTCGGTGCATGGTTTGACCAGCGCCTCCCCATCAGCGCGGCGTGGCACAGCCAAGTCAAGGACTACCCGGCGCCGAAGAACTTCAACGTCTGGTACTTCTTCGGCTCGCTGCTGCTGCTGGTGCTTGTCATGCAGCTGGCGAGCGGGCTGTTCCTCGCCATCCACTACCAGCCCAACCCCCATCTCGCGTACTGGTCCGTGCTGCGCGGGATCATGAACGACACACACTGGGGCTGGCTGATCCGCTACATCCACACGACGGGCGCGTCCGCCTTCTTCGTGCTGCTGTACCTGCACATGTACCGCGGCATCATGTACGGCTCCTACAAGAAGCCGCGCGAGTTGCTGTGGCTCATCGGCGTGGCCATCTATCTGCTGCTCGCCGCCGAGGCCTTCCTCGGCTACCTGCTGCCGTGGGGGCAGATGTCCTACTGGGGCGCCACGGCGGTCGTCAACTTCGTCACCGCCTTCCCGGTCATCGGCCACCCGATCGCCGAGTGGCTGCGCGGCTCCTTCGTCGTCGGCCTGCCGACCATCAACCGCTTCTTCGTGTTCCACATCTTCCTGATCCCGCTGCTGCTGCTGGCGGTCGTGCTCATCCACCTCATCGCGCTGCACCAGGTGGGCTCGAACAACCCGGATGGCATCGAGATCCACGGCAACGTGAACAAGTCCTCCGGCTGGCCGGTCGACGCGGTGCCCTTCCACCCCTACTACACGGTGAAGGACACGCTCGGCGTGGCGGTCTTCCTGCTGGTGTTCTTCTGGTTCGTGTTCTTCGACCCGCACGCCTTCGGCTTGCTGATCGACAACCTGAACTTCAGCCCCGCCAACGCACTGCAGACGCCGCCGGACATCCACCCGCTGTGGTACTTCCTGCCGTACTACGCCGTACTGCGCGGCGTGCCGAACAAGCTCGACGGCGTGCTGGCCTTCGCCTTCGTTTTCGTCATGCTCGCGGGGCTGCCGCTGCTGGACCGCAACCCGATCCGCTCCATCCGCTACCGCTCGCTGCTGTACAAGTTGAATATCCTGGCAATGCCGGGGTCATTCATCTGGCTCGGCACGATCGCCTTCGGCAAGGCGACCGAGGGCAACATGGTCTACGGCCTGCACGTCGCCGAGATGTTCTACCTGACGTTCTGGCTGCTGCCCTACTTCAACCGCGTGCGGCCGAAGTGGGCCACGATCCTGTGGTTCATCGTGCTCGAAGCCTTCGTGTGGCTCATCGACTACTGGATGTTCTACACGAACGCGCACGGCTGGGACGTGATGCTGCGGACCGACTGGATTCCAGCGCTGTACATCGCCGCGATGACGCTGCCGGCGCTCGTCGTCCCGAGCCTCATACACGACGTGCCGAAGCTGCCCGAGCGGCTGACCGCCGGCGGATTGCTGCACTGAGGGGACGAGAATGCCGGGACTGTTCAGACACAAGGGCTGGTTGGCTGCGGGCGTGATGGCCGCCACCTGCGCGCTGGCCTTCACGGGCGTGGCGTCGGCGACCCACCCAGCCAACACCAAACCGCCGCTGAAGCACATCAACATCAACCTCAACGACACCGAAGCGCTGCGCACCGGAGCGGTGTTCTTCATGCATACCTGCGCCGCCTGCCACAGCCTGCAGGGGCTGCGCTTCCAGTCGCTGGCCTCGCCGCTGCATCTGGACGACAAGCAGGTCGAGAAGCTCATCATGGTGAGCACGCGTCGCCCGCTCGACACCATCGTCTCGCCGATGCCGGAAACGCTGGCCAAGGGGTACTTCGGCATCGAGCCACCGGACCTCACCGACGAGCTGCATCTGCGCAGCGCGGACTGGGTCTACACCTACCTGACGTCCTTCTACGCGGACCCGACGCGGCCGACGGGCGCGAACAACGTGGTCTTCCACAACGTCGCCATGCCGGACGTGTTCGCGCACCTGCAGGGATGGCAATCGCCGGTGATGAAGCCGGGATTCCGCTTCGACAAGCCGGCGCAGATCGCCATGGGCGTCGAGCCGCTGACCAAGGGCACGATGACGCCGGAGCAGTTCGACGGCCTCGCCAAGGATCTCGTGACCTTCCTCGCCTACGCGGCCAATCCGCACCAGCAGCTGAGCCAGCAGATCGGCTTCTGGGTGCTGATCGGACTGGCGATCTTCATCGTGCTGAGCTATCTGATCTATCGCCTGTACTGGCGCGACATCGTGATGCCGCACGGCCAGCGTTGGTGGTCCTACTGGAAGAAGCGTTGAACGCCAACGCCGCCGCGCCATGCGGATGTGGGCGCCGTGGCTGACAGACACCGCGAGCCCGTCGACCCGCGCCGCCTCGGGCAATGGGCCTACCTCGCGCTGGCGCTGGGGCTGGTGTTCTACATCATCACGATGTGGGCGCAGGTCTACATCGACACCAAGACCCTGCCGGCGGGGCAGGGCGTTTTCGGCGAAAGCCACCGGCGCTGGCGGCTGCGCACTGCGCTGATCTTCCTCATCTGGTCGGTGCTCGGCGGCTTCACGTTGCCCTTCGGCATCGGCTGGTTCGTGGTGATTCCGGCCTATGTGTGGTACCTGTGGCGCGTCGCGCGCGGCGCAGCGGCGTACTGGGCCGGGAAACCCGTCGGCGTGCCGCGGCAGCGGCCCGTCGCACGGCTGGCGGATCCGCCGCAGTGACCGGCGGCGCGGCTTCGGCGCCCGCCGATGGCGCGCCGAAGGCTACGCCGCGCTACGAGGCGCTGCTCTCCTACACACCCGCGCCGGATGCCCTGCAGGGCCGGGTGATCGCGATCACCGGCGCGGCGGCCGGCATCGGGCGCGCGGTTGCGGTAGCCGCCGCGGCGCACGGTGCTGAGCTGATCGCGCTCGACCGCAACCGCCCCGCGCTCGACGCGCTGAAGGCCGAACTGGAAGGGCGCGGCACGCGGATCGAGATCGTGGCGATGGACTTCGACACCGCGACGCTCGTCGACTATCGCAAGTTCGCGGAGAGCGTGGGCGACGCCCACGGCCGGCTCGACGCGCTCGTCAACAACGCCGGACACATCGTCGAGCTGAGCCCCTTCGAGTTCATCGAGCCCTCCGTCTTCACGCAGGTCCTGGCGACCAACCTGGTCGCGCCCTTCTTCCTCACCCAGTGGTGCGTCCCGCTGCTGCGCAAGGCGCCCGATCCGGCGCTGGTGTTCTCGCTGCACCGCGCCCAGCGCGCGTTCTGGGGCGCCTACGGCGTCGCCAAGGCCGGACAGGAAGCGCTGCTGCACATCCTCGCCGACGAATACCACCTTGCCGGCGCCTCGCCGATGCGCGTCGTCGGCGTCGACCCCGGTCCCGTATCGACCGCCGAACGCCACCAGCACTATCCCGGCGAACGGCGCGACGCGCACCCGGCGCCGGAAGCCGTCGTGGGCCCCTACCTCTATGCGCTCGGCCCGGACGCGCGCGGCCTGACGGACCTCGTGCTGCGCAGCGCAAAAGCCTGAAGGCGCCGGCGGCAAGCCGGCCGATGGCACGCCCGCGGCACCAGGCTTGAAGGGTCCGCCTCACCCGCTCGACGAATAGCGCCGCCCCGGGCAGCGCGTGCGGCGGCGCGGTGGTGCCGGCATTTCCCGCGCGAGCGCCGATGCCTTCGCTGCCCGCGCACGTGGACGCGAAGTGATCGCGGGAACAAAGACGGCGGTGCCGGAAACGCCCGCTTGATGGTATTCCGGCGACGCAAAATGTCGGATTTCTGACGTCAGTTTGTGTCAGAATTTTGACGCTGCAGGATGCCGCGATCCTCGTCGGCATCGAGAGAAGGGAGACCGCGGTACCGCCGGTGGTGTCCACTGCCGCCGCTCATCCGGGCCGGCATCCGCGCAGCGCAGGGCAGGCGGGAAGGCAGCGGCTGCACAGCCGCTGCCGCGTACGCTGGGAAATCACGCAAATACATGTGGTTGCCTCGGGCGCCGCGCCTAGCTCACGGCAGCACATTGCCGTCGCGAGGGCGGACGCCTCAGTCATCCTCCCGGGCGATGCATTTATTGGCACGCGCGTTGCTTTGACCCCCTGCGACCGGCCGCTCGCCGGAGACACAGATCCTTCCACCATAGAGATACGTTGATGAACAAATTCAAGACGTTGCTTTCAACCGCAGCGATCGTATCAAGCGGTCTCATGGTCATCCCCGGGCATGCCGCCACGGACACGGCGAACATGCAGGTCTCCATCCAGATCACCGCCGCGTGTGACATCCATTCGACGGCACCGCAGGACATCAACTTCGGTTCCGTGACCCTGCTGGACCAGGTGCAGGACAAGACCGGCACGGTGTCGATCAAGTGCACGCCGGGGGCCCCGTTCAAGGTCGGCCTCAGCAAGGGCGCCAACGGCGCGTCCGCGGACTCGCGCAAGATGAAGAGCGCCGCCGGCGATCTCGTCAACTACAACCTGTATCTGGACCAGGGACACAACATCACCTGGGCCGATATCGGCGGCGGCGACCAGTGGAACGGCACCGGCGATGGCACGACGCAGAGCCACACGGTCTACGCCCGCGTGCCCGCACAGCCGAGCGCGAAGGTCGGCACCTATACGGATACCGTCGTGGCGACGGTGAGCTTCTGAAGGCCCGGATGCGACCCGGAGGCCTTTGACGATGCGCTTGCGCATCCTTGGTGCGGCGGTGGCGGCCATCCTGTGCGGAAGTGCCGCCGCCGCCAGCCTGCAGGTCGCCCCCATCAGCCTGAGCTTTCCCGCCGGCGCCGCCGCCCAGCCACTGTGGCTGACGAACAGCGGCACCGGCACGCTCAACGCACAGGTGCGCATCTTCCACTGGACGCAGGAGAACAACGAGGACGTGCTGTCACCCACCGACCGGATCGTGGCCAGCCCGCCGATCATCGCGATCGCGCCGGACGCCCGGCAGCTGATCCGGGTGGTACGCATCGGTGACGCGGCGCCGGTGGCCGAGGAGAGCTACCGCGTGCTGGTCGACGAGCTGCCCGACCCCGAGCCATCGACCACCAGCGGCGTCAACTACGTGTTCCGCTATTCGATTCCGGTGTTCGTGGAACCGGCCGGGCCCGCCGCGAGCGCTGGGCAGATCGCCTCCGCGCTCCACTTCTCGCTGGCCCACACGGGCGGCAACGTTGAACTCGTGGCGGAAAACGCCGGCGCCACGCACGCGCAGCTTAGCGCCGTGAACCTGCTGGTCCCCGGACACGCGCCGGTCGTCGTGAGCGCCGGCCTGCTCGGCTACGTGCTTCCCGGCCGAACCCGCCGCTGGCCGCTGCCCGCGGAAGCGGCCCGGCTGCCTGCCACCGCCACGCTGCAAGCCCACGTCAATGGCGAGCCGATCCACCAAGCTCTTGTGCTCGGCGGCGTGGCTCGCTGAGACGATGCTCCTCCTCGGCTGGTCTTGCGGCGCGGGCGCCGTGCCCGCCACCGCATCCGGTCGGGCCGTGGCTGCCACGACGGCTGTCGCGCTGGACGCTCGCACGGCGCTCGCCGAGCGCCCGCAGGACCTCTACCTGAGCGTCGTGTTCAACGGCAACGACACGCACCAGCTTGTGCATTTCAGGCGCACCGGCAACCACTTCACGGCAAGCGCCGACGCCCTGCACAGGCTCGGGTTCCGGCTGCCGCCGGACGCGACCGGACAGATCGCGCTGGAAGCCCTGTCCAGCGTGCACCTGAGCTACGACGCCGCCACGCAGGCCATCGCCATCAGCGCGCCGCCCGAGGCGCTCGAACAGGAGACCGTGCGCCTGAATGTCGCCGCCAACCCGCTGCCGAAACCGACCGCATCGCCAGGCATACTCGTCAACTACGACCTCTACGGCGCACGCGACACGCTCGGCACCACGAACCTGTCGATGTTCAACGAGCTGCGCCTGTTCAGTGCGCTCGGCGTGCTTTCGAGTACCTCACTCGCGCAGGGCATCGGCACACCCGACTCCAGCGTGCATCCCGACGCCGTGCGACTCGACACCACCTTCAGCCGCTCCTTCGTCGACCGGGCCACGACGCTGCGCGCCGGAGACCTCATCAGCGGATCGCTGAGCTGGTCGCGCGCCACGCGCCTTGGCGGCATCCAGTGGCAGCGCAACTTCGCGCTGCAGCCGGACCTGGTCACCTTTCCCGTGCCCGCCTTCTTCGGGCAGGCGGCCGTGCCGTCGACCGTCGAGCTGTATGTGCAGGGGATCAAGCGCTACTGCAGCAGCGTACCGTCCGGCCCCTTCCAGCTGAACACTGTCCCGGTCGTCAACGGCAGCGGACAGGCGCAGGTCGTCGTGACCGACGCGCTCGGCCGCCAGACGAGCATCGCCTTTCCCTTCTACACCAGCGGGCAGCTGCTGCGGCCTGGGCTGAGCGACTACTCGGTCGAGCTCGGCTTCCTGCGCCAGCAGTACGGCATCGATTCCTTTTCCTATTCCGCTGAACCCGCCGCCAGCGGCACGCTGCGCCACGGGCTCAGTGACTGGCTGACGGTGGAAGGCCACGTCGAGGCGACGAACGGGCTGGTTGACGGCGGCGTGGGCGCAGACGTGCAGCTGTGGCGCGCCGGCGTCGTGAACGCCGCCGCCGCGGCCAGCCGCGACGGCGGCCTCGACGGACAGCAGATCGAGTTCGGCTACAGCTGGCGCAACGAGACCTTCAACGTCTCCTTCGACACGCTGCGCAGCTACAGCGCCTACCGCGACGTCGCCTCACGCGAGAGCCTGCCGCCGCCGCGGCGCGCCGACCGGGCGCTGGCGGGGCTCAGCCTCGGGCGCGTCGGCAGCGTCGGCATCAACTACGTGGCGCTGGCCTACGCGGGCCAGCCATCCTCGCGCTTCGCCGGAGCGTTCTACTCGACCACCTTGTGGCAGGACGTCTCCTTCAACGTTTCCGTGAACCAGGAGCTGGGCAACGGCGCGAACCGCAACGCGTTCGTCAGCGTCGCGATGCCCTTCGGCCGCGATGTTTCGGCGATGGCGGGATTCGAGCACGACGGCAGCAGCAACAGCGCAACGCTCGACATGGCGCGGCCGATCGACCCGGACGGCGGCTTCGGCTGGCACTTGCGCACGCAGGACGGCAACCGCAGCCAGAGCGGCCTCGCCGAGGCCGGCTACAACGGCGACCACGGACAGGTCGTCGGCGGCCTGCAGAGCTTTGCCGGGCAGACCATCGGCTACGGCGAGCTCAGCGGATCGCTGGCGTTCATCGATCGGCAGCTGTTCGCTGCGCGCCAGATCGACGACGCCTTCGCGGTCGTCTCCACCGACGGCGTGGCCGGCGTTCCGGTGCTGTTCGAGAACCGGCCGGTCGGCACGACGGACGCGGCGGGAGATCTGCTGCTGTGGCGCCTCAACGCGTACCAGAGCAATCGCGTATCCATCGATCCGCTGAGCCTGCCGACGGACGTTCGCATCCAGCGCGTGGACGCCACCGTGGTGCCGGCCGATCGTGCCGGAACGGTGGTGAAATTCGGCATCCAGCGCATCGCCGCCGCGCTCGTCATCCTCCACGATGCGGCCGGCAGGCCGATCCCCGTCGGCAGCCGGGCGACGCTGCGCGCGCCGGGCGCGCCGCCTACGGTGGTGGGCTACGACGGCATGGTCTACGTCACCGGCCTGGGCGCACACAACCTGCTCGATGTGGACACGGCCGCCGGGCCCTGCGTCGCACGCTTCGACTATCCGGTGGGCGCGCGCAGCGTGCCACGCATCGGCCCGCTGGCCTGCACGGAGTCCCGTCCATGAGTGCATGCATGAAGCACGCTGCGCTGCTCGCGCTGCTGGTGCTCGCGGGGCTGGCCTGGCACGCGCCCGCCCACGCGCAGCTGACGCCGATCCGCTGCACCGAAACCGTCATGAGCAGCATGGTGTTCGGCACCATCCGCCCGCAAAGCTCACAGGCCGACAGCACCGCCACGCTGACCTACCGCTGCTACAACACGGCGGGGACCACGCGCTCCGCGACCGTGTGTTTCAACATCGGGCAGCGTCAGGGCTCGTATATGCCGCGGCAGATGGCGCTGGCGGGTTCGACCAGCGTGCTCGACTACCAGCTCTACCAGGATCCGGCGCACTCGATGATCTGGGGCAACCAGTTCGCAGCGGCCGCGCCGACGCCTCTCGTCGTCAACATGACGCTCGGTCCGAGCGTGCAGGGCAGCCAGCCGAGCGTGACCGGCACCGCGACCGTCTACGGGCGCGTGCTCGGCGGGCAGACGACGGCCGCCCCCGGCGCCTACACGGATCCGCACTCCGCGGCGGACACCAGCATCACCATTAACGACGTGCCGGGCGGCGTCCCGCCGGGCGTATGCGCCGCGCATGTGGACTCCGCGAAATTCGGCCTGCAGGTCAGCGCGCGCGTGGTAGCGAACTGCAGCGTCTCTGCCGCCGCGCTGAACTTCGGCCCGATCGGCAGCCTCGACAAGGCCGTCGACGGCAGCACCCAGCTGCGCGTGCAGTGCGACAACACCACGCCGTACCAGATCGGCCTCGACGCTGGCCGCAACGGCGGCGGTGACGTCGACGCGCGGCGCATGGTGCGAGCGGGCGCGGGCAGCGTGCGTTACCAGCTCTACCAGAATCCCGGGCGCAGCCTCGTGTGGGGCGACACGCTCAATGTCGATACGCAGAAGAACTTCGGCAACGGCCAGATCCAGACCTTCACGGTGTACGGGCAGGTGCCCGCACAACCGACGCCGCCGGCCGGCGCCTACACCGACAACGTGACCGTCACGCTGACCTTCTGAGCGCGGTCGCCGCGTGTCTATCCCGTCCCCGACCGTGAACCCACGCCAAGGGGCGCGGCCATTCAGGAGACGGCCTCAGAAGACGATCGACACCAGCCGGTAGTCCTCATCCGCGAGCACGAATGCGGGCGGTTCGACGACCGGCGCACCCACTTCGGTCAGCGCGGGAGGCGCGGCGCCCGCGGTACAGCGGGTGCGCACCGCGGCAATGCCGAGGTCCGCGGGATGGTCGACGCGGCATGCTGCGGTCACCTCCAGATGGATGCGCAGGATCGCGTAGGCGCTGGCGGCGTGGACCAGCAGCGGCGGCGCGGCGATGAACGCGGCGACGGCGCACAGGCCTGCCAGGCAACGGAGCAGCCGGAGCCGCCGCGGCCGGCGGATGCGCCGTTTCTCTCCACCGTCACTTCGAATCGGCCGGACGCGCACAACCGACCATCGCCGCAGGCTTGGGTCCATGTCCCCTTATCGGCGCGCGGCGCGCTTGTTTTAGTTCGCCGGCGCTGCGGCGAGATCACGGCCGATCGGGCCACGGGCAGACGCCCGGGCGTCACTGCCTCCAACCCTGCGCGAGCCGACGCAGCTGCATCAGCCGGATCGAGGGCTCGAGGACCACGGTGCCGACCACCACGACCACGCCGAGGTAGAACAGCGGGCCGAGCTGGTGCTGTTCGCCGAGAATCGGAATCGCGAAAATGACGGCGTAGACCGGCTCGAGATTCGTGGCCGCCTGCTGGGCAAAGGCGCTCACGTGCCGCAGCGCCATCAGCATCAACAGGATCGGCGCCAGCGTGACGCCAAAGGCCAGCACCAGCACCAGCCAGACATCCTGGCCGTGCGGCACCTGGATCGCCGTGGCGCCGCCGGGGATCGCAAGCGCAGCGAGAGAGAGCACCACGGCCCCCGCGCCCAGCTCGAGACTCGTCGCGCACAGCGGGCTGGCGGCATGGACCATGCGCTTGTTGAGGACCGTGAAACCGGCGGCCGTCGCGGCCGCTGCGATCCCCACCAGCAGGCCGAGGCGCATCGCCGCGGGCGCGCCCCCTGCTACCAGCACCACTCCAGGGATGACGCCGATGCCCAGCAGCAGCTGGCGCAGGCTGAAGCGCTCGCCGCCCACCATGGGCTCGATGAGCGCCAGAACGAGCGGCGCCGCGCCCATGCAGATCGCGGCTACGGAGGCGTTGGCAAGCTTCACCGACAGGTAGAACAGGATCCACGAACCGGACAACAGCGCGCCGATCCCCGCGTAGGCGCCCAGGTGCCGGCGCGGAATCGCGCGCAGCTCCCGCCACACGCGCGGAACGGCCAGCAGCAGCGCCACGGCGAGCACGGTGCGCCACCAGACGAGCGAGAAGGCATCCAGCGAGATGACGCGCCCGAGAATGGCCGAAAAGCCCCACAGCACGACGCACAGGTGGACCTGCGCATAGCCTTTCACGGTCGGGCGAAGCGGGAACGACACGATCGGTGGAAGGGGCGGGAGGTGTCGGCGCAGTCTACGTAGCGCCCATGCGTCGAGCCATGCGGCCGCGAGCCGACGGAACCACTGCGGCGCTCATCGGTCGATGGAGAACACGCCCGGATAGGCCACTCCGCGGCAGCGGACCGGCCGACTGGCGACAACGGCTGCTGCGGCAGCAGGCAGGACGAACGTGTTTGACGGTAGCTTCGACATCTGGCACTGGCTGATCGTACTGGTGATCGTGATCGCCATCTTCGGCACCAAGAAGCTGGCGGGCGCGGGGTCCGACCTCGGCGCCGCGATCCGCAACTTCAAGAAGGCCGTCAAGGAAGGCAAGCGCGAGGCGGAAGAGATGAAGGCCGATGTGGAGGCCGCGGCGCCTGGCGCGCCGTCGCAGCCGGCAAGCCTCGACGCTCCGGTCGCTGCCAAGGCGAAGACGGCCGCCGAAGACGCTGCGGCGCCCGGCGCCGCAGCCGCTACGCACGGGCAGACGCACTAGCTGCCCGATCTCGCGACGTCTGCCGGCTATCCGGCGGCGTCGCGCCCCGCGTGCAAACCAGAGGGCGCCGCTGGCTCGGGTTAGGCTCGCGTGAGCTTGTCCATGCGAGCTTCACGCGATGAAACGTCTGTTGGTGGTCTACCACAGCAAGACCGGCGGCACGCGACAGATGGTGGATGCGGCGGTCGCCGCGCCGCGCCGCGCCAGCTCGAGGCGGAGATCGAGATCGTCGTGCGTGCCGCACACGATACGGAGCCCGATGACCTTCTCCGTGCCGACGGATACCTGCTCGCGGCGCCGGAGAATCTGGCGGCGCTGGCGGGCACGATGAAGGATTTCTTCGACCGCTGCTATTACCCCGTTCTCGGCAAGCTCAACGGCAGGCCCTACGCTGCCATGATCTGCGCAGGCAGCGACGGCACCGGCGCGCTCGCACAGCTTGAGCGCATCGCGCTCGGCTGGCGGCTTGTGCGCGCCGTACCGTCCATCATCGTGTGCACTCACGCACAGACGGCGGAGCGGATTGCGGCACCCAAGCACATTCCGGCAGAAGATCGCGAGCGCTGTCGAGAGCTCGGCGCAACGCTTGCTCTGGGCATGGCCGCGGGGCTCTTCTGACCCGGCGATCGCACCCGCCCCACGCGCGTGCAGCGCGCGGCAGAATGCGGCGAGACACGTCCGCAGGCGCACGGCGCCGAAGAGCCACAATGAGCGTGATTGATGACATCGCGGAACGCAGGATCACCGCTGCGATGGAGGCAGGTGCGTTCCGCAGGTTGCACGGCAGCGGCCGACCGCTCCACCTCGACGACGACACCGGTATTCCGTGCGAGCTGCGCGTCGGCTACCGGCTGCTGAAGAACGCCGGCTTCCTGCCGCCCGAGCTTGCTCTGCACGCGGAAATCCGCAGCGCGGAGGATCTGCTTCGGCACGCTGTGACGCCCACCGACAACTCGCGCGCGAACCGCCGGCTGCAGTACCTGCGCATGGAGCTCTCGCGCACACGCTCGGGCGCCGCGCTGATGGAACTCGACGCCCGCGCCGCGCGCCTGGAGAAGCACCTGGCACGCGGCCACGGCGAACCTGTTCCGGATGCGCGCTGAAACTCCCGCGCGACGCATGACCACGCGCGACGCGGGCGGTAGCGCGGGCCGGAAGCAAAGCCCTCGTGACGCCGCGCACGGAACCGCTATCCTGACGCCCGGAGATCCGGATACGGCGAGGTAACGGCAGGATGGCTCTGGAACTGACGGGAATTTCTTCCATGGCGACGCGCCGGCTGCTGGAAGCCAGCCTGCGGCTGTGGCACGAGCGCGGCGGCGCGCGCACGACGATCCGTTCCATCGGCGGCGTCAACGCGTTCAAGGAAGTGGACGCGGGAAACAGCCCCGTGGACCTCGTGTTCCTCGCTTCCGGGTCTCTGGAGCAGCTCGAGGCACACGGACGCCTTGTCGCCGGCAGCATCGTCGACATCGTGAAGTCGAAGGTGGCGGTGGCGGTGCCGAAGGGGCACGCGCATCCGCCGCTTGCGAACGCGGAGGACGTCCGCACGGCGGTACTTGCGGCCGAGGGCGTCGCCTACTCGACGGGCCCGAGCGGCGTTGCGATGCTGGAGCTGTTCGGGCGCTGGGGCATCCGCGCGCAGTTGAAGGGGCGCCTCATCCAGGCGAAACCTGGGGTGCCGGTCGGATCGCTGGTCGCGGGTGGCAAGGCGAGCCTCGGCTTCCAGCAGCGCAGCGAGCTCATCCACGTGGAAGGCGTGGAAATCGCGGGCCTGCTGCCGCCGGACATCGAGATCATCACCACTTTCTGCGGCGCCGTCGGCGCGAACTCTGCGCGCGCGAAGGACGCCGCAGGGCTGCTGGCTTTCCTCGGCTCGGAGCAGATCGCTTCCGTTCGCCGCGCGGAAGGCTTCGAAGCCTGAGCGGCCGACTCCACCGCCTCCGCCGCGCGTTGGGTGTACACACTGCCGCCCTGCTCCTACGCGATGGCGCACATCGGTCGACCTTCCGACCATCGCAGCCAATCATTCCCGTTCGAGAATCACCATGGGCGCACGCGGCGCATCCGTCTTGCCCGTGATGGGCGGCCTGGGCAGTGCGTCGCTGCCGCGGACGATCGTGAACGTATGTTCGAGCGTGTACCACGGGCCGTCGATGTCCGCCGTCGGCGGCGCGCCGGACGTGTGTTTCTGGTAGTGCCCCACCAGCGCGCGCGTCACGCCGAACTGCACGTCCGTCTCGAGGTTGGGATCGTCTCCCGAGTAGAGCTGCGAGAACTGCGCCTTGTAGCCGGGCTTGCGGATGAGGAAGTGGATGTGCGCTGGGCGCAGGTTGTGGCGTCGCTGCGCGCGGATCAGGCGGCCGACCGGGCCGTCGACGGGAATGGGATAGCCGGACGGCTTGACGGTGCGCAGGCGCACGCACCCTTGCGCGTCTGAACGAAAGGTGCCACGCAGGTTCATGTCCGCCTGCTCGCGATCCTGGTTCTCGTAATAACCCTCGCCGGAGGCCTGCCAGACCTGTACTTCCGCGTCGGCCACCGGCGCGCCCGCGGCGTCGCGGATCCACGCGGTGACGAACACCGGATCTCCCGGTACCGGGGATCGAACGATCGATCCGCCTTGCTCGGTGGGCGGCGAATCCTCGCGCCAGAACGGGCCCATGAGGTTGGCCGTGGTGTAGTCGTGCTCGTCACCGTTGTTCTGCAGGCACACCAAGGCTGATACGCCCAGCGATCCGGCCGCGAGCACCACCTCGTTGTGCGATGCCGTGGTGCGTTGGCCGGCCTCCGCGATCAGCGCGCACAGGCGGACAAACTCGGCCTCGGTAAGCCCGCTCTCGCGCACGAAGGCGTGGAGGTGCTGCACGGCGCAGGCCAGCAGTGTCCGCAGGCGAGGATCGCGCGTGCGCCGAACTTCGGCCAGCACGGCCTCGGTGATCTGGGAAGGAGATTCGATGATCATCGCCGCACCTCACGCCATGAAGGATTCCGGCCCGGCGCGTGAGCCGCCACATTCCGCTGGCCATGTTGCAGGAAAGGCGGCGCCCCTGCACCGAGGTCCGCAGCGTTGGCGGACTTCGGGATGGGCCTCGTTCGGACGACGAGCCGCTGGTCCGGCGAGAGCCTCACTTGCCGATGCAGAAACCGGCAAAGATCCTGCCCAGCAGCTCCTCGCTGTCGAGCTCGCCGCAGATCTCGCCCAGCGACCGATGCGCTGCGCGCAGCTCCTCGGCGGCGAGCTCAGCCGCGTCGCCATCTCGGAGATACCCCCACGCCAGCTCGAGATGGTCGTGCGTGCGCCGCAGCGCGTCGAGATGCCGCGAGCGGGTGGAGAACGCCGCGGGCGCATCCTCCACGCCGGCGCTCTCGCGGATGGCGCGGACCAGTTGCGCGATGCCGCGTCCATCGGCGGCGCTGATCGCCAGCGGTGCGCCATCAGGCAACGGGCGTTCGCCGAGCAGGTCCGCCTTGTTGAGGATGACGAGATGCCGCACAGCGGGCGGCAGCGTCGCCATCAGCGTGCGGTCAGTCGCTGTGACCCCTTCACGCGCATCGACGAGATAGAGGATGAGCTCGCAGCGGGTAAAAGCGTGCGTGGCCCGCAAGATCCCTTCACGCTCGATGGGGTCGTCCGAGTCCCGCAGGCCCGCGGTATCCACCAGCGTGACGGGCAGTCCATCGAGATCGAGCGACTCACGCAATACGTCCCGCGTCGTCCCCGGAATGGCCGTCACGATCGCTGCGTCGGTGCCGGCCAGGCGGTTCATCAGCGTGGACTTGCCCACGTTCGGCTGGCCGGCGATGGCCACTGTATAGCCTTCCGTCAGACGCCGTCCCTGGGTACCAGCCGCGAGCAGCGCCTCCAGCTCGTCGCGCGCCTGCTCCATTGCCCACTGCAATTCAGCGCCGAACCATCCCGCCTCCTCCTCGGAAAAATCAAGCGCGCCCTCAACCCGTACCCGTACCTCGATGAGCGCGCGCTGCAGCGCTTCGACGCGGCGCGAGAACACACCCTGCAGCGAGCGCTCGGCGGCGCGGGCGGCAGAGCGGGTCGCGGCGTCGATGAGGTCCGCCACAGCTTCCGCCTGCGCCAAATCCATGCGGTCGTTGAGGTACGCCCGCTGGGAGAACTCGCCTGGCCGCGCCTGTCGTGCACCCGCGGCGAGGGCAGCGGCGAGCACCATCCCGGTGACCACCGTGCCGCCGTGGCCCTGCAGCTCCACGACGTCCTCGCCGGTATAGGAGTGGGGAGCCTTGAAGTACAGCACCAACCCGTGGTCGACCACCACCCCGGCCGCGTCGCGGAAACCACGCAGCGCTACCGTGCGCGGCGGCGGCAGCGCGCCGGTCATGCACTCGGCAATCGCGACCGCCTCAGGGCCTGACAGGCGGACGATTCCGACCGCGCCGCGCCCAGGCGGCGTGGCAATCGCGGCGATCGTGTCGTTGATGGCGGCGCCACGTGAGGAACTCGTGCCGTCAGCGGTGGCCAAGCCCTTCGCGGTCCAGCCGCCGCACGATCACGTACTGCTGCACGATGGTGAACAGGTTGCTGACGACGTAGTACAGCACGAGGCCCGAAGGAAACATCGAGAAGAACACCGCGAGGCCGATCGGCATGATGTTCATGAGCTTCTGCTGGGTCGGCTCCATGGTCGCCGTCTGCCCCGAGAAGCGCATCTGGAACCACATGCTGATGCCGTAGATGATCGGCAGGATGTAGAAGGGGTCGGGTGCGGACAGGTCCTGCAGCCACAGCACGAAGGAAGCCTGGCGCAGCTCAACGCTCTCGATGAGCACGTAGTACAGCGCAATGAAGACCGGGAACTGCAGGAACACCGGCCAGCATCCCGACAAGGGGTTGAACTTCTCCTTCTTGTAGAGATCCATCATGGCCTTGTTGAGGCCTTCACGATCGCCCGCGTGGCGCTCCCGCAGCTCCTTGATACGCGGCCCGAACTTGCGCATCTTCGCCATCGACCGGTACTGCTTCTCCGAGAGCTTGAAGAACAGTCCGCGGATGCCCAGCGTCAGCAGCACGATCGACCAGCCCCAGTTGCCGGTGAGCTGTTCGAGCTTGGAGAGGATCCAGAAGAGCGGCTTGGCGATGGGCGTGAACAGCCCGTAGTCCTCGGTCAGCGCCAGCCCCGGCGCGATGCTGTCCAGCTTCCCCTGGATCTTCGGGCCGATATACAACCGCGTCTCGAAGCGCTGGGTGGTACCGGGCGCCACGGATATGGTCTGACCGAGCATCTGCGTGTAGTAGCGCCCGTCGCCGGCGGGCCGACCGGTATAGGTGACCTCGTCGTTTGCCGGCGGGATCATCGCTGCGAGGAAATACTGCTGGAGCATCGCCATCCAGCCGCCCTTCTGGTGATCCGTGAAGGGATCCTTGCTGAAGTCCTCGAGGTCGTGCTTCTTGAACTTGTAGCTGTCCCCTTCCTGCTGATAGATCCCCATGCCGAAGTAGGTGCGCACGAATTTCTGGGGCATGCCTGCCTGCACCGTATTGCGCACCCAGCGGGCGTAGGGCGCGGCTGCCAGCGGCGCAGACCCCGAATTGGTGACTTCGCGGCTCAGGTGCACTACGTAGCTGCCGCGCTCGAAGCGGTAGTTGAGGTGCACCGTGTAGCCCGAGCGCGCGTCGACGTAGCTCAGCGGTACATCGAGCGTGTCGCTGCCGGCCTGCATGACATAAGCCGATCTCGGCGCCGTGTACCGGGTCGTGTCGTCCGTCAGCGGCTGGCGAACGCCGGCGATGCCGGTCTGGAAGATGAAGTAGGGCAGCTTGTTCGAGGCGTTGCGATCGGTCAGCAGCGCCAGCTTCCTTTGCGGATCCTTCTTCGTGTACGCATATTTGTCGAGGACGACGCGCCGCAGGCCGCCGCCGGTCAGGCCGATATCCACCGTCAGCGTGCCGGTCTGCACCTGAACTACGCCGCCGGCCTGACGCGCGGGTTGCGGCGCGGCCGCGGCCGCGGGGTTCATTTCGCCAGGCGATGCCGATCCGGCGGATGTACCGCTGCCGGCCGGAGCCGCAGCTTCTGGAACGGGAACGCTGGTGGCGGAGGCGGCGGCGGGCGGCGGGCCCTGCTCCGCCACGTTCAGCTGGTCCTTCTCCCACGTCTGGTAGCCGAAGAACACGACCACGGCCAACAGCGCCAGGAGCGCGAAACGCCTGGTCTCCATCGCCGCTCCGGCTCAGTGGCTGTGGTGAAAGTCGTGGGCGCCACGCGGGTGCCACGGCTTTTCGGTCCCCGCGCGCGGCGGGACAGGATCATAACCGCCGGGATTCAGCGGATGGCACCTGATCAACCGGCGAAGCGCCAGCCACAGGCCGCGCCCACAGCCGTGCACGCGAATGGCTTCCGCGGCGTATGCGGAGCAGCTCGGGTAGAAGCGACAGCGCGGCCCCAGAAGCGGGCTGATGAAGATCTTGTAGACGAAGATCAGGAAGATGAGGACTCGCTGCACTTCTCTTTCACCCTTCGCCAGGCGCGTTCCAGGGATTCCCGGAGATCCGGATTGCGCAGGGTTCGCGTCGGTGCGGTCAGGCACACGACGTAATCGAGCGGTGGCAGTTCGGCACGATGCAGCCGGAAATGTTCCCGGATCTGCCGCTTCACGCGGTTGCGTTCGACCGCCTGCGGCGCGTACCGCTTGGCGATTGCGAGCCCCAAGCGCGCCGACCCGGCTCCGCCCGCGGCCGCTACCAGCAGGAACGGTGCGCTGCGCTGGCGTCGCCCAGCCTTGAATGCATGGTCAAACTCACCCGCACCGCGCATCCGCAGCGACCGAGTGAATCGCCGCCCCGAGGTGCGCTCGGCGCCACCAGACTGCAAGCACGCGACCTGATTATGGAATGAGTCGCGCGCGGCCCTTTGCACGACGCCGCGCCAGCACGTCGCGTCCGCCCTTCGTCGCCATCCGCGCACGAAAGCCGTGGGTGCGCTTGCGGCGCAGAGTGTGAGGCTGGAAGGTGCGTTTCATGACGGCCTGATTACGCAGGATGGGTCGGCTAGTCTAGTGTGTGCGGCGCGGTGCGGGCAAGCCGTCACGGGCGCCCCGCCAAGACCGACCGGGTGAGATACTACCGAGCCGAAATCTGCCGCAACGTGGTGGCGGGCGAATCTGTTCGGGTCACGAGGAGCTATGGAAGACATCTGGGAACCGTGCCTCAAGCGCCTGGAAGGGAAGCTGCAGGAGGATGAGCTCGGTACCTGGCTGAGGCCTCTGCAGATGCTTCGCAGCGGAGGACACATCACGCTTCTTGCGCCCAACCGCGTCGTGCAGGAACAGGTGCGCAGTACCTACGCGGACCTCATCCGCTCCAATCTCTCCGCCTTGGCCGGATACGACGTATCGGTGGACGTCATGATCGGCGACCAGCGGCCCGCCGACGGATCCGGTGCGTCCGCGCCGGCCACGGACGGTGCAGCGGGTCCCTTCGACACCTACCTCAATGCACGGCTCAACCCGTCGTACACGCTGGCTTCGTTCGTGGAAGGCAAGTCGAACTCGCAGGCGCGCGCCGCCAGCGAGCTCGTCGCGGCCACCCCCGGCACGGCGTACAACCCGCTGCTGATCTACGGTGAGTCGGGGCTTGGCAAGACGCACCTGATGCACGGCATCGGCAACGCCATCCTGGACCGCAACCGCAGCGCACGCATCGTCTACGTCGGGGCAGAGCAATGGTTCAACCAGATGGTGTCAGCCATCCGCTACGCAAGGCAGACGGAGTTCAAGGACTTCTACCGCTCGGTCGACACGCTGCTTATCGACGACATCCATTTTCTGGCCGGCAAGGAACATTCGCAGGAGGAGTTTTTCCATACCTTCAACGTTCTCATCGACGGCAGGAAGCAGATCGTCCTGACCTGCGACCGCTATCCGCGCGAGCTCAACAAGCTCGACGAACGGCTGAAATCGCGCTTCACCTGGGGCCTGTCGGTGCCCATCGAACCGCCGGACCTGGAGACCCGCGTCGCGATCCTGCTCAACAAGGCGGACATCCTCGGGGTGCACCTGCCGCGGGACGTGGCGATGCTGGTAGCACAGCGCATCCGCACCAACGTCCGCGAGCTCGAAGGCGCGTTGCATCGCCTCACGGCGTCGTCACGCCTGACGGGCCACCCAATCACCCGCGACTTCGCGCAGGCCTGCCTGCGCGACATGCTCGCGACCTATGACCGACAGGTATCGCTCGACGCCATCAAGCAGTGCGTAGCCGAGCACTACAAGCTGCGCGTGAACGATCTGTCTTCCGCGCGCCGTACGCGGTCCATTGCGCGCCCGCGGCAGATCGCGATGGCCCTCGCCAAGGAACTCACACAGCGCAGCTACCCCGAAATAGGCGAAGCCTTCGGCAAGGACCACACGACCGTGCTGCACGCGTGCAAGCGAGTCCGTGAACTCAGGGAAATCGATCCTCAGCTCAACGAGGATTACGAAAGCCTGCAGCGGCTGCTGAGCAGTTGATATCTTGTTGAAAACCCGCCGCGGGATCAGGAATAACCCTTTGGCAGGAAGTTGACGACAAGGAGTACACAGCTTGTCCAGCGAGGATACCCCGACGCCGCACGCGAAGTCCAAGGCGCGAAATTCTCTCAACACACTGAACTAAAAAGAGAAAACCCAAGTATTCACAGGTACACCGCTCGCCTTCTATTACTACCGTTGCTTTCTTCACGACCACGCTCATACAGGTATGCCATGCACATTCGAGCATCCCGAGAAATCCTGCTTCGCGCGCTTCAATCCGTCATTGGGGTAGTGGAACGTCGCCAGGCACTGCCGATCCTCGGCAATCTGCGGCTGTCGTGCGCGGAAGACGGCGCGCTGGCAATCCAGGCGACCGACCTGGAAGTGCAGATCACGAGCCGCTGCCCCGTCGAGTCGACGGAACCGGGATCGACGACGGCGCCGGCGCGCAAGCTGTTCGATATTGTCCGCAGCCTGCCGGATGGCGCGGACACCGAGCTGCAGCTGGAGGAGGGTCGCCTGCATCTGCAGTCCGGACGCAGCCGTTTCGTGCTCGCGACCTTGCCCGCGGAGGAATTTCCGGAGCTTGGCGGGGATGGCGAGTACCGCACCCTCAAGGTCGGCGCGGGCATCCTCAAGTCCTTGATTTCTCGCACTCAGTTTGCGATGGCGCAGCAGGACGTACGCTACTACCTCAACGGCCTGCTGCTGGAAGTTGCCGACGGACGGCTGCGCGCGGTGGCAACTGACGGTCACCGCCTGGCGGTCGCCGAAGAGGCGCTTGGCGCCGATGCGAACGCCGCCGGCCAATTCATCGTGCCGCGCAAGACCGTGCAGGAGATTTCTCGCGTGCTCGACCGCGAGGACATGATGGCGGGGCTGCGCTTGTCCACCAGTCAGCTCGTGCTGGAGGCGGACGACGTGACCTTGGTGAGCAAGCTCGTCGACGGAAAGTACCCGGAGTACCGGCGGGTGATCCCTGAAGCCGGTGACCGAAAGATGACCGCTGACCGTTCGAGGGTCAGCCGGGCTCTGTCTCGTGCGGCGATCCTTTCCAACGAGAAGTTCCGGGGGATCCGCCTGCGGTTCGAGGACAACACGGTGCGGATCGAAGCGCAGAATCCGGATCAGGAGGAAGCCGCCGAGGAACTGGAGATCGAATACGAGGGCGCGCCGCTGGAAATCGGCTTCAACGTCAACTATCTCGTGGAAGCGTTGAACGCCATCGAGGGCGAGCGCTTCGTCATGGAGATGCGCGGCCCCGACGCCAGCGGACTCATCTTCGACCCCGACAAGCCCCAACACCAGTATGTCGTCATGCCGATGCGGCTGTGACACGCGGGCGGGACGCCGGCACGTCGCGCGCAGCCAGCTTGCCGGATTGCTGGTGGCCGGGCCGCTGTTCCGGTGAGCCTCGTCAGCCGCATTGAGGCGTACAACCTGCGGGCACTGGCGAATGTGGTAGTGGAGCCCGGGCCGCGCGTGTCGTTCTTCTACGGTGACAACGGCGCGGGAAAGACTTCGCTAGCCGAGGCCCTGCTGTTTGCCTCGCGTGGGTGCGGAGCCGCGCCACGGCTGCGGGAAGTGATGGGTCCGGCAGCGAGTTCGTGGCGCGTCACTGCCGAAGTGCGGGATGCACGCGACGGAATCGCGCGAATCCACCGGCTGGCTTTTTCGGAAGGACAGCGCGTACAGGAGATCAACGGTCGCAGGGCCACCAACGTGGAGCTGGCGCGGTCGCTGCCCTTGGGAGAGCTGTCGCCGCCGCAGCACGCCATGATCAATGCGCCCTCTGGTGCGCGACTGCGTTGGATCAACTGGTGTGCGTTCCACGTGGAACCCACCTTTTATCCGCTGTGGCTGGATTTCAGGCGGTGTCTGAAGCAGCGGAACGCCGTTCTCAGGAAAAATGTGCCTGGTCCGACGCTGCGGGCGTGGACCCACCGGTTGGCAGCGGCGGGAGAGCGGCTCAATACGGTGAGGTGGAGATCCGTCGTGGAGTGGGTGCCGTTGCTCCGGGAAGAGCTGGAGACGCTGCAGGCGGGCGATGATTGGAGCGTCGAATTCCGGCCCGGATGGGATGCCGGGCGCCCGCTGGATGAGCAGCTGGACCAGGACATCGACGCGGATCTACGGCTTGGCACGACCCGGCATGGCCCGCACCGTGCTGATATCCGGATCGGACGAAACGGCAGGGCTGCGCGCCGGCACGTCAGCCGCGGAGAGGAAAAGCTAGGAGCCATCGCGCTGCTGCTGGCCGTCAGCCGCAGGATCCAGGTGTCTCTGGGCTCGTGGCCTGTGTTGGTGTTCGACGACCTGTCTGCGGAGTTGTCGCGCACTGCACGGCTCCGCGTGCTTGCAAGGCTCGCCGCCATAGGTGCGCAGGTGTTCGTGACCGGTCACGAAAAACCCGAACGCGGCAGCATCAACGATGCGACCTCCGTGTTCCACGTGGAACACGGGCATGTCGAACGGGAGTCCGACGCTGCATGCTAAAATTGGGGGCTTGCCATCAGGGGTGGACCTTGTGGATTCCTACGAGTACAACGCCAACAGCATCAAGGTATTGAAGGGACTTGAGGCGGTCCGGCGGCGTCCGGGGATGTACATCGGCGATACCGACGACGGTACCGGCCTGCATCACATGGTCTTCGAGGTGATCGACAACTCCATCGACGAAGCGATGGCAGGCTATTGCACGCGGATCGACGTGGTGCTCAACGCCGATGGCAGTGTCTCGGTGGACGACGACGGTCGCGGTATTCCGGTCGGCATGCACGAGCAGGAACACCGGTCGGCGGCGGAAGTGATCATGACGATCCTCCACGCCGGCGGAAAATTCGATCACCAAGGCTACAAGTTCTCCGGTGGTCTTCACGGCGTCGGGGTCTCCGTGGTCAACGCCCTGTCGGCCCGATTGCTGCTGGATATCTACCGCAACAACACGCGCTACCACCAGGAATACCACGATGGTTTCCCGCAGGCGCCGCTCGCGGCGGTAGGACCCGCGGACCGCCGCGGGACGTCCATCTGTTTCTATCCGAGCAGCAAGACCTTCAAGACCGTGACGTTCGACTACGACGTCCTCGCGTTGCGCCTGCGGGAGCTCGCCTTTCTCAACCCCGGCCTGAAGATCTCCCTGCGCAGTGAAATCACCCACCGCGAGGATGTCTTCCACTACGAAGGAGGAGTCCGGGAGTTCGTCGGGTTTCTCTCGCAGAACCGCAAGGCGCTGCACGAGAACATGTTCTACATGAAGGCCGAGAAGGACGAGGTGCTCGTCGAGCTCGCCATGCAGTGGACCGCGGCCTTCAGCGAGAACGTCCTGTGCTTCACGAACAACATCCCGCAGCGGGACGGCGGCAACCACCTCACGGGCATGAGGCGCGCGTTGACGCGCACGCTCAACGACTACATCCAGTCATCTGGGATTGCCCGCAAGGAGAAGATCAATCCCGAGGGCGATGACGCGCGCGAGGGGTTGGTGGCGGTTCTCTCCATCCGTATGCCGAATCCGAGCTTTTCCTCGCAGACCAAGGACCGGCTGACCTCCTCCAACGTGCAGCTGCCGGTCGAGACCCTGATCGCGGAACACCTGAAGAACTTCCTGCTCGAGAAGCCGCGCGACGCGAAGGCCATTGCCACGAAGATCGTGGACACGGCGCGGGCCCGTGAGGCGGCGCGCAAGGCACGTGAACTCACGCGACGGAAGAGCGCCCTCGACATTGCTGGATTGCCCGGCAAGCTCTCGGACTGTCAGGAGAAGGATCCGTCGCTGTGCGAGCTGTTTCTGGTCGAGGGAGATTCGGCGGGAGGGTCGGCCAAGCAGGGACGGGACCGTCGATTCCAGGCCATCCTGCCGCTCAAGGGCAAGATCCTGAACGTCGAGAAGGCGCGCGCCGACAAGATGCTGTCATCGGTGGAAGTGGGCACGATGATCACGGCACTCGGCTGCGGCATCGGGGATCGCGATCTCAAACCGGAGAACCTGCGCTACCACCGCATCATCATCATGACGGACGCGGATGTCGACGGCGCGCATATCCGCACGCTGCTGCTGACGTTCTTCTATCGGCATATGTATCCGCTGGTGGAACGCGGCCACATCTACATCGCCCAGCCGCCGTTGTTCAAGGTGAAATCGGGAAAGCGCGAGACCTACGTCAAGGACGAGGCGGAGCTCAGCGCTTGGCTGACGGATCTGGCGCTGGATCAGGCCGAGCTGGACGCCGCCGCTCCGGTCGACGCGGACGAGCTTGGTGCCCTGCTGCGGGAACACGTGCGGCTTGACGGCGTGGAGGAGCGGTTGGCGCGGCGTGACGATGAGCAGGTCATCAAGGCCCTGCGGGCCTGTGCGCCGATCCCCGACACGCAGGAAGCGCGCGACGCCTGGCTTCAGAGGCTGAAGGACGCCCTCGGCGACGATGCCGCCGGCGCGTGCCGTCACGAGCTGCGGCTGTCTCCGCAGGGCAGCGCACCTCGTCTCGACGTGGTACGCGTGCGTCACGGCATCCGACGGGAGCAGACTTTCGATGACGCGTTCTTCGCGGGCGCGGATTACTTGGCGATGTGCCGTTTCAATCAGCGCGGCGTGGAGCTGGGGTCGCCGATGACCGTGGCGCGCGGTGATCACAGCCAGCAGGTGCCGACGCTGGCGGCCGCCTGCCGATGGCTGCTCGCCGAAGCCCGGCGCGGGCTGCACGTCCAGCGCTACAAGGGGCTGGGTGAAATGAACCCGGAGCAGCTCTGGGAAACGACTCTCGATCCGGCGCGCCGCCGGCTCGTGCGGATACAGATCGAGGACGGCGTCGCGGCGGACAACATGTTTACGACGCTGATGGGGGAAGACGTGCAGGCGCGCCGCGACTTCATCGAGCGCAACGCGCTGCAGGTAGGAAATCTGGACGTCTAGGCGCCCGGCGGCGCGGGCCCGGGCTGCGACCTCCCGGCTACTAGTGATCTGGTGGCAGCATGGCCACCAGCCTCTCGACGCGCTCCGTGAGCGTGCCGTCGTCTTCAGCGATGAGCGTGGCGTGTCCCACCTTGCGTCGCGGCCGGGGCGACTTTCCGTACAGATGCGGGTGCGTGCCGGGCAATTTCGCCAGAGCTTCAATGGCCGGCGCGTTTCCGATGAAATTGACCATAGCGCAGGGACTGCGGAGCCCGGGATCGCCGAGCTCCAGCCCGGCGACGGCGCGCACGTGGTTCTCGAACTGCGAACAGTGGGCGCCCTCGATGCTCCAGTGCCCCGAGTTGTGTACCCGGGGCGCAATCTCATTGCCGAGAAGCCCATTGCCCGTGTCAAAGAACTCGAAAGCCAGGAGCCCGACGTAATCCAGGCGATGCATGACGCGCTCCGTGTAATCCTCGGCCATCGACTGCAGCGGATCACGGCGATGGGGGCGCGCCACGCGCAGGATCCCCTCACGATGTTGATTTTCGGACACCGGGTAGAACGCGGTCTTGCCGTCGCGGGAGCGCACGCCAAGGCACGAGATCTCGCGCTTGAAGTCCACGAAGCCTTCGAGGATCAGGGGGCTTTTTCCGAGGGCCGCCCACGCCGCGTCGATATCACCCTGCGTCTTCAGGAGGAACTGGCCCTTGCCGTCGTAGCCGAAGCGCCGGGTTTTGAGAACGGCGGGCGTGCCGATGGTATCCACCGCGTTGTGCAGCCCGGCGAGGCTGTCGACCGCGGCGAAGTGCGTGACGCCAATCCCCAGGGATTCGAAGCAGCGCTTCTCGATCAGGCGGTCCTGTGATACGCGCAGCGCCTCCGGGCCGGGAAATATGGGGCGCCTGCGACCGATCGCCTTGGCGACTTCGACCGGCACGTTCTCGAACTCGTAGGTGACGACGTCGCTGGCTTTGCACAGCGCATCCAACCCCTCAGGATCGTCATAGGGCAGCTGGATCTGGCGCCCGACGTCGCGTGCGCAAGCTCCATCGGCGGGTTCAAGGAACGTGAAGTGCATTCCGAGTGGAAGACCGGCCGTCGCCAGCATGCGGCCGAGTTGCCCCCCGCCCACGATTCCGACGTTCACGGTGCGTGCGGCTCTGGATCGGCGAGGACCTTGTCCGTCTGGCGTTTGCGCCACGCTTCCAGGCGTGCTGCCAGCGCGGGATCGGCAAGCGCCAGAATCGACGCGGCCAGCAGTCCGGCGTTCCGCGCACCGGACTCGCCGATGGCGAGCGTACCCACCGGCACGCCTGCCGGCATCTGCACGATGGAGAGCAGCGAATCGAGCCCGTTGAGCGCCCGGGATCGCACCGGTACGCCGAGCACCGGGAGCCGCGTCTTGGCGGCCGCCATGCCCGGCAGATGTGCGGCGCCGCCGGCGCCGGCGATGAGCACTTTCAGGCCGCGGCCGACGGCGGAGGAGGCGTACTCGAACAGGAGATCGGGCGTGCGATGCGCGGACACGACGCGCGCCTCGTGCGGCACCCGCAGCTCGTCGAGTACCGCGGCCGCAGCAGACAGGGTCGGCCAGTCCGACTGTGATCCGAGAATGATGCCCACCAAGGGGTTTTCAACAGAATCCGCCACCCGTCTTCCCCGGCTGGAGCGTGTGTAGTCTGGATCGCGGGATTATTGCACGCGCGCACCGGCGCCGGACCCTATCGAGAACACCGCACGTACGCGCGCGTTGTATTCGATCAAGCCGACGCCGACGTGCATCGACGCGTCCGGCGCGGCGGACGGTGCGGCCATCGCGCGCATCAGGATCGGCTGCGCACCGGGGTTCTCGACCGTTGTCAAGCTGCGCACCGCGCCGAGCGGGATGTCCATGGCCGCGGCCAGCGCCGTCGCCTGCGCACGCGCGTCGCGCGCAGCACCCCTCAACGCTTCCAGCCGATATCTGGGTGCCTCGGAGTTCAGCAGCTCGGGGGGCGATACGCTGGGGATGCCCGCGGCGCTTGCGGCCTGCATCAGCGGGCCGAGATTCGCGAGATCGCGGATCGTCAGCTGGATGCCGCGCGATACCTGGTAGCCCTCGAATTTCCGGCCTTCCTTCGGGTAGCTGTACTCGGAGGTGACGCTGTAAGCCGCCGTCGACAAATCGTTGGCCGGGATCCCGAGCGCCTTCGCCTTGGCGCTGAAGGCATTCACCATGGCGTTCACCCTGCCCTGCGCCGCGTCAAGATCCTTGTCGGTGTACTGCGCCGTCATCGACAGCCGTGCCTCGTCGGGCGCCACACGAACCTCGCCGTGCCCCTCGACGGTGATTACATGCCGCGCGTTCGGTGTTTCCGCGCTTTCAGCAGATGCAGGCAGCGCGGCCAACGACAGGGCAGTCGCCGCCAGCAGCGCCACCAGTGGGCGGAGCGCATGGTGAACGATGCGGTGGGGCGGCAGGGTAGCGTGGGTCATTGGCAGGCTCGCTGGTCTTGGGCGTCACCGCCCGTGTGATCGTCGACAAGGTCCGTGATCCTTCGATCACGTTAAGATCAAGGCTTGAGGCCAAGGTCTGAACGCGCAAGGTTACGTCAATGTCAGGTGAAGAAGTTACGTTGTCCAGGGACTGCATCGGGACGCTCGTGCCGCAGGGTACGCGGGTCGAGCTGCCGGCCGGAGTGCAGGCCACCATTACGCAGGCGCTCGGCGGCAGCTACACCATCCTGGTCGAAGGCCACATGTTCCGCATCGCGGCGGAGGATGCCGATGTCCTGGGCAAGGAATCCATCATCACCGGAGGACTTGACAAGGACGCCACGGACGAAGAAGTCGAGAAGAAGGTGTATGAGCAGCTCATGACCTGCTTCGACCCCGAGATCCCGATCAACATCGTCGACCTCGGGCTCGTCTACGAGTGCGACATCAAGAAGAACGATGAAGGCAACTGGCAGGTCAAGATGCAGATGACGTTGACCGCTCCCGGTTGCGGCATGGGCGAAGTACTGATCGCCGACATCAAGGAGAAGCTCGCGACCCTTGGCGTCACCGACGTGGACGTCGAGCTCGTATTCGACCCACCATGGCGCATGGACATGATGACCGAGGAAGCGCGGCTGCAGGCCGGCTTGATGTAAGCAGCCGCAGGCCGACAAGGCGCGCCGCGCGCAACACGCGCGCGGCGGTTCCGCTCAACGCTGACAGCGCGGGCAGTAGAAGCTGGAACGCTGGCCGATGCGACGCGTCACGATGACCGAGCCGCATCGCCTGCAGGGCTCTCCCGCGCGCCCGTAGACGTCCAGCCGCTGGCCGAAGTAGCCCGAGGTTCCGTCCACGTGCGAGAAATCGCGCAGCGTGGTACCGCCACTCCCGATCGCCTTGTCCAGCGTCGCACGAATGCTCGTGACGAGCGTGTCGTAACGGGGACGCGCGATGCGCATGACTTGGCGCGCTGGGTGGATTCGCGCCAGGTACAGCGCCTCCGAGGCGTAGATGTTCCCGATTCCCGCCACCACGTGCGAGTCCATCAGGAAGCTCTTGATGGCCACGTGATGCCCGCGCGAACGCTCCCACAGATACGCGCCCGAGAACGCGACGCTCAGGGGCTCGGGGCCGATGCCGGCGAGCAGGGGGTGGCCGGCGCAGTCACCTTCGCACAGCAACATCAGGCCGAAGCGCCGCGGGTCGTGGAAACGCAGCGTGCGGCCATCCTCCATCTGGAGGTCGACGTGGTCGTGCGGTCCCGCCGGCGGGTGCCCCTGCAGCGTCCACAGGCGCCCGGACATGCCGAGGTGGATGAGAAGCGTTTCTCCGTCGGTATGCACCAGCAGGTACTTTCCGCGGCGTGCGACAGACAGGATGCGACGACCCGCAAGGCGTTCCGCCAGATCCGCAGGAATGGGCTGGCGCAGGCGCGGTTCGCGTACCAACACGCGCACGATGCGGTGCTCGACCACGCTGGCCTCGAGCCCGCGGCGGATGGTTTCGACTTCAGGAAGTTCCGGCACGAGGCGTCCGCTGCGGCGCGATGGTTGACGCGCGAGGTTGGCGCCGGCTCAGGGTTTCGCGGGTGCTTTCGCCGCCGCCGTTGCGCTGGAGGCGGGCTTGGGCGGCGGCTCTCTGGCCGGGGATAGCAGGCTGGCGGCTTCCGCCGCCGACAGGTTGTATTCGATGCCGATATCGCTGCGCACCAGTTTCAGGCGTGGCTTGCGGCTCGCGATGGTGAAGCGTTCCTGCTTGCCGTTCTTGAAACTCAGGATGACCTTGTCGCCCGCCTCGTCAGGCGAGGCCGCCGCTGGCGCCTGGGTGTTCCACGTGGAACGTCCCGTCTGCCACGCTTCCGCCAAGGTGGCGGCCGCGTTCTTCTCGAGGCCCGGAGCGCTCGGCGACAGTTGCCACTCGCCTTTTTTCCCAGTCCGCGCGGCCGTGTATCCCGGGATCTGGATCTTCACCAGCTCCTCGCCATCGGGCACCAGCGACGTGCTCACCAGCCCGGCGTAGTTCTCGCTGCCCAGCCCCGGCGCCGAGGGATTGGCGATGATGCAGATGCGATCGCCCACCATCGCGTAACGCCGAAACTTCAGCGGCTCCATCATGCCGATGGCGACCTTCGTGTCATCGAACTGCACGGTGTACTCGGGCGGTTGCAGCCCGAGGTTCGCGAGCTTCACCTCCCTGGGCTTGATCTGCTCCTGGCAGACGGACGTCGCGATCGCCAGGATGCTCATGACGTTGACGCTGCTGGCCTGCGCCTGGATCGGCTTCACGAGGTTCCAGCGCCCTTTCGTGCGCGTCATGACCAGCTCCGGATGATCCGGCTGCGAGACGGTGATTCGATCAACCTGGGCCGAGTTGAGGCTGGTCAGTGCCGCCTTTTTCACGTGTGGCTTCGGGCGCGAGGCGAAGTAGATGCCGATGGCCAGGATCGCGATGACCACGACCATGACCAGATTGAGGACCGTGCGTTTCATGCGGTGCGGACCTCAGCGCCGACGGCGGATCGCCCAGCGCGACACGCCGAACAGGATGAGGATGAGCGGCAGCACGACGACGTATCCGCCCGTGATCATCCAGCTTTCCCAGCCGGTCAGGAACAGGTTGCGATCCGGCGCCTCGGGAATCTGAATGCTGAGCGCGAGGCTGCGGTTCGCAAGCCACGTCACGATGTCGGTACCCAGCGCCTTGTTGCCAAGCAGGTTGACGTTGCCGTTGGAGAGGAAATCGGCGTTGCCTACCACCACCACGCGCTGCTTTTCCTTCTCCGACTTGTCGCCGTCGATCCCGGCGCCGGCTCCGGCGGCAGGCTTCGCGCTGCTGGCAGCGGATGCCGGAGCGGCCTTCCCGGAGGGGTTGTCCGGCGCCGGGCGAGTGAGTGCGACGCCGATCGTCAGGGGGCCCTGGACGTCTCCGTTCTTCGCGTCGAAGCGAATCGGGCCGCTGCCACCCTGGGCGTTGGTCCACGCTGCGGCGTCGGTCGTCAGGATCGGGGCGGCGTGCCACCCGGCGCTCTTGTTCTCACCGTAGCGCATCGCGCGTACCAGTGGGAACACCGTGATTTCCTTGAATGACCCCGTGACCGGGTTGTCCGGGTACTGTGCCGCCAGGTAGATGCCAGGGCTGCCGATGCCGAGCTCGCGGTAGTTCGGGAACACCACGTAGCCAGGCAGCCACTGGACGCCGAGCTGCTGTGCCAACGCTGGCAGGACATCGTGCTCGTCCACGTCGCCAAGCCACAGCAGGTTGCCGCCGTGCGCCACGTAGCGCGCGATGATCGCCTGCTGTTGCGGCAGCATCTGGTTGCGCGGCGCCGCGATCACCAGTACCGACAGGTTGTCGGGAATCACGGGCTGTACGGCCAGGTTGATGGTGGTGACCTTGAAGCCCTTGTTCCGCAGGGCCGCCGCGAAACCCGAGTAACCGTTCTGGTCGGCGCCAGCGATGTCGCGCTCACCGTCGCCGCCGAGAAACCCGATGTAGGTCTGGGTCGCGTGCGCCAGCCGCTCCAGCGCGTCCGAGATGGCCGGCTCGGTGATCCGCTCCAGCGCCTCGTGGCGACCCTGGTACTCGACTACCAGCTGGCCCGGCTGCGTCACGCCGAATTCCTTGACCTTCTGCGGCTCGCGCGAGGGATCGACGAACTGCAGCGTGACGTTGCCCTTCGCCTTCTCGTACTTGTCCACCGCGTTGGTGATGGCCTGCCGCTGCCCGCTCTCGTCGCCGAAGACGAAGCCGTAGAAGTGGATCGGGTCCGGCAATGCCTTCAGCAGCCGCTGGCTGGCGGCGGTCAGCGTGTTGCGATGGTTGGCGGTCCAGTCGAATTCTGTCTTGTAGTGCACCGTCAGCCAGGCCAGCAGGCCAACGATCACGATGGCCAGCACGGCGTTGAGCCACTGCTGGGCGAGCTTGCTGCGGCGTTGATTCATCGCAGAGTGCCTTGGTCAGTTGCGTTCCATGTCCAGCCGCAGTACGGCCAGCCACAGGAACAGCACGATGAACAGGATGTAGTAGGCCACGTCCTCGGTGGAGACCAGCCCGCGCCGCAGGTTTTCGAAGTGCTCCATGAGTGACAGGTAGCCGATCGCTTGGGCGTAGGGCACCGACGGCGACTGCGCTACGGCCTGCAGGATCCAGATCAGCAGCAGCAAGCCGAAGGTGACGATCGCGGCGATCACCGGCTCGCGCGTCAGGGTGGAGACGAACAGGCCGGCGGCTCCGAAGGCCAGCATCATGAGCAGCAGCCCCAGCAGCCCGGCGAAGATGCGCCCGATGTCGAGATTGGTGCCTGCCAGCAGCGTGAAGGACATGCCGGCCAGCAGCACGATCGCGGCGAGCAGGAAGACCGCCAGGCCGAGGAACTTGCCGACCACGATTTCGATCAGCGAGGCGGGCGCCGACAGCAGCAGCGTGAGGCTCCCGGACTTCCGTTCCTCTGCGAACAGACGCATCGTCATCAGCGGAACGACCAGCAGGAGGATGACGTTCGCGGTGCTGTAGAGGCCGCCGCCGATGTAGTCGGAAACCCCCATCGCCGGGTTCGAGAAGCCCATCGAAGCTTGCGCGTAGGCGTTCACGTAGAGGACGAAGAAGACGCCGAGGATGACCTGCAGCACCGCCAGCACCGCCCATGCCAGCGGCGAAGCGAAGATGCGCCGGGTCTCGACCCGGGCGATGCTCATCACGCCACCCATCACGCCGCCTCCTTGTGGCTGTCCTCGCCGGTCGTCAGCTCCACGAAGCGTTCCTCGAGCGTTTTCACCACCGGTCGCAGCTCGACGAGCCCCCACCCTGCCCGCACGGCCGCGGCCGCCAGCGCTTCGCGCGGATCCGCGCCCTCGGTGAATTCCACGCGCCACTGGCCGCCTTGCAGCGCCGTGGCCGAGCCGACGCCCGGCACGGCGCACAGCGCGTCGTGGTCGGGCGCGCGGGAAAAGCCGAGGATGGCGGCCTCCGAGCGCGTGGCGGTTGCGGCTTCGATGGTTTCCGAATACACGACGCGCCCGTGGTTGATGATCATCACGCGGTCGCACAGGCTCTGGATTTCTGGAAGGATGTGGCTCGAGAGGATCACGCTGTGGCGATCGCCGAGG
>DASVGQ010000128.1:0-5172 GCA_036379455.1 Nevskiaceae bacterium
GGCCTACGCCGAGACGCATCCGGAGCATGTGACCCACCTCGTGCTGCGCGGCATCTTCCTGATGCGCGCGGCGGAGATCCGCTGGTTCTACCAGGACGGCTGCAGCTGGATCTATCCCGACGCGTGGCGCCATTACCGCGACGCAATCCCGGAAGGCGAACGCGGGGATTTCGTCGCCGCCTACCACCGACGCCTGACGAGCGACGACCCGGCGGCGCGACGGGCCGCGGCGCTCGCCTGGAGCATCTGGGAAGGCTCCACCAGCCGCCTGTTGCCGGCCGGCGACACCTCGACGCGCTTCGGCGCCAGCGCATTCGCCGAAGCCTTCGCGCGCATCGAGTGCCATTACTTCATCCATCGCGGCTTTTTCGCGCGTGACGGCTGGCTGCTCGCCAACGTGGAACGCATCCGGCACATCCCCGCCACCATCGTGCAGGGCCGCTATGACGTGATCTGCCCGCTGCGCTCCGCGTGGGACCTGCACTGCGCGTGGCCGGAAGCGGACTTCCAGATCACGCCCGACGCCGGACACGCCGCCAGCGAGCCGGGCAACCTGCAGCGCCTGATCGCGGCGACCAACCGTTACGCCGCCGGCGGCTGAATGAAAAACGGGCCCGTCGCAGGCGACGGACCCGTGATATGCGGCGGGACGCCCGGCGAGGGCGCCCGCGAGGCCGCTACTGCTGGTTCATCGGCGCGCCCTGCATGGCGCCACCGCGATGTCCGTGTCTGCGCATCTCGCCGCGCCGGCCCCACGGATGGTCATGCGCCCACTGCGCCTGCTCGGCAAGGTCCTTGCGGAACTGCTCCTGCTGGCTGCCGGTGAGCAGGTTGTAGATGTTGGTGTGAGCGGTCGCCGTCTCCTGGATGCGGGTCTGCACCGCCGCCGCGGCATCGCGCGCGTACTTCTCGTAGTTCGGGATGTACTCGGGCGATCCCGGCACCGTGGTGTAGAACGCCACGCGGTCCTCGTGCAGCGCCTTCATCTTCTCGCGGATATTCGTCTCGGCGGTCCTGAGCTGCTCGCGCACCGCCTTCTTCTGCGCTTCCGTCAGGTGCACCTTCTTGAGCGCGTGGGCGAATGGCCAGTTGTGCATACGCCCGTGCTCACCGTGCCACCTCTCGCCGCGGTGATGGGGGCCGTTCAGCGGCATGTTCTGCTGTGATCCCTGCATCGGCATGTTCTGCGCGAGCATCTGCGGAGCCGGCGTCGCCGCGGCCGGTTCGCTGGCAAGAGCCGGCAGCGCCATCCCCAGTGCAGCTCCCGCGGCGAGCGCGGTCATCCAGTACTTGTGCACAGTCGTCTCCATCGGTTCAGGGTGTTGCCACACTTTAACCGGCCCGACCTCGAACGCGACCGCACGGCCCGTAAAGTTGGGTAAAACGCCGCCGGTCCGCCGGCTGGTCACGATCCCGCGGGCGACAATGCTCGGCGCACGAAATACTTTCCACCTACGCATCCACCGCCCCTTGAACCCACGCATCCTCATCGTCGACGACGACCGCGAGCTGTGCGCGCTGCTCACCGATTACCTGGGCAGGCACCAGCTCGCGGTCGACAGCGTGCACGACGCGGACTCAGCGCTGGAGGCTCTGCGCGACCCCGGGCGGCGCCCGGATCTGCTCATCCTCGACGTCATGATGCCGGGCAAGGATGGCCTCGCTGCCCTGCAGGAGCTGCGCCGCGCCCACGAGCTGCCGGTGCTCATGCTCTCGGCACGCGGCGAGCCCGACGACCGGGTGCGCGGGCTCGAGCTCGGCGCGGACGATTACCTGCCAAAACCCTGCCTGCCGCGTGAACTGCTGGCGCGCATCCACGCGCTGCTTCGGCGCCTCAACCCCGACGATGGGCGGGAAGTGCGGGTCGGCGCGCTGCGCATGGCGCCAAGCGAGCGGCGCGCCTGGCTCGACGACCGCGAGCTGCAGCTCACCGGCGCGGAGTACTCGCTGCTGCTGACGCTGGCGCGGCGCGCTGGACAAGTCACCGACAAGGCGACGCTCACGCGCGAGGCGCTCGGCCGACCGCTGGAACGCTTCGACCGCAGCATCGACGTTCACGTCAGCCGCCTGCGCCACAAACTCGGGCTGCCGGAAAGCGCGGCGCCGGCGATCGAGGCGGTCCGCGGCTCGGGCTACATCCTGCTCAAGGACGGGCATGACCCTCCGGTCGCCTGAGGCCGACGGCGCGGACGCGCCCGGCGCCCGCACCCAGCGTTATCGCTCTGGCCGCCTGTTCTGGCGGCTGTTCGTCTGGTTCTGCTTCGCGAACGTCCTGACCATCGCCGTGACGATCGCCGTCACCCACCATGTGATGCGCGAGCTGCACCGCAGCGACACGAACTGGAGCTTCATCGCGCAGCAGGCCGCCGACCTCTACGCCTCTGTGCCCCATCCCGATGAGGTGACGCTCAAGCCGTGGCGCGACCAGCTGCGCGAGCGCCACATCTCCGTCGGGCTGCTCGACGCCGGTGGGCACGCGCTGCTGGCCCCGCCGCACTGGGTGCTGCGCTACCAGGGCCAGCTGTCCGCCGAGCCGGAGGTCATTCTCCACCCGCGCCCGGGCCTGACGCTGGCCGGCGTCGCCGTGACCGGCACGGGTTCAGAGCAATGGCGCTTCATCGGCGTGCAGTTCACGCCTACGCCAACCCGGCTGCGCTGGCTTCCGCTCGCCATCGAGATTCTCGTCTCGCTGTTCGTGATCGGCGGCGTCGGTTGGTGGGTCTCACGCACCATCGGCCGTCCGGTCGAAGCCGTGCGCGGCGCCGCGCGGCGCTTTGCACGCGGCGAGCTCGGCGCGCGCGTCGGCACGCCGCTGGCGGAAAAACGCGACGAGCTGGGGCAGCTCGCGCGGGACTTCGACCGCATGGCTGCCCGCATCCAGTCGCTGCTGGAGCGGCAGCGCGGCGTCCTGCAGGACGTCTCCCACGAGCTGCGCTCGCCGCTGACGCGCCTCGGGCTCACGCTCGAGCTGGCACGCGCCGAGGCGGGAGCGGCCGCGCAGCCGTCGCTGGACCGCGCCGAGCACGAGATCGCGCGGCTCGATGGCGTCATCGGCGAAGTGCTGGAGCTCAGCCGCATGGAAGTGCAGCTGCCGGGCATTCGCCAGGAGCGCGTTGATTTGACGTTGCTCGCCGCCGAGTGCACCGCCGACGCGCGCAGCGGAGCCGAGGATCCGACGCTCGAGTGGCACAGCGACGCGCCCGAGGATGTCGTGGTGATGGGCAACCCCACGCTGCTGGCGCGGGCGATCGACAACCTGCTGTCGAACGCCGTGAAATTCTCGCCGCGCGGCGGGCACATCGGCGTCGCGGTGGGGCGAACGAAGGATCAGGCGTGGGTCGAGGTCGCGGACGACGGTCCGGGCGTGCCACCGGAGGAGCTGGATTCCCTGTTCCGGCCATTCTTCCGCGGCACGAACGGCGCGCGCGTCAGCGGCCACGGCCTCGGCCTGGCCATCGTCGCGCGCATCAGCATGGCGCACGGCGGGCGCGCGACCGCCCGCAACCGGGAAGGCGGCGGACTGGTGGTGCGCATGGAGCTGCCGCTGGATGCGGCCGGCGGTGCGCCTGCCTGAGGCGGATCCTCAAGACCGGCGGGCCGCGTGGGTTGAGATGATCTGCGCGAGGAAGATGCCGGCAGCCGCCCCGACGAAGACGCCGACGACGGTGCTGCCGTAGACCACCAGCGTGGGCGCGTGCGGCGCCATCGCGATGACCAGCCGCGGCAGGCCCCAAGCGCCGATCAACCCGCCGCCCACGCACACGAGGATGGCGAGCGCGGGGCCGAGCGTCTGCCGCTTGATCCGCCGCCATGCCGATTCGCCGGAATCCGGGGGTCGTGCCGTCATGCGCCCGTCGCCTCTCGAGGTCCACTGCAGCATACACACGCGCCGGTGCGGCACGACGCTGCTAACATCGTGCGCCGTCACCACCGCTATGCCGCCGCCGGGGCCGGACCCGCTCCAATGACCACTTCCTGCTCAGTCCCGATCCCCGCGCGCTTTGCGCCGCTGCTCGCGTGCCTGTTCGGCCTCGCGCTGATGGCAGCCTCCGCAGGCGCCAGCGCGCAGGTTCCCTTCGCCCCGCTGAAGGACGGTGCAGCCATCCCGCAAGCCGCTATCGCCGAGCTCAGCGCCGCGAGCCTGCGCGACATGGGCCGCGCGCCCGTGCCGCAGCACGACAGCCTCAAGCCGGTCCCCGACGCGCCGAAGACGACCGGCAAGCCCTTCGTGCTGTACATGGGTGCCGAGTTCTGCCCCTACTGCGCGGCAGAACGCTGGCCGCTGGTCATGGCGTTGATGCGCTTCGGCAAGTTCACCGATCTCAAGGCCACGCGTTCCAGCTCCAATGACGTGGATCCCGACACCGCGACCTTCAGCTTCATCGGTTCGCACTACCAGAGCCAGTGGCTGGATTTCCAGGGCGTGGAGCTCAGCGATCGCAACCAGCGCCCGCTGGAGAAGCCGACGCCGTTCCAGGAACAGCGTTTCCGCAAGTTCAACCGGCCGCCCTATACGCAGTATCCGGGGTCGATCCCCTTCGTCGACGTGGACGACCACTGGATTCAGGTCGGTGCCTCGGTCAGCCCGACGCTGATGGGCGGCAAGGACTGGCTCGAGATCGCCAACCAGCTGCAGCTCGGCAAGGGGCCACTGTGGCAGGCCGTGCTCGGCAGCGCCGACCAGCTGACGCGCAAGCTGTGCACCCTCACGCAGGGCCAGCCGGAAAAGGTCTGCACGGCCGTCAAACGGCAGCCCTGACACCGCCGCGACGCGGAGAAGCTGCGCTGCGCGAGCTGATGCAAATCAATATGTAGTTGATTTTTCAGCGCGACACAGGCATGTTGCCGCGCCCAGCCGCCCGCCAGGCGACGCCCACGCGGTGTGTCGGCATGGAGCAACTGGCTGCACAAGTGATCCCGATCAACGCCTGAGGCTGTCATCAGGCCCCTGGACCCGACGGCACGCGCAATGGCCACGACCGCCCCCGCATCCGGCAATGCCGGTATCGCAGCACCCCCGTCCTCTGCGAGGGGCGCCGTGGAGCACTACAACGATCGCGTCGTCCGCCTGTTCATCCTGGCGTCGATCGTGTGGGGCATCATCGGCATGCTCGTCGGCATGTACGCCGCCGCCGAGCTCGCCTGGCCGGGGCTGAACCTCGACATCCCCTT
>DASVGQ010000129.1:0-7132 GCA_036379455.1 Nevskiaceae bacterium
TTGGTGCCGAGAAGAGGAATCGAACCTCCGACCCACTGATTACGAATCAGTTGCTCTACCGACTGAGCTATCTCGGCACGCCCACAGGTCCGCTGGTGGCGCCGCATTATACGGATCGCGCCCGCGTTCCGGGCGGAGTCAGGCTGAACGCGCAGGGGCGTTCAGGTAACATGCGTGCCCGCGCGTTGCGCCGACGGACGTCACGGTAGGTGATGCGCGTTCCTGTCTTTCATGGGGTGTCCAGACCCTCTATATGGCTACCTACAGCACGAATGAATTCAAGGCGGGCGTGAAGATCCTGATTGACGGGGATCCGTATGCGATCGTCAGCAACGAGTACGTCAAGCCGGGGAAGGGCCAGGCCTTCAACCGCGTGAAGGTGCGCAACCTCAAGAACGGCCACGTGCTGGAGCGCACCTGGAAGTCCGGCGATACCGCGGAAGCGGCCGACGTGACCGAGATGGAGATGCAATATCTCTACAACGACGGCGAATTCTGGTACTTCATGAACCCGACGACCTTCGAGCAGCTCAGCGCGGACAAGAACGCCGTCGCCGACGCCGAGCAGTGGATCAAGGGCGAAGAGCTGTGCAAGATCCTGCTGTGGAACGACGTGCCGTTGTCGGTGGCACCGCCGAATTTCGTGGAACTGCGCATCGTGGAGACCGACCCGGGCGTACGCGGCGATACCTCAGGCGGGGGCGGCAAGCCAGCCAAGCTCGAGACCGGCGCGACGGTGCGCGTGCCGCTGTTCGTCCAGCAGGACGAGGTCGTGAAGGTCGATACACGAACCGGGGCCTACCTGTCCCGCGTGGGTAAGTAGTCGCGATGGCAAGAACGGGACAAGCGAAAACGGGTCAACCGGCGGAGGATGGCATGGACGACAATCGTCGGCGCGCGCTCGAGGCGGCGCTCAGCCAGATCGAACGGCAGTTCGGCAAGGGCAGCGTCATGCGCATGGGACTCAACGACCCCGGGCGGGACATCGACGTAGTGTCGACCGGCTCGCTGGCGCTGGATGTCGCGCTTGGTATCGGTGGCCTGCCGCGTGGACGGGTGGTCGAGATCTACGGCCCGGAGTCCTCCGGGAAGACGACGCTATGTCTTCAGGTGGCCGCGAACGCCCAAAAAAACGGGGGAACGGTTGCTTATATCGATGCCGAGAACGCACTCGATCCCTCATATGCCGAAAAGCTCGGCGTGAAGGTCGACGATTTGCTGATCTCGCAGCCTGACACGGGTGAGCAGGCGCTCGAGATTGCCGACATGCTGGTCCGCTCGGGCGCGGTAGACGTGGTGGTCGTGGACTCCGTCGCTGCGCTGACGCCGAAGGCGGAGATCGAGGGCGAGATGGGCGATTCGCTGCCGGGCCTGCAGGCGCGGCTGATGAGCCAGGCGTTGCGCAAGCTCACGTCGAATATCAAGCGCTCCAACACGCTGGTCATCTTCATCAACCAGATACGCATGAAGATCGGCGTCATGTACGGTTCGCCGGAAACCACGACGGGCGGTAACGCGCTGAAGTTCTACGCCTCCGTGCGGCTCGACATCCGTCGCATCGGGGCGGTGAAGAAGGGTGACGAGGTGGTCGGCAACGAGACACGCGTGAAGGTCGTCAAGAACAAGATGGCGCCGCCTTTCCGCAAGGCCGAGTTCGAGATTCTCTACAACGAAGGCATCTCCACGCTTGGCGAACTGATCGACATGGGCGTGAAGGAGAACCTGGTCGAGAAGTCGGGTGCTTGGTACGCCTACAAGGGTGACAAGATCGGCCAGGGCAAGGACAACGCTCGCCAGTGGCTGCGGGAGCATCCAGAAGCGGCTGCGGAGATCGACCAGGCGCTGCGCGCCAAGCTCCTTCCGCAGCGGGCGCCTCGTGCGGAAGCGCCGGCCGAGCAGGCCTGACGACCCGGCTGATCCTGCCGCGGTCCGCGCGCGCGCCTTGCGCGCTCTCGCGCGCCGGGAGCATGGGGCGCGCGAGCTGCAGCTCAAGCTGGTGCACGGCGGTACGCCGGAAAGCCTCGCGGCGGACGTCATCGCGGAATTCGCGCAGCGTGGCTGGCAGAGCGACGCGCGCTACGCGGAGTCGCTGGCGCGCACGCGCATAGCCCAAGGCTACGGCCCGCTGCGGATCGCTGCCGAGCTGGAAGCCGCCGGTATCACCGCGGAGATTGCCCAATCGCTTGTCGTGCCGCCTGACGAGGACGGATGGCTTGCCGTGGCGCGGCGGGCTTGGCAGCGGCGTTTCCACGCGCGGCCCCGGACTGCGGCCGAATGGCAGCGGCAGTGGCGCTTTCTGGCGCAACGAGGGTTTGCCGCGAACGACATCCGCACGCTCCTCGATCAGCCGCCGGATTGAGCCTGCGAGGCGTCCGGGCGTCGATGGCGGCGACTTTTCCGAGTCATTAACATGGCACCCTTCGAGCGCAGGACGACGATGGACAGCAATCAGCTTCGCGCGCGTTTCCTGGAATATTTCGCGGCACACGGCCACACCGTCGTGCCGTCAGGCTCGCTGGTGCCGGCGGGCGACGCGACGCTCCTGTTCACGAACGCCGGGATGGTGCAGTTCAAGGATGTTTTCACGGGACGGGAAAAGCGCGCCTATACGCGCGCCGCGACGGCACAGAAGTGTGTGCGGGCGGGTGGCAAGCACAACGACCTCGAGAACGTCGGTTACACGGCGCGCCATCACACTTTCTTCGAAATGCTCGGCAACTTCAGCTTCGGCGACTACTTCAAGCGCGAGGCGATCCGTTTTGCGTGGGAGTTCGTGACGGGTGCTGCCTGGCTCGCGATCGACCCCGCGCGGTTGATGGTCACCGTCTATCAGGAAGATGACGAGGCCTGGGAGATTTGGCACAAGGACATCGGCCTTGCGCCGGAGCGGATCGTCCGCATCGGGGACAACAAGGGTGCGCGCTACGCCTCGGACAACTTCTGGACGATGGGCGACACCGGTCCCTGCGGACCGTGCAGCGAGATCTTCTACGACCATGATCCGGATGGCTCGAAGGGTATTGCGGGAGGGCCGCCGGGGTCGCCGGATGAGGACGGCGACCGGTGGATCGAGATCTGGAACCTCGTGTTCACACAGTTTGACCGGCAGGCCGATGGCACGCTCGTTCCGCTGCCGCGCCCGAACGTCGATACCGGCATGGGGCTCGAACGCGTCGCCGCGCTCATGCAGGGCACGAACGACAACTATCGCATCGACATCTTCCGGCACTTGGTGTCCGCGATCGCTGCGATGGCGGGACAGCCTCCTTATGCCAATGCCTCGCAAAAAGTCATCGCTGACCATATTCGCGCGACGAGCTTCCTGATCGCGGACGGCGTGCTGCCATCCAACGAAGGGCGCGGCTACGTCCTGCGTCGCATCATGCGCAGGGCCATCCGCCATGGGTACAAGATCGGCTTGGGCTCTCCGTTCTTCTACAAGCTGGTGGCACCGCTTGCCGAGGTGATGGGCGACGCCTACCCCGAGTTGATCAAGAAGAGGTCGCTGATCGAGGAACAGATCCAGCGCGAGGAAGAAAATTTTGCGCAGACGCTGGATACCGGGATGCACCTTCTGAAAGAGGTCGTTCGCGACCTGTCCGGCAATTGCATCCCCGGCGACGTGGTTTTCAAGCTCTACGACACCTACGGCTTTCCGGCCGACCTCACTGCCGATGTTGCGCGCGAACGCGGTCTGTCCATCGATGTGGAAGGCTATGAGCGCGAGATGGCGCGGCAGAGGGAACGCGCGCGTGCTGCCAGCGTCTTCAAGGCGGGGGAGACGCTCCCCTTCGATGGTCCGGCCACGATCTTCACCGGTTATGACGAGCTGGAGAGCTACGCCGTGGTGCTCGCGGTGTTCCGGGACGGCCAGTCCGTGGCGTCGCTGGAAGCAGGCCAGGAGGGCATCGTGGTTCTCGACCGGACGCCGTTCTACGCCGAGTCCGGTGGGCAGGTGGGCGACAGCGGAACCCTCACGAGCGAGGCCACGGAGTTCGACGTGACCGACACGCGCAAGCTGCGCGCTGGAGTCCACGCGCATCACGGACGCGTACGCGGCGGACGCGTGGCGCGGGGCGACACGGTTCGCGCGCAGGTCGCCGCGAGCCGCCGCCGCGCCACCATGCGAAATCATTCCGCGACACACCTGATGCACCGCGCGCTGCGCGAAGTGCTCGGCACCCACGTCGAGCAGCGCGGTTCGCTGGTGGATGAACGGCGTACCCGCTTCGACTTCTCCCACGGACAGCCCGTCACCGCCGCGGAAATCGCCGACGTCGAGGACCGCGTCAACCGCGCGATCCTCGCGAACGTAGCCGTGACCGCCACCGTCATGCCCTTCGATGCGGCCATCAGGACCGGAGCGATGGCCTTGTTCGGTGAGAAATACGGGGATGAGGTGCGCGTGCTGCGGATGGGTGACGCGGCGGTCGATTACTCGATTGAGCTGTGCGGCGGTACGCACGTAGCTCGCACCGGCGACATCGGCTTGTTCAAGATCGTCTCGGAGAGCAGCGTGGCTGCCGGAATACGCCGCGTTGAGGCCGTCACCGGCGAGAACGCGCTCGCTTATCTGCGGGAGGCCGTCGCCACCGTGCACAAGGCGGCGGGCATCGTGCACGCCGCGCCCGAGGCGCTCGTCGAGAAACTTGGCCAGATGGTCGACCAGGAACGCACGCTTCGGCACGAAGTGGCGGCGCTGCAGGCCAGGCAGGCCGCGAAGACCGGCGATCAGCTCGCCGACCAGGCGAAGGTCGTCAACGGCGTCAAGGTCGTGGCCGCGAAGCTGGACGGCGTTGATCCGGGAACATTGCGCGGGATGGTCGATCAGCTCAAGAACGAGATGGGCTCGGGGGTCATCCTGCTGGCGAGCGTCGCGGCCGGCAAGGTCAGCCTGATCGCCGGCATCACCAAGGATTTGACGAGCCGATTCAAGGCTGGGGCTCTGGTGAAGGAAGCGGCTGCGAAGGTTGGTGGCCGCGGCGGCGGTCGGCCGGACATGGCGCAGGCCGGCGGCAGCGACGTGACGGGCGTTGCGGAGGCGCTCGCCGTTGCCTACCGCTTCGTCGAGCAGCAGCACTGAGCCGGCCGCGGGCGGTCAAGCCCGCGTCCGGCTCTTCGGAGAGCGTTGCATATGGCCTTGTGGGTGCAGAAATACGGTGGGACCTCCATGGGGTCCATCGAGCGCATTGGTCACGTGGCCGACCGCATCGTCGCGGCACGCGAAGCTGGGCATCGACTGGTCGTGGTCGTCTCGGCGATGGCCGGCGAGACCAACCGTCTGCTGGATCTCGCCCACGCCGTGACGCCGCATCCCGATCCGCGCGAGATGGACCAGATGCTCGCCAGCGGCGAGCAGGTGTCGATGGCGCTGCTGGCCATGACGCTGCGTACGCGCGGCGTCGAGGCGCGCTCCTATCTCGGTTCGCAGGTCGCCATCCGCACCGACGATGCACGCACCCGCGCGCGTATCCTGAGCGTCGACGATGCGCGCCTGAGACAGGACTGCGAAGCGGGCGTGGTACCTGTCGTGGCAGGTTTCCAGGGTGTGGACGACGCCGGCAACGTCACCACGCTCGGGCGCGGCGGCTCGGATACCACTGCGGTGGCGCTGGCCGCGACGCTGAAGGCCGACGAATGCCAGATCTACACGGACGTTGACGGCGTCTATACAACCGATCCTCGCGTGGAACCCCGAGCCCGCCGGCTCGAGCGGATCACCTTCGAGGAGATGCTGGAGATGGCCAGCCTCGGCTCCAAGGTGCTGCAGATCCGCGCCGTAGAGTTCGCCGGCAAGTACCACGTGCCGATGCGCGTCCTGTCGAGCTTCGAGGATGGTCCCGGCACGCTGATCGCACTGGAGGATCCCAAGATGATGGAAGACCCCGTGATTTCGGGTATCGCATTTGACCGCAACGAAGCGCAGATCACGGTGACGGATGTCCCGGACCGGCCGGGCATCGCGGCGGCGATCCTGGGGCCGATCGGTGCTGCGCACATCGAGGTGGACATGATCGTACAGAACGTCGGTGCGGATGGCATGACCGACTTCACGTTCACCGTCGCGCAGACCGACTTCGACGAGGCCATGGAGACCGTGCGGCGGGTGGCCGGCGAGCTGGGCGCGGGGAGCGTCCGGGGCGCCGTCGACGTCGTGAAGGTCTCTGTCGTCGGCGTGGGGATGCGCAGCCATCCGGGCATCGCGGCAAAGGTGTTTGCGGTGCTCGCAGGCGAGGGGATCAATATCCGCATGATCTCGACGTCGGAGATCAAGATCTCGGTCGTCGTGGAGGACAAGTACCTCGAGCTGGCTGTCCGCAGCCTGCACAAGGCGCTGGGCTTGGACGCGGATGCGAAAGCGAAGCCGCCGGTCGAGGAAGCGGCCGCGAAGTAGCATGCCGTCAGTCGCTTTACCGGTGTTCGGGGAGCCTGTATCCTGTCGCCGTCTCGCGGCAGGGCTGCTCCCGCAGTGCACAGGAGAGATGGCCGAGTGGCTGAAGGCGCTCCCCTGCTAAGGGAGTATGGGGTTTATAGCCTCATCGAGGGTTCGAATCCCTCTCTCTCCGCCATCGGCGGACATGCAGTGCCACGCGCAGATTCGGTTGGTGCGCGCCCGTAGCTCAGCTGGATAGAGTACCTGGCTACGAACCAGATGGTCGGGGGTTCGAATCCCTCCGGGCGCGCCATTAATCAAGCACGCGATGCGCGAGCGGGCACCGTCGTACGACGTTCGTGCGGCGAAGTGCTCCGGATAGTTTACGCAGGCCGAGCACGCACGCGGCAATCTTGCCGCGTCGCCTGCATGGTGCTCTGTCTGCGCGGCGCCATCGGCGCGTCTCGCGGGGAGTCGACCGCGAGACACGCACCCAGGGCGACCACAACTCGGATCCGCATGTTCGCGCCGGGGCGTCTTCTGTACGCGCCTCGAGGCAGATCGCGCTACGGCGCGCGAGCCGGCGGGCCGTATGCTGCTCGCCGTCGTATATCGCATCTGCGTGGAGCCTTTCGGTGACAGCCTGTGCGTCGGCCCGGGCCATCCGTCGCACGGTGACCCGCGTGCTGGATCGCGCTGCGCCACGTACAGACAGTCGGGACAGGTTTCGTTATGGTGGGCCGGGACGACGGGGCGATG
>DASVGQ010000130.1:0-5927 GCA_036379455.1 Nevskiaceae bacterium
CGGATCAGGGCGTGGATCTCGGCCTTGCACGCGGGAAGCGTGCTCCGGATCCCTAGGCCGTTTCCGTGGATTGCTGCTCGCGCAGGCGCTATTCGCTTTTCCGGCATGAGCTTTGACCGCGTCGCGCCGGTCGGGCGCCGCCGACCCGGTGCTAGACTTGCCGCGCGGAGGAAAGTACATGTTCGAATCAGTCACGCGGCTCCCGGATGACGCCATTCTGGGGTTGATCCAGCAGGTCGGCGCCGACCCGAATCCGAAGAAGGCGGCGCTGGGCGTCGGCGTCTATCGCGACGAGACCGGCGTCACGCCGATTCTCGACGTGGTGAAGGAAGCCGAGCGGCTCCTGCTGCAGACCGAGAACACCAAGGCCTACATCGGTTCGCACGGTGACCCGAAGTTCGCGCGGCACATTCCGGCGCTGCTCCTGGGCAAGACGTCCCCGGTGGTGGCCGAACAACGCGTCAGCGCAACGGAGACGCCTGGCGGGTGCGGCGCGCTGCGCCTGGGTGCGGATCTGATCGCCGGCGAGGCGAAGCAGAAGCCGACGCGAATCTGGGTGCCACAGCCGACGTGGCCGAACCACGTGCGGCTGTTCTCGGCGGCGGGACTGCAGGTCGAGCATTATCCCTACGTCGACAAGAACAACCGGCTGGACTTCGACGCGATGATGTCCGGGCTTCGGCGCGTTCCCGCGGGCGACGTGGTCCTGTTCCACGCCTGCTGCCACAACCCGACCGGCTTTGATCCGGGCGTCGGCCAGTGGAAGCAGATCCTCGAGGTGGTGCGCGAGCGCAACCTGTTCCCGTTCGTGGATTTCGCCTACCAGGGCTTCGGCGAGGGGCTGGAAGAGGATGCCTTCGCGGTGCGCCTGCTGGCGGAGAACGTGAGCGAGATGCTGATTGCGCAGTCCTGCTCGAAGAACTTCGGTATCTATCGTGAACGCACCGGAACGCTGCTCGCCATCGCACCCGACGCCGAGCAGACCGTCAACGTGCGTTCGCATATCGGCGTGACGGCAAGGGGCAGCTACTCGCACCCGCCGACGCATGGCGGCGCAGTGGTCGACACCATCCTGAGCTCGCCGGAGCTGACAGCGCGCTGGCGCGAGGAGGTGGACGGCATGCGGGCCCGCATCCATACCATGCGCAACAAGCTGGCGGATGGCTTGGCTGCGCGCGGGCTCGGCGAACGCTTCGACTTCCTGAAGACGCAGCGCGGCATGTTCTCCTATACCGGCCTGAGCAAGGCACAGGTCGGCAAGCTCAAGGACAAGTACAGCGTCTACATGGTCGACTCGGGGCGCATGTCGGTTCCGGGGCTCAACCAGAAGAACGTGGACTACGTCTGCGAAGCGATTGCCGAGGTCGTCAAGGCCGACGCCTGAGCGGGGGAGACTTTCCCGCCGCCCGCGGAACCGACCGCGGCTCTTCCAGGGCCAGCGGGTCTGCGCGGAACGAGCTCGCCGGCAGAGGCGCCAGCCGGGCATGAATACGGCGCAACCCGTCGGATGCAGGGTGAGGCGAATCAGCGATCCGTGCAGGTGCGGACGCTGAAGGGTCATTCCGGTTGGCCACAGGGCGCCCTTAGGATGGTGGCGTACACAGCCCGAAGGCGAGGTGCGCCGATGCCCGTTCGATACGTAGCTGAACCCTTCCGCATCAAGAGCGTCGAGCCGCTGCGGCGGCTGACGCAAGCCGAGCGCGACCGAAAGATCGCGGAGGCCCACTTCAATATCTTCAATCTGCAGTCCCGGGACGTCTACATCGACATGCTGACGGACTCCGGGACCGGCGCGATGAGCACCGAGCAGTGGAGTGCGATGATGAGGGGAGATGAGGCTTACGCGGGCGCGACAAGCTACCAGCACCTGATGGCGACGGTGAAGGAGCTCTACGACTACGCCTACGTGCAGCCGGTACACCAGGGACGGGCGGCTGAGCACGTGCTGTTTCCGTTGCTGCTCGGACCCGGCAAGGTGGCGATCTCGAACACCTTCTTTGACACCACGCGCGCGCACGTTGAGCTCGCCGGCGCGCGCTGCATCGACTGCGCGCTGCCCCAGGCCGCGGATTCCCGGGCACGCGTGGCCTTCAAGGGCAACATGGATACGCGGCGCCTCGTCGAGGAAATCGAGGCGCACGGCGCGGACAAGGTGGGCGTCATCGTCATGACGGCCACCAACAACTCGGTGGGCGGCCAGCCGGTCTCCATGCAGAACATGCGGGACACCGCCGAGATCGCCAGACGCTATCACATCCCGCTGTGCATCGACGCGGCGCGCTATGCGGAAAACGCGTTCTTCATCCAGCGTGACGAAGCCGCGTACAGAGGGCACGACATCACGGCGATCGTGCGGGAGATGTTCGGCCTTGCCGACCTGTTCACGATGTCCGCGAAGAAGGACGGGCTCGTCAACATGGGCGGGCTGCTCGGGGTGCGTGATCCGGAGTCGCCGCTGATCCAGCAGATCCGCACGCGCTGCATTGCCTACGAGGGCTTCGTCACCTACGGCGGCCTCAACGGCCGGGATCTCGACGCGCTGGCGGTGGGCCTGCGCGAGGCGCTGGATGAAGACTACCTGCGCTACCGGATCGGACAGACCGAATACCTCGCGTCGAAGCTGGACGAAGTCGGCGTCCCCTACCAGCAACCACCCGGCGGGCACGGCATCTTCCTCGACGCGGCGGCGATGTTTCCGCAGATCCCGTACACCGAGTTTCCGGCGCAGACGCTGGTGATCGAAATGTACCGGGCGGCCGGGATCCGGGGCGTGGAGGTGGGTTCGCTGCTGCTCGGTAACGACCCGGACACCGGCAAGCAGCTCAAGGCCGGCTCCGAGTTCGCGCGCCTGGCGATCCCGCGGCGCGTCTACACGCAGGCGCATCTGGACGTCATCGCCGACGCGCTGGCCGACATCAAGAGCCGCGCGGCGAAGATCCGTCGCGGCTATCGCATCACCTGGGAGCCCCCGGTGCTGCGCCACTTCCAGGCGCATCTCGAGCCCATCGAGCCGTACTTCTGACGGATGATGCGACATCGGTCGGACGCGGGCCCGGGATGTTCGGGACGTGTGTCGCGAACAGCGCGTGATGCGGCGCCCGGCCGAACGACCGCGGGGTTGTTGAGAGGAGACCGCCATGGCTGAAACGGAAACGGGTGCGCTGTCCAGGACCCTGAAGAACCGGCACATCCAGCTCATTGCGCTGGGCGGTGCCATCGGCACCGGCTTGTTCTACGGGGCCGCCGAGTCCATCAAGCTGGTGGGGCCGGGGATCATCGTCTCCTACCTCATCGGCGGCGCGGTGATCTACCTGATCATCCGCATGCTCGGCGAGATGTCCACGCAGGAGCCGGTGGCCGGCGCCTTCAGCGATTTTGCCAACCGCTACTGGGGCGCCTACCCAGGCTTTCTGGCCGGCTGGAATTACTGGTTCCTGTATGTCCTCGTGGCGATGGCTGAATTGACGGTCGTCGGCCTGTACATCAACTTCTGGTTCCCGACGGTGCCGCACTGGACGACGGCGCTCATCATCTGGAGCGTCATCACCTGCGTGAACCTGCTGTCCGTCACGCTCTTCGGGGAGTTCGAGTTCTGGCTGGCGCTGATCAAGATCGTGGCTATCATCGGCATGATCGTGTTCGGCGCCTACCTGATCTACGCGCACACGTCCGCGGATACCGTGGGGGTGCAGAACCTGTGGCGCTTCGGCGGTTTCTTCCCGAACGGGATCTCGGGGCTGCTGCTGTCCTTCATCGTCGTGATGTTCTCCTTCGGGGGTACCGAGCTGATCGGCATCACGGCGGGCGAGTCGGACAACCCGCGCCACAGCATTCCGCAGGCGGTGCGCCAGGTGATGTGGCGGATCATGGTGTTCTACGTCGGCGCGGTCGCGGTGCTCGTCATGCTCTACCCGTGGGACAGGATCGGCGTGAGCGGCAGCCCCTTCGTGCTGATCTTCCAGGATCTCGGCATCCCGGCCGCCGCCGGCCTGCTCAACGTGGTGGTGCTGACCGCGTCGATCTCGGTCTACAACAGCGGCATGTACAGCAACGGTCGCATGCTCTACAGCCTCGCAGAGCAGGGCAACGCGCCGCGCGTGTTCATGCGGCTCAACAAGCACAAGGCGCCGTGGGTCGGCATCGTGTTCTCGTCGGCCTGCACCTTCCTCGTCGTGGTAATCAACTTCCTGGTGCCGCACGGCGCGTTCATGCAGGTGATGGCGGTGGCCACCGCGGCGGCGATCATCACGTGGATGATGATCGTCCTCGTGCACCTGAAATTCCGCGCCACGCACGAGAAGAGGCAGACGCACCTGCATTTCCCGTCGCTGTGGTATCCGTGGGCGAATTACCTGTGCGCCCTGTTTCTGGTGATGCTGGTCGCACTCATGACGCAGCTCGACTCCACGCGCCCCGCCGTGTACGTGATCCCGATATGGATCGCCGTGCTCTACGTGGGGTACGTAGCGAAGAAGCGCTATGGGGCGACTCGTGCCGCGTCGTCCAGCGGCAGCGTGGATCGCCCGGTTCCCTGACCGGGCGCTGGCGTCAATCCTCGAAGCGGTCGCTGCGGAATGGACGCATGTCCACCGCGGGCGTCTCGCCGTCGATCATCTGCGCCAGCAGGCGGCCGGTCGTCGGGCCCAGCGTGAAGCCTTGGTGCGCATGGCCGAAGGCGAACCACAGGTGGGGGTGCTTGTGGGCGGGGCCGATGACCGGTTTCATGTCGGCGATGCAGGGGCGGGCGCCGAGCCAGGGCTTGGGCTCCTTGCGCGCGCCGAGCGGAAAGATCTCGCGCGCCGCGTTCTCCGCGGCGTCGAGCTGGCCGTAGCGCGGCGCCGCTTCGAGGGTGTTCAGCTCCGCGCCGGTCGTGATGCGCAGGCCCGCGCGCTTCGGCGTGATCAGGTAGCCGCGCTCGAAATCCATGATCCCGTGGTTGAGCACGGCGCCGCCGCTGGCCCCGTAGTGCATGTGGTAGCCGCGCTGCACGAACAGCGGGATGCGGTAGCCCAGCGCTTCGAACCACTCGCGCGACCACGGTCCGGTGGCGAGCACGAGCTCATCGCCGTCAATGGATTCGCCGGTCGCCGATGACACGTGCCAGCGCTCGCCCGCCGGCTCCATCGCATGCACCTCCATGCGCAGCATCTTTCCGCCGCGCTTGACGTAGTCTGCGGCATAGGCCTTGACGAGCGCCCCCGGGTCGCTGACAGACCATGCGTTGGTCCAGTGGATGGCGCCGATGATCGGCTGCGGCACGGACAGGAAGGGCTCCATCTCGTGCAGCTGCTGGCGGTCGATGTGCGCGAACTCCACGCCAAAGCGGCTGCGGATGTCGGCGGCCTCTGCCAGCCCGGCTTCGAAGGCGGCGTCGCTGCGGTACAGCTGCAGCCACCCGTCGCGGCGGATGAGCTCCGTCGCGCGCGCCGCCGTGAACATCGTCTCGTGGTCCTCGGTGCAGTGGACGATCAGCGAAGCGTATTCCGGCACGATCTTCGCGAACGACTCCGGCGTCGACTTGCGCCAGTACTCCCACAGCGCCGCGCGCTCGCTGACCATCGCTCCGGCGCGGTAGCGGATGTCGATGCTCTGGTCCGGCAGCACGCGCAGGATCTCGGTAAGCGCGCGCGGAAAGGGATGCGGCTTGACGGCTTCCCGCTGGATCAGCCCGGCGTTTCCATAGGAGGTCTCGGAACCCGGGTCGCGTCGGTCGATGAGCGTCACTTCGTGCCCCCGTGTGCGCAGGTGCCACGCCGTGCATACCCCGACCATCCCTGCACCCACCACCAGGATTTGACGCGCCGTCATGTCTCAGCCTCTGATCGTCAGGACCCGTGCGCGTCCATTGTAGGTAGCGCAGCGCGGCGTCGAGCATGACTTTGTACCGAAGCCGCGGCGGCGCCGATGCGCAAGCCTCTCGTGGGATG
>DASVGQ010000131.1:0-3448 GCA_036379455.1 Nevskiaceae bacterium
CAAGCAGGGAGATCGCCTTCATTTCAGATCCTCTCCGTGGAGGGCGCCGGCTTCGGCCAGCATCCCGAGTTCGGCCAGCGCCTCGTCCGCACTCTGGCCGTAGCGCTTGCGCGTCTGCGCGTCGGCCAGCCGCTTGACGGCCTCCGACAACTGCTGGGCGTGCGACCAGTCCGGGTGTTCCTGCTGCACAGCCCCCAGCGCGGCGTTGCGCTGCGCCTTGTCCTGCGGCGCGGAGGTGAACAGCCAGTAGGCGTAGGGATCGACGATGAAGCGGTAGATGCCCTGCCCGTTGTCGCCGCGCACGAAGATTTCCGAGTAGTCGCCCGGCGCGGTATGGACCGACTTCAACTGCTCGCGCAGGGCGTCGTCGGCGTTCAAGAGGCCGTCCTTGAAAGCCGCGTCCAGCGATTCGGCCTTCTGCGCCAGCGCGAACAGCCAGCTTGAGTTCGCGTAGGCCGCCATCGCCGCCTGCGATTTCGTCAGGTCGTTGAAGCCCTGGGTGATGATGCCGGCCGAGCCGCCGTACTTGCGATAGGTGCGGTAGGCGCGCTCGATGAAGGCGCCGGACTGCATGTTGCCGAGCAGGTCCCACGCCTCGTCGATCATCATCAGCTTGGGGATGTTCGGATCGCCCATGCCGTACATGGTCTCGGCGATGCGCTGCATGACCATCGTCAGTACCACGTTGCGGAACATGCCCTGCCCCTTCAGGTCGTCCATCTCCACCACCGAGAAGTGGTTGGAGAGATCGACCTTCTTGCCCTTGCCGTCGAACCACGGGGCGAAACGCCCGTGCGTGTAGGCACGCAACTGGTCGGCGAGGTCCTTCGCGCGCGGATCGTCCTGCTGGCCCAGCCACTCCGCCACCATCGGCAGCGTGGTGTGCTCGCGGTGTTCGTTCCACACCGCCTCGATGGCCTTCTCGACGGCGCTGTTCTGCCAGTCGTCGATCGCCTCCTGCGCCTTGACCGTCTCCGGGAAGGCCATGTAGCGCACGAGTTCGACCAGCATCTCCGTCTGCTCCTTCAGGCGATCCTCGGTCGTGATGGTGGCAAAGGGGTTGAGGTCGAGCGGATCGTCCATCTTGAAGACGAGGTTGACGCCACCCAGCAGCTCGCACATCTCGTAGTACGAGCGCCCGGCGTCGATGACGAAGGCATAGCCGCCCTTGGCGAGGAAATCCATGATGAGTTCCTGCGCCACGAAGGACTTGCCCGAGCCGGTACGGGCGACGATGACGAAGTTGTAGTTCGCGCCCGCCTTCTTGTCCTGTACGTTGAACACCGCCGGCTGGCCGCGCCGCGACAGCAGCAGCAGCCCGCCGCCGGACGGGGGCGTACCCTTCCATTCGCCCTGCATCGGCGCCAGCAGGGCGGCATGGCGCGTGGTCATGGAGGAGCCGCGCTGCAGCCCGCCACGCCGCTCCACCGGGTCCATGTCCTGCGTGAAGGACCCCGGCAGCGAGGCCAGGTAGACCGGCAGGTGGATGAAGCGTTCGGGGCTTGCCCGGAAGCCGTGGCGCTTCCACGCCGACGCGGTTTCCGAGAGCGTCTGGCCCAGCGTTTCCGGGTCGGAGCCGATGATGTTCACGCCCATCGAACCGTAGACCAGCGAAGCGCCGGCGCGGATCGCGTCGCGGATCGACTGCACGTCGTCCTGCTGCTCCACGAGGTGCGACATCAGCGCGCGATAGGACGGCGAGTCGGAGATCAACTGGCGTGCGATGCCCGCTGCCTTCACCGACATGCGATCGTTCGCCTTGTCGGTGTTCTGCACGGCGATGTTCAGCCATGCCCAAAACGGCAGGTTGATGTGCTCGCGCGGTGACAGCGGCTCGCCGGTCGTCAGCCACGCCGTCTGCGGCAGGTGCGTGGCCTGCGGGTAGCCGTCGATCGTCAGCATCGCCACGTACTTGCCGGCATCATCGTCCGTGCGCTTGAAGTTCAGCAGGCCGTCGTTGCGCACGATGAGCCGCGTGTCGCGCTCCACGAGCGTGTCCACACCCGGCAGGACATCATGGCCCTTTGCCATCAGCACGCGGTCGCGGTCGATGACCTCGGCCGGCACATGGGGGTTCAGGAGCACCTGCAGCAGGCTGCGGAACTCGCTGCCGTTCATGGGCATGACGCCCAACTGCATGCCCTTGAAGGTGCCGATGAGCGTGGCGCGCGTGCGCCGGACCTCGGCCACGAAGGTCTTCCACTCGGTCTCGTCGTGCAGCTCGCCGGTGTAGGGCAACGTCACTGTCATCACGTACAGGTGATCCTTCGGGTGATAGCCCCAGCCGGACAGCAGGGAATACTTGTGCGAGGCCGCGAGCATGAACTTGCGACGCGCCTCGGCCATGATCGCCACCGGATCGTCACGCGTCGGATCGGGACGCCGCGCCAGCGCCCAGGCGTCGAAGATCGGCTTGGCCGTCGCCGACGACAGCACGCCGAACTGGACCACGGCGCCGGTGGTCTTGATCGCCGCGATCAGCCCCTCGACCTGCACTTCGGAGTCCGTGCCGACGCGCGAGAACGGCTGGTAGCGCAGGGTGAAGCCGAGCCGCAGCTTCGGCCGCTCCGGCGTCCCGCTCTCGGTCAGGAACAGGCCATCGTCCTCGATGCCGCGATAGGGCAGCACTTCGGACAGCCGCATGCGTTCGGCGATCTCCCGTGCGGCCCCCAGCGGCAGGGCCACGTCCCCCGGTGCCGGCGGGCGCAGGAAATCGACGAGGCGCCGCAGGTTGCGTCGCGCAGAGGCTTTCCAGTCAACGGCCATCAGTTGCCCGCCACCGGCTGCGTGATGTCGCTGAGCACGCCCTTGGGCGCCAGTGCCTTGCCAGGCGTGAAACCCAGTGCGGCCGGTGCGATGGGGCCGAGATCGCCGCCGTCTCCGCCGAGCGTCGTGCCGTCATAGCGCGGCCCGGCCATCGGTGGGGCGATCCAGTGCTTGCCGAGATACGTCCAGTGACCCGGCGTCGTGAACCAGATGTAGGTGCCGGATTCCAGCGTGCCGTCGGCCCGTGAATACGGCGCCAGCCACACGCGCCACGGCTGCGGCGGCGTGTAGACCGGCCCCGCCAGCGTCCCGCCACCGGTCGGGAACTGCAGCCCAGCCAGTCCACCGGACGCCGCGACACTGACCTGATCCGCCCCCCGCTGACCCTTCTTCGGCGGGACTTCACCCGGTTGACCGGCCTGCCAGCCGCGCCAGCCGTCGTCGTGGACCGCGGAGTTGTAGTTGTGGCGCACGGAGTTGCAAGCGTAGGGCGCGACACATTCGTAGCCCTTCGTGGCGCAGGCCGTCAGGGCCAGGGCCACCAGCGGCAGGGCAAGGCCCAACAGGCGCTTGGTCTTAGTCATGGCCCGCGGTGCCTCCGGCAATGGTCTGGTTCGGGCGGTCGAAGTCGATGACCAGCCCCATGAGCAGGACGTGGTGGGCCGGGTCGAAGGCCATCGGC
>DASVGQ010000132.1:0-3448 GCA_036379455.1 Nevskiaceae bacterium
CAAGCAGGGAGATCGCCTTCATTTCAGATCCTCTCCGTGGAGGGCGCCGGCTTCGGCCAGCATCCCGAGTTCGGCCAGCGCCTCGTCCGCACTCTGGCCGTAGCGCTTGCGCGTCTGCGCGTCGGCCAGCCGCTTGACGGCTTCCGACAACTGCTGCGCGTGCGACCAGTCCGGGTGCTCCTTCTCCACCGCGCCAAGCGCGGCGTTGCGCTGTGCCTTGTCCTGCGGCGCGGAGGTGAACAGCCAGTAGGCGTAGGGATCGACGATGAAGCGGTAGATGCCCTGCCCGTTGTCGCCACGCACGAAGATTTCCGAGTAGTCGCCCGGTGCCGTGTGGACCGACTTCAACTGCTCACGCAGGGCGTCGTCGGCGTTCAAGAGGCCGTCCTTGAAAGCCGCATCCAGAGATTCGGCCTTCTGCGCCAGCGCGAACAGCCAGCTCGAATTGGCGTAGGCCGCCATCGCCGCCTGTGACTTGGTGAGATCGTTGAAACCCTGCGTGATGATGCCGGCCGAACCGCCATACTTGCGATAGGTGCGGTAGGCGCGCTCGATGAAGGCACCGGACTGCATGTTGCCGAGCAGGTCCCACGCCTCGTCGATCATCATCAGCTTCGGGATGTTCGGATCGCCCATGCCATACATGGTCTCGGCGATGCGCTGCATGACCATCGTCAGCACCACGTTGCGGAACATGCCCTGCCCCTTGAGGTCGTCCATTTCCACCACCGAGAAGTGGTTGGAGAGATCGACCTTCTTGCCCTTGCCGTCGAACCACGGGGCAAAACGTCCGTGCGTGTAGGCGCGCAACTGGTCGGCGAGGTCCTTTGCACGAGGATCGTCCTGCTGGCCCAGCCATTCCGCCACCATCGGCAGCGTGGTGTGCTCGCGGTGTTCGTTCCACACCGCCTCGATGGCCTTCTCGACGGCGCTGTTCTGCCAGTCGTCGATGGCCTCCTGCGCCTTGACCGTCTCCGGGAAGGCCATGTAGCGCACGAGTTCGACCAGCATCTCCGTCTGCTCCTTCAGGCGGTCCTCGGTCGTGATGGTGGCAAAGGGGTTGAGATCGAGCGGATCGTCCATCTTGAAGACGAGGTTGACGCCGCCCAGCAGCTCGCACATCTCGTAGTACGAGCGCCCGGCGTCGATGACGAAGGCATAGCCGCCCTTGGCGAGGAAATCCATGATGAGTTCCTGCGCAACGAAGGACTTGCCCGAGCCGGTGCGGGCGACGATGACGAAGTTGTAGTTCGCGCCCGCCTTCTTGTCCTGCACGTTGAACACCGCCGGCTGGCCGCGCCGCGACAGCAGCAGCAAGCCACCGCCGGACGGGGGCGTGCCCTTCCACTCGCCCTGCATCGGCGCCAGCAGGGCGGCATGGCGCGTCGTCATGCTTGACCCGCGCTGCAACCCGCCACGGCGCTCCACCGGGTCCATGTCCTGTGTGAAGGACCCCGGCAGCGAGGCGAGATACACCGGCAGGTGGATGAAGCGCTCGGGGCTGGCCCTGAAGCCGTGGCGCTTCCACGCCGAAGCCGTTTCCGAGAGCGTCTGGCCCAGCGTTTCCGGATCGGAGCCGATGATGTTGACGCCCATCGACCCATAGACCAGGGAAGCCCCGGCGCGGATCGCGTCGCGGATCGACTGCACGTCGTCCTGCTGCTCCACGAGGTGCGACATCAGCGCGCGGTAGGACGGCGAGTCGGAGATCAACTGGCGTGCGATACCCGCCGCCTTCACCGACATGCGGTCGTTCGCCTTGTCGGTGTTCTGCACGGCGATGTTCAGCCACGCCCAAAACGGCAGGTTGATGTGCTCGCGCGGTGACAGCGGTTCACCCGTGGTCAGCCACGCTGTCTGCGGCAGGTGCGTGGCCTGCGGGTAGCCGTCGACGGTCAGCATCGCCACATACTTGCCGGGGTCGTCGTCATTGCGCTTGAAGTTCAACAGGCCGTCGTTGCGCACGATGAGTCGCGTGTCACGCTCCATGAGCGTGTCCACGCCGGGCAGGACATCGTGACCCTTCGCCATCAGCACGCGGTCGCGGTCGATGACCTCGGCCGGCACATGGGGGTTCAGGAGCACCTGAAGCAGGCTGCGGAACTCGCCGCCGTTCATGGGCATAACGCCCAACTGCATGCCCTTGAAGGTGCCGACGAGCGTGGCGCGCGTGCGCCGGACCTCCGCCACGAAGGTCTTCCACTCCGGTTCGTCGTGCAGCTCGCCGGTGTAGGGCAGCGTCACCGTCATCACGTACAGGTGATCCTTCGGGTGATAGCCCCAGCCGGACAGCAGGGAATACTTGTGCGAGGCCGCGAGCATGAACTTGCGCCGCGCCTCGGCCATGATCGCCACCGGATCGTCACGCGTCGGATCAGGGCGCCGCGCCAGCGCCCAGGCGTCGAAGATCGGCTTAGCCGTCGCCGACGACAGCACGCCGAACTGGATCACCGCCCCGGTGGTCTTGATCGCCGCGATCAGCCCCTCGACCTGCACCTCCGAATCCGTGCCGACGCGCGAGAACGGCTGGTAGCGCAGGGTGAAGCCGAGCCGCAGCTTCGGTCGATCCGGCGTCCCGCTCTCGGTCAGGAACAGGCCATCGTCCTCGATGCCGCGATAGGGCAGCACTTCGGACAGTCGCATGCGCTCGGCGATCTCCCGAGCGGCCCCCAGCGGCAGGGCCACGTCCCCCGGTGCCGGCGGACGCAGGAAGTCGACGAGACGGCGGAACTGCCGTCGCGTGGACGCTTTCCAGTCGACGGCCATCAGTTGCTTGCCATCGGCTGCGCGATGTCGCTGAGCACGCCCTTGGGTGCCAGCGCCTTGCCCGGCGTGAAGCCCAGCGCGGCCGGCGCGATGGGGCCGAGATCACCGCCGTCTCCACCGAGATTCGTGCCGTCGTAACGCGGCCCGGCCATCGGCGGGGCGATCCAGTGCTTGCCGAGGTAGGTCCAGTGACCCGGCGTCGTGAACCAGATGTAGGTGCCGGATTCCAGCGTGCCGTCGGCCCGTGAATACGGCGCCAGCCACACGCGCCACGGCTGCGGCGGCGTGTAGACCGGCCCGGCCAACGTGCCACCGCCGGTCGGGAACTGCAGCCCTGCCAGTCCACCGGATGCGGCAACACTGACCTGATCCGCCCCCCGCTGCCCCTTCTTCGGCGGGACTTCACCCGGTTGACCGGCCTGCCAGCCGCGCCAACCGTCGTCGTGGACGGCGGAGTTGTAGTTGTGGCGCACGGAGTTGCAGGCGTAGGGTGAGGCGCACTCGTAGCCCTTCGTGGCACAGGCCGTGAGGGCGAGTGCCGCCAGCGGCAGGGCAAGGCCCAACAGGCGCTTGGTCTTAGTCATGGCCCGCGGTGCCTCCGGCAATGGTCTGGTTCGGGCGGTCGAAGTCGATGACCAGCCCCATGAGCAGGACGTGGTGGGCCGGGTCGAAGGCCATCGGC
>DASVGQ010000133.1:0-17098 GCA_036379455.1 Nevskiaceae bacterium
CGCCGCGGCGCCGTCTTCGTGCCATGAAGACGGCAGCAGCGATGGCAGGCAGCGCGAGGACCGAGAAAGCGATCAGCCCGAGCGGCAGGAGGCTGAAGCTCGCTGCGGAAAGCACCAGTATCGTGGCCTGTGGCAGCATCACGGCGATTCCCCAGCGCCAGGGTCGCGTCGGCAGCCAATGCCCGCGGCCGCCTGCCAGGCAGATGGCGAGCGGGTAGGCGACGCTCCAGTAGAGCGATGAATCCCACGCCTCCCGTTGACCGCTGACGGCGACGGTCAGCGCCCACAGGATGGCGCCTCCGCCGATGCCGGAGATCCAGGCTTTCAACGTCCGTTGAGTCACGGCCACGGCTCCCCCAGTCCGTATCCCCTCACGTCCCGTTGCAGCGCCCGCGTGAACGACGCTGTCCACGATCTTGAGGTCATATCGGTATAAGAAAGAAGTCTGAACGATCGATGCTGCGTTGCGTCAAACTTCGCTGCCTATCCATTGTTCAGGAAGCGCGCGTGAGACACGTGTACGGAAGCCTGCTGGGCGCCGCACTGCTGCTCGTCGGAGCGACAGCCGGCGCGCGTGCGGCCGCGCCCGTGGAAGTCGGCTACATGCCGATCATTCCGGACGCGCAGGCCTTCGTCGTGCTCGGCGGCGAGACTGCGGCCAACCCGCTGGCGAAGACCCACCTCGTGGAGTTCCAGGACGGCCCGGCCATTGTGCAGGCGCTGCTCGCGGGCCAGCTGGACGTGGCCTACGTCGGCATCGGCCCGGCGATGGTGGCGCGCACGAAGGGTGCCGATATCCGCATCGTGGCGAGCAACATCGTCGACCAGATCAATCTGCTGGCGCTCGGCGACCTGGCGCCCTACTTCGCCGACGGGGAACCGGCCACCGCCTTCGCACGCTTTGCCGCGGCCAAGGGCCGCAAGCCCGTCATCACGACCTTTGCACGCGGCTCCACGCCGGCCGCGGTGCTCGAACACTGGCTCAAGGACGTCGCGCACGTCGACCCGGCGAGCTACCGGATCGTCTATCAGGGCGCGGCGCAGGCACAGCAGGCGCTGCTGGTCGGCGCGGTCGATGCGGCCACCGTGCCGGAGCCGGCGGCGAGCATCGTCATGGCGCGCCGGCCCGGTGCGAAGATCGTGGTGCCGGGCTCGCGGATGTTCCCCGACCAGCCCGGCGCGGTGCTGGTCGTGCGCCAGCGGCTGATCGACCGCGACCCCACGTACGTGCAGGAGCTGGTCGACGCGCAGGTTGCGGCGACGCGTCTGCTGAACGAACAACCCCAGAAGGTGCTGCCGGCGGTGCAGAAATACGTTGGCGGCGGACGGCTGCCGGCGAACGTCGTGCTCGCCGCGCTGCGGCGCTCGCACTTCGAAGCCAACCCGCACCGCATCCTGGCCAGCACGCAACGCATGCGTGATTTCCAGGTGCAGACCGGAGTGCTGAAGGGAAAGCTCGACGTCACGCGGCTCTTCGACACGCGCTTCTACGACCACGTCGGCGAGTAGACGCACATGAGCACTACGCATCCGGTTTCGCACAGCGAGCGCTGGGGGCTTCCGCTGCCTGCGTCGGGGCGAACGAAGCGCGCCTCTCGCGGCCGGGCCTCGCGCGACAGCGGCCGCCGGGTTGGCGGGCGGCATCGCTGGCTGCGTACGCGCACCGGCCGGGCGCTTGCCGGGCTTCTCGGGCTCCTGATCTTCGTGGGCGTATGGAAATTCGCCCAGGCCTCCGGGTGGGCGCAGCCGGGAACGATTCCGGACCCGTGGAAGATCCCGGAGGCCTTTCTCCAGGAATGGGATTCGGGGCGGCTGCTGTCGTCTCTCGGTTCAAGCCTGATCCACTATTCCTGGGGGCTGGCGATGGGCGCGGCGCTGGGGCTGGCGATCGGCGCCGGTTCTGCGCTTTCGACGCTCGCCGATGCAATGCTCGGTTGGCTGGTGCGCATCCTGCGGCCGATTCCGCCGTTGGCGTGGATCGTGTTCGCGATCGCGTGGTTCAAGGTGACGCACGCCGGCGCGGCTTTCGTGATCGCCATCGGCGTGTTCTGGGTCGTGTACTTCACCGCCTATTCGGCCGTGCGCGGCGTGGACCCGCGCTACAACGAGCTGGCGCGCGCCTTCGGCCAGGACGGCTGGGTGCGGCGGCTGCGCGACGTCACGCTGCCATCGGCGGCGCCGGGCATCCTTGCCGGCGTGCGCACCGCGGTGGGGCAGGCGTGGATGGTGCTGATCGCCGCCGAGCTCATCGGCATGCCGGGCATGGGGCAGGAGATCAACGCCGCGGCCGGCGTCGGCGCCTACAACACGGTGGTCGTCTACATGCTCGTCATCTCATTCGTCTACACGCTGTGCGACACGGCCTTCCTGCAGTTCGAGAAGCGGGTCCTGCGGTGGCGACCGTCCTGAGGATCGCCGACCTCGCCTACGCCTATCCCGGCAGCGACACGCCGGTGTTCCAGGGGTTGGACCTGTCGGTGGAAGCGGGCGAGTTCGTTGCGCTGGTCGGCGAGTCGGGCGTCGGCAAATCCACGCTGCTGCGTTGCGTCGCCGGACTCGTGGACGTACACGCCGGCCGCGTGGACGCGACGACCGAGGCGCGCCCGGGCAGCCGCGGTTTCGCCTTCGTGTTCCAGGATGCGCGGCTGTTGCCGTGGCGCCGCGTGCGCGCCAACGTCGCCTACGGCCTGAGCGGCCTGCAGCTGGACCGCGTGGAGCGCGAGGCGCGGGTACGTGAAGTGCTCGCGCTGACCATGCTCACGGAGCTCGCGGAACGCTGGCCGCACCAGCTCTCGGGTGGGCAGGTGCAGCGCGCCGGGATCGCGCGGGCGCTCGCGGTGCATCCCCAGCTCCTGCTCATGGACGAGCCCTTCAGCGCGGTCGACGCCATGACCCGGCAGAAATTGCAGGACGAGCTGCTGGCGATCTGGGAGAGCAAGCAGCCGGCGGTGCTGTTCGTCACGCACGACATCGAGGAAGCCGTCTACCTCGCGGACCGCGTCGTCGTGCTCGCCGGGTCACCTGCGCGCGTCGCGCTGGACCAGCGCGTGGATCTGCCCCGTCCACGGAGCCGCGAGGGCGCGGCACTCCAGCACATGGCGCGTGCCCTGACCGAACGGCTGGCGGCCTGAGCCGACGCGCCCGCGCCGGGAAACGTGGCGCCGTCGCGCCTGGGCCGCGCTATGGTGAACCCCTGTAACGCGCGGACCGCAAGCGCTTCGTTCGCGCGCCGCCGTTTGTAAGGAGTCACCGATGGCCGGCTGGCGTCTGAATGTCCTCTCGGATCTGCACCTGAGCCTCGCGGACCTCGACCCGCCCGACGTCGACGCGGACATCACGGTTCTCGCCGGCGATCTGGGGCGACCCGAGCAGGCCATCGCGTGGGCGCGACGCATCGAGCATCCCGTGGTCTACGTGGCCGGCAACCACGAGTTCTACGGCAGCGGCCTGTCGGCGACCGTGGCACGCCTGCGCGAGCTGGCGGCCGGCACGCGCGTCCACGTGCTGGAACACGATGCGCTGGTGATCGACGGCCTGCGCTTTCTCGGCACCACGCTGTGGACGGATTTCCGCTTCGGCGTCGACGGTGTGGCCCGGGCGCAGGCGATGCATGACGCGCCGAAATATATGCGCGACTTCACGCGCATCGAATCGGATGAGCATCCGGGGATCCGTTTCACTCCGGAAGAGTCCACGCACGTGTTTGCGCGCAGCCGCGGGTGGCTTGCGCGGCAGCTGGCCACGCCTTTTTCCGGACCGACGATAGTCGTGACGCACCATGCGCCTTCGCCGCAAAGCGTCCATCCGCGCTTTGCGGGTTCGTGGGCGAACTGCGGATTCGTGACGGATCTCGAAGCGCTCATGGGCGGCGATCGCGTCGCGCTGTGGGTGCACGGACACACGCACGACAGCTTCGACTACGTTGTCCGGGGCACCCGCGTGCTGTGCAATGCGCGCGGCTATCACCGCGGCGGCGCGGACGAGAACGCAGCCTTCGATCCGCGCCTCGTCGCGGAAGTGTGGCCCGTCGAATCCCGGGTCGTCAGCCAGACAGGGTAAGGAATCATGGAATATCGCTATCTCGGGCGCTCGGCGCTCAAGGTCTCTCCGCTGTGCCTCGGCGCGATGATGTTCGGCCGCGAGACCGACGAGGCGACGGCCCGCCGCATCATCGGCAAAGCGGCCGAGCAGGGCGTCAATTTCCTCGACACGGCGGATGTCTACCGCGGCGGCCGCTCGGAGGAAGTCGTCGGCCGGGCGCTCGCCGGCAGCCGCGACCGCTGGGTGGTGGCGACGAAGTTCGGCTTCAGCAAGGGCGATAGCCCGAACGAGAGCGGGCAGTCGGCGAAGTGGATCCACCAGACGGTCGAAGCCAGCCTGAAGCGGTTGGCGACCGATTATGTGGACATCCTGTATTTCCATCGCGCGCTGCCCGACGTGCCTCTGGAAGAGGGCATCCGCGCGGTGGGTGATCTGATCCGGCAGGGGAAGCTGCGCTACTGGGGCGTGTCGAACTTCCGCGGCTGGCGGATCGCGGAGGCGGTTCATATTGCCGAGCGGGTCGGCGCGCCGCCGCCGGTTGCCAGCGAACCGCTCTACAACATCACGGACCGCAGCGCGGAGGTTGAACAGATCCCGGCGGCCGCCCATTGCGGGCTCGGCGTGGTGTCCTACAGCCCGCTGGCGCGCGGCGTGCTCAGCGGCAAGTACCGCGCCGGCGAGCCGCCGCCGCCGGACAGTCGCGCCGGCCGCGGCGACCGTCGCATCCAGCAGACCGAATACCGGCCCGAATCGATGGCCATCGCGCGGCAGGTCGCCGAGCGGGCGCAGGCGATCGGAACTACTGCGGTGGGTTACGCGCTCGCGTGGGTGCTGCGCAACCGGCTCATCAGCGCGACGATCGCCGGGCCGCGCACCGAGGCGCAGTGGGACGGTTACCTTGCCGCGCTCAACGTCGCCTTCGACGATTCCGACGAAGCTTTCATCGATGGCCTGGTGCATCCGGGGCATGCGTCCACGCCGGGTTACTCGGATCCGCAGTACCCGATCGAGGGTCGGCGGATCTGAGCGGTTTGCGGCAGCGGCTTGGCATGCGCTGCGGTCCCTTCGCTAGACTCCGCGCGTGACGGATTCCCCGAAAACAGCGGCGTCGCCCGTGCGCCCGCGGCGCGGTATCTCGTGGTGGGTGCTGCTCGTCGTGGCCGGCGTGATCGTGGCGACGCCCTTCGTGCTCGGCGCGGTGTTCGCCGTCATGATCCACGGCCGCTGGTAGCGCCGCCGGAAGCCTCCCTACCAGGCGCCGCGGTGTTCCGGGATGCGCGCGATGAGCGGCAGCATCACCAGCATGAGCACGGCCCAGCCCGCGTAGACGTGGCCGTGCACGACGCCGGGATTGGCGGCGCCGGCGATGATCGCGGTCGTGACCGAGATCGTGAGGATGGTGCCGAGCTGGCGGCTCATGCTGCGCAGCGCCGCGAGCGTCGACGAGCTGTCGGGGGCCAGCTGCAGCCCCGCGTTGCGGCTGGCCGGCGACAACCAGCCGGCGCCTAGGCCGATGACGGCGGTCGAGACGGCGAGCCACGCGTAGGCTGAAAGCCCGTGCGGCGCGCTCGATAGCGCCAGCATGCCGACGATGATCACCGCCGCGCCGACGTAGATAGGCCGCCGGTAGCCGGTGCGTCGCAGCAGGAAGGCCGCGCTGGTCGAAGTGATCACGATGGCGGCACCTTCGGCGGTCAGCAGCGTTCCGGAGCCGAGCACCGAGATGCCGTAGCGGTCCGTCGCGTACAGCGGCACCAGCGCGATCAGCCCCTGCACGAAGCCGCCGTAGATCACGTTGAGAAGATTGACGGCGCCGAAGCCGCGGCCGGCGATGAAGCGGCCGAGGATGAAGGGGTGCGGGGCGGTGGCGGTATGGCGGCCGAACCAGGCGAGAGACACCGCCGCGACCACCACGGGGATCAGGAAGGTCGACGAGGTCAGCGCGCCGCTGCCTGCCGCCAGCTCGTTCAACGCGAGCATGATGCCCAGCACGCCGATCCCGAGCTGCGCCATGCCGGGGAAGTCGAAGCGCTCGTGGCGCCGCGCCGCGCGTGGCGCGTCCGGTGGGACGACGTGGCGGCAGGCGACGAGCAGCAGGATGCCGATCGGCACGTTGACGAAGAAGATGCCGCGCCACGACCAGTAGGTGATGAACAGTCCGCCGAAGATGGGGCCGGCCATGGCGCCGATCGGGAAGATGCTGCCGACCAGGCCGACCGCCTTGTCGCGCGCCGGGCCGAAGTGGTCGACGATGATCGCGGTCGCCGAGGGCGTGAAGCCGGCGCCGCCCAGCGCCTGCAGGAAGCGCAGCGTCACCAGCGCGTAGATGTTGTCGACCAGGCCGCAGCACAGCGATGCGGTGCTGAAGACCGCCACCGAGAGCATGAACACGCGGCGCCGGCCGTACCGCTCGCTGAGCTTTCCGGCTACCGGAAACATCAGCACCAGGCCGAGCGAGTAGATCGTCATCGTCCAGCTGGTCCAGGTGATCGGTGCGCCGAGGTCGTGTTCCAGCGTATGGAGCGCCGTCGCCACGATCGTCTGGTCGAGCGAGCTCATGAACAGCGCCAGCGCGACCACGGCGAACATCAGCACCGGCCGCGAAGCGGCTGCTGTTTCGTGCGGCTTCGTCGCCGCCCCGCCGGCGTCACCGGAAGCCGCGCCGGTGCCGTCCGGATGTTCCTCACCCATCGAGAATCGCCCGCAGCCGCCGCGCGTTGCGCTGCCCCTGGTCCTCGTAGTTGTTGTTGAAGATGACCTGGACGCGCTCTACGCGCCCGGCGAGCTGCCGGATATGGTCGCCGAGCTGCGTCAGCTCGGCGTCCGCGTAGTCGTAGTTGAAGCGCTGTGAAGCGCTTTCCGCGTCCCGCAGGTTCCAGGTTGCCGCGTTGCGTCCGTGCAGCCGCACGATCGCCAGCGCCGGATTCGTCGCGGTCCACACGGCCGGCACGCTGTTGGAAAAGCCCTGCGGCGCGTCCACGACCACGTGGACGAGCCCGTGTTCGCGCAGGAATGCAAGCGTGGACTCGCGATGGCGCGCGTCGAACCACGCGCGGTGGCGGAATTCCACCGCCAGTCGACAGCCAGAAAGGCGGTTCGTGCACGCCTCGAGGTGCGCCAAGGCCCGCGCTCCGGGACGCACCCACGGTGGAAACTGGAATAGCACGGCCGTCAGCTTGCCGGCCTGCTGCAAGGGCTCCAGGGCGTGCACGAACCGTGACCAGAGGGCGTCCCGGAGTTCTTCGGGGACATCCTTGTAGTAGACGTCGCGTTTCGTCGCGAAGTGACCGGCAAGCGCGGCGGCGACGTCGCGCGGCAACGCGCGGGCCGGCGTCTGGTGCCCCGTGAACAGGCGGAAGGCCTTCACGTTGAAGCAGAAGCCCTCCGGCGTGCGCTCCGCCCACAGCGCGGCGTTGCGCGCCGCCGGCAGGGCGTAGTAGCTGGAGTCGACCTCGACGACGGGAAACTGCGACGCGTAGTAGCGCAGGCGATCCTCGGCAGAGCTGCAGCCGCGCGGATAGAAGCGGCCGCAGGCCACGAGGCTGCGGTCCGTCCACGACGCCGTGCCGACCTGGATGCGCGCGCGTTCTTCCGACACGGTCGCGGATGCTGCTTTCCGCAGCGCGCGTGAGATGCGGCTCGGGCGCGCCGCCTCGCGCTCAGCCGCGGAAGCTGTCCTTCCAGCGACGCAGGGCGGCGAACACTTCAACCTCCGCTGCGCCGCATCCGCCGTCGTGGCAACGAACCGCTCCCGCGAGCGCGGGTTCGTCGCAGCGCAGGAAGGGATTGATGGATTTCTCGTGGCCGACGGTGCTCGGGACCGTCGGCTTGCCCTCGTTGCGTCGCGCCGTCGTCGCGACCAGCGCGTCGGAAACCGCGGCGTTTTCCGGCTCCACCGCCGCGGCGAAGCGCAGGTTCGCCAGCGTGTATTCGTGCGCGCAGTAGACCTTCGTCGCGTCCGGCAGCGCGGCGAGCCGTTGCAGCGATGCATGCATTTGCGCGGCGGTGCCCTCGAAGATGCGGCCGCAGCCGGCGCTGAACAGCGTGTCGCCGCAGAACAGCCAGCCCGCGGTCGGTGCGAAGTAGGCAATGTGCCCGGCGGTGTGTCCCGGAACCGCCAGGACTTCCAGCGTCAGCGCCCCTTCGAGCGGAAGCGCGATGCGGTCGCCGTCGTGCAGCACACGATCGACGCCGGGGATGCGCCCGGCCTCGGCGGTTGGGGCGTAGACGGTCGCGTTCGTGCGTGCCTTCAGCGCCGCGATGCCGCCCGTATGGTCCCGATGGTGGTGGGTGACGAGGATGGCACGAAGCTCGAGGCCACGGCCTCGAAGCGCTTCGGCCACGACTTCCCCGTCGCCTGGATCGACGGCGACGGCGGCCTGTCCGTCGTCCAGCAGCCAGATGTAGTTGTCCGCGAACGCCGGCAGCCCGGTGATCGTCGGCGTCTCCGGGATTCGTCGCGTTATCATGCGGTCATCGTCGCAAGCAGGTATCCGGGCGTCAACCGTGAGGCTCCAGCTCCCTCGCCGCAAGGCTTCGCACTTCGACTACGCCGCGTTGCAGCGCTGGCAGTCGAGCCGCCACGGCCGACGCATCCTGGCGCTGGAGCAGCTGGAGCTGCGCGCCGTGCTGCCGGAGCTCTTCGGCCGTCACATGCTACAGATCGGCAACTGGGGGCGTGGACGGCGGCTGCTGGCCTCGTCGCAGATGTTGCACTGCGCGGTGCTGGGCAGCTGCGCGGATCCCTACAGCCAGGCGTGGATCGAACTCGAGCGGCTGCCGCTCATGACGCACAGCGTCGACGCGATCCTGCTGCCGCACACGATGGAATTCGTCGGTTCCCCGCATCGTCTGCTGCGCGAAGTGGACCGCGTGCTGACGGCGCGTGGTCAGGTCATCGTCGTCGGCTTCAACCCGTGGAGCGTCTGGGGGCTGCGCGAGGCGTTCGGCGTGCACCACCACCTGTATCCGTCGTCGGGACGCCTGCGCGGCGTGGGGCGGCTGTGCGACTGGCTGAGCCTGCTGGACTTCGAGACGACGCACGTGCGCCGCTTCAGCGTCGCCGTGCCGTGGCTATCGCGCCTGCGTTTCGCGCGGATGCTCGCTGGCTACGTGATCGTCGCCCGCAAGCGCGTGATCCCGATGACCTTCGTGGCGCGCCCGGCGCGCGTCAAGCTGCGGGCCGTAGTCGGTGCCTCCATTCCGCTGTCCGGCGCCCGCGCCCAGCAGCATGACGGTTGAAATCCACACCGACGGCGCCTGTCGCGGAAATCCGGGCCCCGGCGGCTGGGGCGCGCTGCTGCACTGGAACGGGCGCGAGAAGCGCCTGTGCGGCGGCGAGGCGCCTACCACCAACAACCGCATGGAGCTGACGGCCGCGATCATGGCGCTGGAATCCCTGCGGCGGGCCTGTGATGTCACGCTCTACACCGACTCCACCTACGTGATGCGCGGCATCACCGAATGGCTGCCGAACTGGCGGCGCCACGGTTGGCGCACGGCCGCCCGCAGACCCGTCCGCAACGCCGATCTGTGGCAGCGGCTGGACGCTGCGGCGCAGCGCCATCGCGTGGAGTGGCGCTGGGTGAAGGGGCACGCCGGAGTCGCCGGCAACGAGGCGGCGGACGCCTTGGCCAACCGCGGACTCGACGAGCACCTGGCTGCGCGTTCGGGCGCGACGACCGCGAGGCAGGAGAGGGCGGATGGATAGCGAGGTGTCGACGGGCGCACGACGCCAGATCGTACTGGACACCGAGACGACCGGGCTGGAGGCCGATCGCGGCGATCGGGTGGTGGAGATCGGCTGCGTGGAATTGCGCGATCGGCGTCTGACGGGCAACAACTTCCATCGCTACGTGAACCCCGAGCGCGAAGTCGGCGCGGCGGCGGTGGCCATCCATGGGCTGACGAACGAGCGCCTTGCGCAGGAAGCGGTGTTCGCGGAGCTGGCGCCGAGCCTGTGGGATTACCTCAAGGGTGCCGAGCTGATCATCCACAACGCCGCCTTCGACGTAGGCTTCCTCGACCACGAGTTCGCTCGCGCCGGGCGGACACAGCGGCTCGCGGAAGTCTGCGGCATCACGGACACCGTGGAGATGGCGCGCCGGCTCCACCCGGGCCGTCGCCTCAGCCTCGACGCGCTGTGCCGGCGCTACAACGTCGACAACTCGGGGCGGGATCTGCACGGCGCGCTGCTCGATGCACAGCTGCTGGCCGAGGTCTATCTGGCGATGACCGGTGGCCAGGTCTCGCTGGGCTTGACGCGCGCAAGCGCCGTGGCCGGTTCGGCGTACGTCGGCGCCGGCGACGACAGCGCCGTGCCATTGCCTGTGATCCACGCCACTGAAGCAGAACTGGAAGCGCACCGCGCGCGCCTGCATGCGATCCGCGAGAAGGCCGGGAAGTGCCTGTGGGAAGCAGATCTGAGTGATCCCTAGCGTTGCTCCGCGGAATCGGCGGGCGCCGTTCCGGGACGTTCGAGGCGCCCGGTGATGACTTCGAAGTAGGGCGGGCGGATTTCACGCGAGGTGATTTCGCACTGCGCGACGCGCAGGCCGGTCGCCGCCATCAGGCCGCGCAGCGCTTCGACCGTCATTCCCAGGTTGACGTGGTCATAGGCCTCCATCGCCACCTGGTGCCGATGCGCGTTGAGCGTGGCGATGACGAGCGTGCCGCCCGGGCGCAGGAGGGGAGCCGCGTGCTCGAGCACCGCGTTCGGCTCGCGGGTGTAACTGAGCGCGTGCATGAGGAATATCTGATCGAAGCTGGAGGGTGCGAACGGCGGCGCGTGCATGTCCCCGCAGCAAGTGTGGATGTTGCTGAAAGGTTGGAGCCGACGCTTCGCGGCGCGGACCACCTTTTCGCTGATGTCCAGGCAGGTGACTTCCGTGGCGTGTGTCGCGATCAGCTCGGCCAGCACTCCGTCTCCGGAGGCGAGATCCAGCACGCGCCCGAGCCGCGTCAGCCCGACGAGCGCACGCGCCGTGGCCTCCCAGGTACGGCCGGGAGAGTAGTGCCGCTCCATCCGCCCGGCGACGGACTCCGCCCAGGTTTGCGCGCTCCTGCGGTGCCGGATGATCTGCCGCGCACGCTCCAGGTCCAGCTGTGTCTGGGCGTCGTCGAGTTGTTCGCGCAGGACGCGCCATAGCCGCGCGGCGCGTCCGTCGTCGTGAATAGCGCGGTATTGCTTGACGTTGCCCGCCCGTTGCGCGCGGATGAGGCCGGCTCGCGCGAGGCGCGCCAGATGCGTCGACACCCGGCTCTGGGTGATCCCGGTGGTTGCCGTCAGCTCGGCGCTCGTCAGCGTGTGCTGCTCCAGGATGGCAAGCAGGCGCAGGCGGCTTGCGTCACCCAGCGTCCGGCACAGCGCCGTGCTCTGTTCAAGGCTCAGGCCCATGACGAACCGCGCGCGTGCACCGGGACCCGCGAGCCCCGGGTGAATTCGGCGAACGCGTCGTGCGCCTCAGGACATCCCGCCGCGGGCTGCGCGCGTGTGCGCCTCAGGCTGCGGGACCGGAGATCTTGTCGTCGTTGCCGGCCGCGGGTGGCACGGCAGGAGGCGGCGTTGCCGCCTTCGGCGTCGTGGCCTTGGCGCTTGCGCGCTTGGCGCGCGTCGTGGCCGCGTTGGCACGGGAATTCGGCGCCTTGGTGGCGGCGCCCGACGTCGTGGCAGTGCTTCGCTTGCCCGTGGCCTTGCGCGGCTTGGCGGGTTTCGTGGCGGCCTTCGCGGTCTTGCGGGCGGGCGGACGGGTCCGCGACGCCTTGCTCGAGGCGCGGCGAGCGGTCGCCGTCGTCTCCTTCACCGCCTTGCGCGCCTGCTTGACCGCGGCGTCGGCCTTCGCGACGGGCACTGCCGCACCGTCGGCGTGGCGCCGCACGAGCTGAGTGAGCTCCTTGCGGGTTTCGAGGACGATGTGCAGCGTCTCGCGCGCCGCGCCGATCACGCGATTCGCGGTTTCCTGCAGGATCTCGATCTGTGCGCCGACCGCGTCGCGACGCGATCCGGTGTCCCGTGACTTCTTCAGCGAGCGCACTGCAGAACGATAACTTTCATTCAACAGCTTCAGCTCGCTGTCCGCGATCTGCTGAACGCCGTTGTAGACGATTTTGTTTGCCGCGATGACGGTTTCCAGCGATTCCCGGCGCAGCCGTTCCAAGTGCGCCTGGGCCTTTTCGAGTGTATTCTTCGTAGCCACCGACTCCCTCCTTTTGCGACTGCAACACGGCATGCAGCGCGTCGCGCAGCGGATCTTCGTGAATGGACCGACAAGCTTTACGATTCTAGGAGGGCGCCGCGGAAAGTGTCAAAAATGATGGGTTTGTCCATCGTTTGCAGCATTCGCGGGCAATGCGTTGGATCGGGTTGCCGGGCTCGCGCTCGCAGCATCGCGAGGCCGGCTCGCACCGGAACCGATGTCAACGACACGGCGACCTTGCAACGCAGGAGATGAAATGGTGGAACGCATGACGGCGGCACAAGACGAGATTGCCTACGACGGCCGCTGCGTCCGGCTGCGCCAACTGGCATCCGGCGTGGCCGAGCTGTGCTTCGACCGGCAGGGCGAAGCGGTCAACAAGTTCGACGCACAGGCCTTGGACGAGCTGCGTGCAGCGACTGGGAAGGCCGCATCGCTGGCGCCGCGCGGACTCGTGGTGAGCAGCGCGAAGACGGCGTTCATCGTCGGCGCGGACATCACCGAGTTCCATCGTCTGTTCTTGGAGAGCGAAGCCGGGATCGCTGCGTGGCTTGCCGACGTCAACGAGATCTTCAGCGCGATCGAGGACCTGCCGTTTCCGACCGTCGCCGCCATCAACGGCTTTGCGCTCGGCGGCGGTTTCGAAATGGCGCTAGCGACCGACTATCGCGTCATGTCGACGGCGGCAAAGGTCGGTTTCCCGGAGGTCAAGCTCGGCATCATCCCGGGCTTTGGCGGCATCGTGCGTTTCCCGCGCCTGGTGGGCGCCGACAACGCTGTCGAGTGGATCGCGGCCGGCATGCACAACGGCGCCGACGCGGCGCTCAAGGTCGGGGCGGTCGATGCGATCGTCGATCCCGACAAGCTGCGGGCAGCGGCGCTGCGCATGCTGGAGCTTGCTAACGCCGGCAGCTTCGACTGGAAAGCGCGGCGCGCGCAGAAGAAGGCGCGGCTGATGCTGGATCCGATCGAAGCGGCGATGACTTTCCAGACGGCGCTCGGTTTCGTGGGCGCCAAGGCCGGAGAGCACTATCCGGCGCCGCTGCGCGCCGTGACCTGCATCCAGCAGGGCGCCGGAAAGGATCGCGACGGTGCGCTCGCGCTCGCCTGCCGCGACTTCGCTGCCTTGGCGCGTACGCCGGTCGCGGATGCGCTGGTCGGCGTCTTCCTCAATGACCAGGTGATCAAGCGGAAGGCAAAGGCCTACGGCCAGGCGGGAAGGCACGTGGCGCGCGCGGCGGTCGTCGGCGCCGGCATCATGGGTGGCGGCATCTCCTACCAGAACGCCCGCAAGGGCACGCCGGTCGTGATGAAGGACATCGCCGACGAGGCCCTCGAGCTCGGCATGAGCGAGGCCAACAAGCTGCTGTCGAAGGAGGTGGAGCGTGGTCGGCTGACGCCGGACCAGGCGGGGCACATCCTTGGCACGATCAGGCCGACGCTGAACTACGGCGACTTCAAGACCGTCGACCTCGTGGTGGAAGCGGTGGTCGAGAGCGCGAAGGTCAAGAAGGCGGTGCTGGCGGAAGTCGAAGCCGAAGTGGGTCCTGAAACCATTCTCGCGACGAACACCTCGTCGATCTCCATCGACGAGCTGGCGAGCGTGCTGAAGCGCCCGGAGAATTTTCTCGGCATGCACTTCTTCAATCCCGTCCATCGCATGCCGCTGGTGGAAGTGGTGTACGGCGAAAAGAGCTCGAAGCAGGCGATCGCCACCGTGGCCGCGCACGCCGCGGCGTTGGGGAAATCGCCGATCGTGGTGCGCAACTGCCCGGGCTTCCTCGTCAACCGCGTGCTGTTCCCGTACTTCGCCGGGTGGGCGATGCTGCTGCGTGACGGCGCGGACTTCGTTGCGGTCGACAAGGTCATGCACGACTTCGGCTGGCCGATGGGGCCGGCCTACCTGCAGGACGTGATCGGCGTCGACACGTCGCACCACGTCGAGGACGTGCTGGCGAAGGGTTACCCGGACCGCATGAACAAGACCTTCAAGGACGCCATCGACGTGATGTATGAGGCGAAACGCTTGGGCCAGAAGAGCGGAGCCGGCTTCTACCGCTACGAGCCCGACGACCACGGCAAGCCGAAGAAGATCTTCGATTCCGCGACCTACGAACTCCTGGCGCCGGTGCAGCCCGACGGGCGACATGACTTCGGATCCGAGGAAGTGATCGACCGGCTGATGCTGCCGATGATCATCGAGACGGCGCGCTGTCTGGACGAGAAGGTCGTCGAAACCGCTGCCGAGGCGGACGTCGGCCTGGTCTGCGGGATCGGCTTTCCGCCGTTCCGCGGCGGCGCGCTGCGCTACGCGGACGCCATCGGCATGCGCGTCATCCTTGACAAGTGTGCCCGCTATGCCGGGCTCGGGCCGCTCTACGAGCCGACCGACTCGATGAAGGCGATGGCCGCCTCCGGGTCGCTCTACTTTCCGAAGTGAGCCGGGGATGAAATCCGTGGATGCCGAGGAAGAACCGTCATGATCGATGCCGTGATCGTCGATGCCATTCGCAGCCCGATGGGGCGTTCCAGGGGCGGCGTGTTCCGCAACGTGCGCGCCGAGCATCTGTCTGCGGACTTGATACGCGAAATGCTGCGTCGCAACCCGGCCGTGAAGGCGGCCGAGGTCGACGACGTCATCTGGGGCTGCGTGAACCAGACGAAGGAGCAGGGCTACAACATCGCGCGCAGCGCCGCGCTGATCGCGGGATTGCCGAACACCGTGCCGGCGCAGACCGTCAACCGGCTGTGCGGCTCGTCGATGACGGCGATCCACAGCGCCGCCGGCTCCATCGCCACGGGTATGGGAGACATCTTTCTGTGCGGTGGCGTAGAGCACATGGGGCACCTGCCGATGGGCTCAGGTTTCGACGCGGCGCCTGAGAGCTCGCTGCGCGTCGCCCGGGCGGCGGCCAGCATGGGGCTGACGGCGGAGATGCTCGCCGTGACGCACAGGATCTCGCGCAAGGCGCAGGACGAGTTTGCCCTGGCTTCCCACCAGAAGGCCTTCAAGGCGTGGAAGGAGGGCGCGCTGCGGCAGGAGCTCGTGCCGCTCCACGGCCATGACCACGAAGGGCTGCCGCTGCTGGTCGATTACGACGAGGTGGTGCGCCCCGATGCGAACATGGAAGACCTCGGCAAGCTGCGCCCGGTATTCGACCCCAAAGGCTCGGTGACCGCCGGCAACAGCTCGGCAATCTCGGACGGCGCGTCCTGCGTGCTGGTCATGTCGGCGGCCAGAGCGAAATCCCTCGATCTGAAGCCTCTGGCGCGGATCGTCAGCATGGCGGCGGCGGGCGTGAATCCGTCGGTCATGGGCCTTGGGCCGGTGCCGGCGACGCAGAAGGCACTCAAGCGTGCCGGGTTGTCGCTGGCCGACATCGACTACATCGAGCTCAACGAGGCCTTTGCCGCACAGTCGCTGGCGGTCCTCCATGACCTCAAGCTCACGGACCGCATGGAGCGGATCAACGTCCACGGCGGCGCGATCGCTCTCGGCCATCCGCTCGGCTGCACGGGAGCGCGCATCACCGGCGCGGTGGCGCGGATCCTTCACGACCACGACGCGCAGTTCGGGCTGGCGACGATGTGCATCGGCGGCGGGCAGGGCGTGGCGACGGTCCTCGAACGCGTCGCCTGAGGGGTTCGCGGCGCGCATCGCGGGCGGCGGCTACGCACGTGGCGGCTACGGGCGCCGCTATACTGGCGCCGGCGTCTGCGGGCGGCACCGGGCCGGGGTATAGCGCAGTTTGGTAGCGCGTCTGCTTTGGGAGCAGAAGGTCGCAGGTTCGAATCCTGCTACCCCGACCATACAAGCATCACGCAATGTCCTGCAATTTCTCTAGGTGACTGTTTCGGCGAATGTTTCTGTTGGCTGAGCGTCACTCGGAGTCCGTTGGCGACCTCTGATTTCACGCTGCGTCCGGGGTACGTCGGGGGGTAGGATCGAGGGCATTGGGGTACGACCCCGCCACGGATGGATGCGATGCTCAACGTCGCGCAGGTACGCAGCGCAAGCGCCAAGGAAAGGGCCTACAAGCTCTACGACGGCCACGGGCTGTTTCTGCTGGTGACTCCAACGGGTGGCCGACTGTGGCGGTGGAAGTATCATCGCCCTGGATCGAAGAAGGAGAACCTCCTGAGCCTCGGCACGTACCCGCTCGTCAGCTTGCAGCGGGCTCGGCAGAAGCGCGACGAGGTGCGTCGGCAGTTGGATGCGGGCCTCGATCCGGGCATGGAGCGGCGAGCGCAATCGACGGCGGCGGGCAACACCTTCGAAGCGGTGATGCGCGAGTGGTACAAGAAGCACAAGGGCAGCTGGTCTGAGAGCTACAAGGAGCACGTCCTGCAACGCCTTGAAGCGAACGTCCTGCCGTGGATGGGCAACCGGCCAATCGCCGGCATCAAGGCGCCGGAGGTGCTCGCCTGCCTGCGACGCGTCGAAGAGCGTGGCGCAGTAGACACGGCGCGCCGGATCCGGCAGTACTGTTCCCAAGTGTTTCGGTACGCGGTTGCCAAGGGCATGGCCGAATACGACCCGACGACTTCGCTGCGCGGTGCGCTCGCGGCGGTGAAGAAGAAGCATTACGCGAGCATCCGCAACCCCCAGGAAATCGGCGCGCTGCTGCGCGCCCTGGATGGTTACAGCGGTACGTTTGTAACGCGTTGTGCGCTGCGCCTTGCGCCGCTCGTGTTCGTCAGACCGGGCGAGCTGCGGCGCGCCGAGTGGTCGGAGTTCGACGTGACGGCGGCGCAATGGTGCATCCCGCCGGAGAAGATGAAGATGGACAAGGATCACATCGTCCCGCTGTCGCGTCAGGCGCTTGCCATCATTAAGGAGCTGCGACCGCTCACGGGTAGTG
>DASVGQ010000134.1:0-2213 GCA_036379455.1 Nevskiaceae bacterium
AGGTAGCAGCCGACGCGGCCCGCGCCGAACACCAGGAAGCGCGGCGGCGTCATCGTCCCGTGCCGAATGCAGCGACTTCAGCCGCATGCGCTACGCCGGGGCAGCGCCGTGCGTCGGGCGATGTCGCCGTGACCCTCGAATTTCGTGGCATCGCTGCTCCGCGTGAACGCACTGCCTGCCAAGCCCCGCATCGCTCCCCGTGATTCCCATTCCGGCAGAGACGTGCGCGGGTCGCATGAGCCCGGCGGTACCGCGAGCGGCTCCGGATCGTCGTGCCGCAATACCCTGCGCGAGCACGTTGGCCGGTCCACCGACTCGCATTCGCGAACGATGGGCGCACCCACGGCAGGCCTCTTCGAGCCGCGCCAGTCTTGCACAGCGCGCAGTCGCGGTGCCAGCGGTCCGGCGGCCGCGCCCGCCCACCGCCACCGCCGTAAGCACACACAAAAAAGGAGACCCCGTTGCCGGGGCCTCCTCGCACAGCCTGGGCAGAGCTTCAGAAGTCGCCCATGCCGCCGCCCATGCCACCTGCACCCGGCATCGGCGGAACGTCTTCCTTCTTCGGCAGCTCGGCGACCATCGCCTCGGTGGTCAGCAGCAGGCCGGCCACGGAAGCCGCGTTCTGCAACGCGAGGCGCGTGACCTTGGCAGGATCGAGAATGCCCATCTCGATCATGTCGCCGTACTTGCCGTTGGCGGCGTTGTAGCCGTAGTTGCCCTTGCCTTCCATCACGGCGTTGAGGACCACGGAAGCCTCCTCGCCCGCGTTGTGGACGATCTGGCGCAGCGGCTCCTGGATTGCGCGGTGAAGGATCTTCACGCCGATCTTCTGGTCGTCGTTGCCGCTCTCCAGCTTCGTGAGCACCTTGGCCGCACGCACCAGCGCCACGCCGCCGCCGGGGACGATGCCTTCCTCGACCGCCGCACGGGTGGCGTGCAGCGCGTCCTCGACGCGTGCCTTCTTCTCCTTCATCTCGATTTCCGTCGCCGCGCCGACCTTGACGACGGCCACGCCGCCGGCCAGCTTGGCGATGCGCTCGTCGAGCTTCTCGCGGTCGTAGTCGGAGGTCGCATCGTCGCGCTGCTTGCGGATCTCCTGCACGCGCGCCTGGATGTCCTTCTTGGCGCCGGCGCCGTCAATGATGGTGGTGTTCTCCTTCGTGATCTGCACCTTCTTGGCGGTACCCAGATCGTTGACGGAGACCTTCTCCAGCGACAACCCGAGCTCCTCGGAGATCACCTGGCCACCGGTCAGGATCGCGATGTCCTTGAGCATTTCCTTGCGGCGGTCACCAAAGCCCGGCGCCTTGACGGCGGCGACCTTGAGGATGCCGCGCAGGTTGTTGACGACCAGCGTGGCCAGCGCCTCGCCGTCGACGTCCTCGGCGACGATCAGCAGCGGCTTGCCCTGCTTGGCAACCGCTTCCAGCACCGGCAGCAGCTCGCGGATGTTGCTGATCTTCTTCTCGTGGATGAGGATCAACGGGCTTTCCAGCTCAACCTGCTGCGACTGCGCGTTGTTGATGAAGTACGGCGACAGATAGCCGCGATCGAACTGCATGCCTTCGACGACCTCGAGCTCGTCTTCCAGCCCCGAGCCATCCTCGACGGTGATGACGCCTTCCTTGCCGACGGTGTCCATCGCCTTGGCGATGATCTCGCCGACCGCCTCGTCGGAGTTCGCGGAGACGGTGCCGACCTGCGCGATCGCCTTGCGGTCCTTGCAGGGCTTGGACATGCTCTTGAGCTCGGCGGTGACCGCCTCGACGCCCTTGTCGATGCCGCGCTTGATGTCCATCGGGTCGACGCCCGCGGTGACGGACTTCAGGCCTTCCGCGAAGATCGCCTGCGCCAGCACGGTGGCCGTCGTGGTGCCGTCACCGGCTGCGTCGGAAGTCTTGGAAGCGACTTCCTTCACGAGCTGCGCGCCCATGTTCTCGAACTTGTCCTTGAGCTCGATCTCCTTGGCGACCGAAACGCCGTCCTTGGTGACGGTCGGCGCGCCGAAGGACTTGTCCAGCACGATGTTGCGGCCCTTCGGACCCAGCGTCACCTTCACCGCATTCGCCAGGACATTCACGCCGACCGCCATGCGATTGCGGGCGTCGGCGGAGAACTTCACTTCTTTTGCTGCCATGATCTTGTTCCTCAGCTGTTGGTGGAGCGGTTACTTGGAGAAGACGGCCATGATGTCGTCTTCGCGCAGCACCACG
>DASVGQ010000135.1:0-4173 GCA_036379455.1 Nevskiaceae bacterium
GGTGTCTCCCGCGGCTGCCGGCATCCTTCATCGACCTTGAGACAGAGTCTCAAGTGGGTGCCTGACCACGTAGTCGGGCGTTCCGCTGTAGTGCGGACATGCACTCCGTACGCGGGGCTGGCTCCCGTAACGTAGCGTTAGGCTCAAGGGTTTTGAGAAGAACCACCGCGCACCGCAGGAGACACGCCCGGACGATAACACGAACCGCTCGCCGCGGTCAGGCTTCGGCGCTGAGCGTGCCGTCGATGTCGGTGATGAGGCGCTGGATGCGCTCCAGATCCTCGCGATCTTCCGGGACCACGCCGCTGGTTCCCTGCAGGGCCAGCACTTCGCGCGTCAGGTTGAGTGCCACCATGACCGCGATGCGTTCTGCCCCCAGAGCCTTGCCGCGGCGCCGCACGGCGTTCATGCGCTCGTTGAGATTGTCGGCCGAGGTGACCAGCGCCTCGTGCTCGTTGCGTGGACAGGACACGGTGTACTCGCGCCCCATGATGCGCACCGTCACGTTGAGCACATCCTTGCCGGGGTCCGCTTCGGGCGTCATGGAACGCTATCCTGCGGCGTGTCGGCGCCCTCGAGCGCGCGCAGCCGCTCGACGATGCCGACGATGTGCGCCCGCAGCTCAGCGTTGACGGTCTGCAGGTGGTCACGTTCCTGGGCGGCGTGCTGCCGCTCAAGCTGTACCTGCTGATAGGCGGCGATCAGCGTCTGCACGCGCATTTCGAGCTGTTTGAGTTCGGCGTCGAACATGGTGTCCAGTCTGCTCCCGGCGGCGAGTATAGCGCCCGTGCCGGCGCCACCGGCGGGCCGCCGATGGCGCCGGAAGTCCTCCTTCAGTTCGTCAGCAGAAGGAACAGCGCGCCGCCGTCGCGCGCGACCCGCAGCAGCACCTGCTGCTGGTTCTTGCCGGCCAGCTTCTGGAATTCCTCGATGGTCGAGACCGGGTGGCGGTTGACGCTCACGATCACGTCCCCGTCCTGCAATCCGGCCTGCTCGGCCGGCGACCCCGGCTGCACGTCGCTGACGACGATGCCGCGCTGGACGCCGCTGTCGTTAGGCTGCGTCAGCGGCGCGTAGCTTGCGCCCTGCAGCGCCGCGAACAGGTCGCTCGTGTTGGCCGCGGTCATGTTCTCGATCTTGCCGACCGTGACGTCGATGTCGCGCAGCTTGTTGTTGTGCATCACGCCGAGCTTGACGGTCTGCCCGACCTCCAGCAGCCCGACCGCGTTGCGCAGCTGCAGCGCGTTCGTGATCTTGCGGCCGTTGGCCGAGACGATGACATCTTCGGTCTTGATGCCGGCCTTCTCGGCGGGCGATCCGGGGATGACCTTCGATACCACCACGCCGTGCTCTGCATTCACGCCGAGTGCCTTGGCGAGTTCCGGCGTCAGGTTCTGGATCATGACGCCGATCTGGCCGTGGTTGATCTTGCCGTGCTTGATGAGCTCGGCCATCACCGTGCGCGCCAGGTCGCTGGGGATGGCAAAGCCGATGCCGATGTTGCCGCCCGAGCGCGACAGGATCTCGCTGTTGATGCCGACCAGCTCGCCCTTGAGGTTGACGAGCGCGCCACCCGAGTTGCCGGGGTTGATGGAGGCGTCGGTCTGGATGAAGTCCTGATAGCCGTCGACGCTGGTCGTGCGGCCCAGCGCGCTGACGATGCCCGCGGTGACGGTCTGGCCGAGGCCGAAGGGGTCGCCGATGGCGACGACGAAGTCGCCCACCTGCAGGTTGCCGGAATCGGCGATCGGCAGGGCGGTAAGCTTGTCTGCCTTGATCTGCAGCACCGCGAGATCGGTGAGCTTGTCACGGCCGATCAGCTTGGCCGTGAAGGTGCGTCCGTCCTTGAGCGTGACCTTGATGCTGTTCGCCCCGGCCACGACATGGTTGTTCGTCAGAATGTAGCCCTTGGCCGCGTCGACGATCACGCCGGAGCCGATGGCCTGCATCTGCTCCTTCTCCTGCGGTTGATTCGGCACGCCGAAGAAGTGCCGGAAGAAGGGATCCTGCATCAGCGGGTTGTTGACGGTGACCGTGCCGCTGACGGCGATGTTGACCACCGCGGGCAGCACGTTCTTGAGCATCGGCGCCAGCGACGGTTCCTGGCCGTTGGCCGTCGGCGCCATCAGCGCGATGGGGATGTGCGCCTCGGCGCGCTCGGGCACTACGGTGACGAGCATGGCCGCGCCGACGGTTGCCACAATCGCCAGAGTGGTGGCGCCAGCAAGGCCTTTGAAATATCGGTTGAGGAACATCGGTCGATCCTTGTTGTTCAGATGAGTTTCGTCAAAAGCGGCGGGGCTCGCGGCGCTGTGACCGTAGCCATATCCGCTAGTTTCGCGGCCCCCGCCACAGGCGCGCCACGGCTGCAGCAAGTGATGTCGAAGCGGCCGTCGATCCCGACAGACGTTGCCATAGTGTATGGCGTACCCGCCAACGGACGCCGTATACGCCGCGGTCGGCGCCGCGCTGCAGCAGGTAGTCGTCGCTGGTCTGCAAGGCATCGACCAGCCGCAGCCCGAGCGCTTCCGAGCCGTACCAGTGCGCGCCGGTGGCCACCTCGTTCAGCGGAACCTGCGGACGATGGTCCGCGACGAAGGCCTTGAACAGGGCGTGCGTGTCTTCCAGCTCGGCGAGGAACTTCGTCCGCGCTGCCTCGGTGTTCTCGCCGAACATCGTCAGCGTGCGCTTGTACTCACCGGCCGTGTGCAGCTCCATGTCGATGTCGTTCTTCTGCAGCCAGCGGTGGAAGTTCGGCAGCTGCCCGACGACACCGATTGATCCGAGGACCGCGAAGGGCGCGGCGATGATGCGATTCGCGACGCAGGCCATCATGTAGCCGCCGCTGGCGGCGACCTTGTCGACGGCCACGGTGAGGGGTACACCGTGTTCCCGCAGGCGGTGCAGCTGCGAGGCCGCCAGGCCGTAGCCGTGCACCATGCCGCCGCTGCTTTCCAGCCGCAACAGCACCTCGTCCTGCGGCGTGGCGACCTGGAGAATGGCGCTGATCTCATGCCGCAGCGCCGCCGTCCGCGAGGCCGCCAGATCACCCTTGAAGTCGAGAACGAACAGGCGCGGCCGATCGGCGCCGGCGCGGCGCGCCTTGTCCTTCGCTTTGCGCTGCCTGCGGTACCGCTTGGGGCCGCGGCGGTCGAGCAGCGCCTCCTGGAGGGATTCCGCCGCGTCGCCGAGCTCCCGGTTCAGGTCCCGGACTTCGAGGCCCTCCCGCCCGCGGCTGCCGCGCGCGGCGACCACGAGGCGCGCCATGAGTGCCAGCACGATCGCGATGGCCACCACGATGGTGGCGGCTTGCGCGAGGAACAGACCGTAGTCGAGAAGGAATGTGTGCACGCCGCGCCTCGGTTCCGGGGCACGCAGCCTCGCAGAGCGGGCGGGGTGCCGCAAGCGTCCGCGGCGGCGTACCGAACGTCGTGGTCAGGGCGTCACCAACCGTGGCGCGGTCGCGCTCCAGCCGCGTCCGACGCACCGGACAGCGTCGCCGTGGGCGTCATCCAGCCGGCCAGCTCACGGGTGACGATGTCCGCCAGCGCAACCAGGTGCGCGTCGCTTGCGTTGAGCGCCGGGATGCGTTCGAAGTCCTGGCCGTGATGGGCGGCGAACAGCGCGCGATAGCGGATATCGACCTCCTCCAAGGTTTCCAGGCAGTCAGCGGCGAAGCCCGGGCACAGCACGTCGACGCCCGTACCGCTGTGCGCGAGGTGGACAAGCGTGGTGTCCGTATACGGCTGCAGCCACGGCGCGCGCCCGAAGCGGCTCTGGAAGGAAACGGACCAGTCGGCCTCCTCGAGTTCCAGCGCGCTCGCCAGCAGCCGGGAGGTCTCGAGGCACTGTGCGTGGTAGGGATCGCCCTTGTCGACGTAGCGCCGCGGCAGGCCGTGGAAGGACAGGAGCAGATGGCGGCCGCGACCCCGGCGGTTCCAGTGTTCGCGGACCTGCGTCGCCAGCGCGTCGATGTAGCCGGGAGCGTCGTGGTAGTCGTGCACGGTGCGCACGGCGGGCATGTCCCGGCTGCCGCGCAGCACCGCGAACACCGCTTCCATCACCGTGCCGACCGTGGCGCCCGAGTACTGCGGGAACAGCGGCAGCACGAGCAGCCGGTTGACGTGCTGCTGCCGCAGATCTCTCCAGGCTGCGGCAATGGACGGCTCGCCG
>DASVGQ010000136.1:0-14518 GCA_036379455.1 Nevskiaceae bacterium
TATACGGGAGCCGCCGTCGCAAGACCTGCGCCCGAATCGCTGCGTGCTGTTGGCACGAACTGACCGACCCAGACGCCTGACGTTTCTTCCGCATGCTCTACGGCTGTGCCCGGTCCAGTGGCGTAGAACCCTGGCCCGTGACGACGGGCGCCACGTCCACTTCCAGGCAACCCCACCTTTGCTCCACTCACGAACGCGATGGAGTGGGATCCGGGGAACTCGTCGATCGGCGCACTGCTCAAATGCCGACGTAGCCTGCCCGGAGCTGACGCACAGGCGTGCCGTCGGGTCAGCGGCGCTGGACAGCAGGTCCACGTGGACAGGCTCAACGCCGTCAATCTTCGCCCTCGTGCAGATTCGCATCGTGGGGCAGGAGACGCCTCTTGCCGTGCCCCGCCACCGGTGGTCGCTGCCGGTGCAACGATCGCCGAGCGGCGCCCTGTTACACCGGCTCCAGCTCGGCGTTGAGCCGCGCGGTGCGCGCCTGGCGCTCAGCGGGGTCCGCGATGGCGCCGATCTCGTCGATCACCTTGCGCGTGAGGTGCGGCGCGAACCAGCCGATGAAGTCGTACATGTAGCCGCGCAGGAAGCTGCCGTAGCGGAAGCCGATGTGCGTGGTGCTGGGCTCGAAGAGGTGGTCGGCCGACAGGCGCACGAGGTCTGCGTCCTCCTTCGGATCCCAGGCCATGTCCGCGACGATGCCGATGCCGAGGCCGAGCCGCACGTAGGTCTTGATGACGTCCGCGTCGACGGCGGTGAGCACCACCTCGGGCTTGAGCTGCTGGGCGCCGAAGGCCTTGTCGAGCTTGGAGCGACCGGTGAAGCCGAAGGTGTAGGTGACGATCGGCCAGGCCGCGACGTCGCGCAGCTCGAGGCGCTGGACCTTCGCCAGCGGGTGGTCGGGTTTCACCAGCACGCAGCGGTTCCAGCGGTAGCACGGCAGCATCACGAGCTGCTGGAAGTGCTCCAGCGCCTCTGTCGCAATGGCGAAGTCCGCGTCCCCGTCCGCCGCCATGCCGGCGATCTGCGGCGGCGAACCCTGGCGGATCTGCAGGCGCACCTTCGGGTATTTACTCCGGAAGGTCTTGATGGTCGGCGGCAGCGCGTAGCGCGCCTGCGTGTGCGTGGTGGCCAGCGACAGCTCGCCGTTGTCCACCTCGCGGTACTCGCTGGCGACCGTCTCGATGTTGCGCACGTTCTGCAACAGGCGCTCGGTGTAGTCGAGGATGCGCTTGCCGGCCGGCGTGATGCTCGCGAGATGCTTGCCGTTGCGCTCGAAGATGTCGACGCCGAGCTCGTCTTCGAGCATGCGGATCTGCTTGGACACCCCCGGTTGCGAGGTGTAGAGCGCCTCGGCCGCCGCGGTCACGTTGAGCCCGCGCTGCGCGACCTCCCTGACGTACACCAGCTGCCGCAGCTTCATGTCGCGTCCTCCCGGAAGCCATTACAAACAGATTCGTTATAACCTCGCATTATATTCCGCGCGCCTGCGCCCTCCATCCACGCCGCCGGTCGTGGGCGTGAACGGACAGGATTGTCCACTCCTGCCGCGCCGCGGCTGGCCCTGAAAGTGACGAGGAAAGTCACGTCCTGACGGACGCTCGGCGCGCCCCACCGCTCATCCGCCGCCGCGCGCCGGTGATCCGCCGGAGGCGCGTCGCGCGCCGATCCGGCACACCGGTTGCTCCATCCCGGTACACACGTCACGCCGGCCCACGCCATGGCCTCAGCCGCCCGCCCAGCTCCGCATCGCACCCCGCGCTCCACGCTTCTGGCCGTGGGTGCCGCCCTGCTGGGACTGGTCTCGGTCGGCATGACGCCCGGCTGCCAGGGGCACCTCGTGCGCGCGCAGGCGGCCGAGGGCTTCTCGCTGGTCGAGACGGCCACCAACGCGGTCACGGAGTACTACGTGGAGCGCGGCGCGCTGCCGGACGACAACGCGGAAGTCGGCCTGCCGCCCCGCGGCGCCGACACGGGCCGCTACGTGAACGCGGTGCGCGTGCTGTCGGGCGGGCGCGTCGAGGCGACCTTCGATACGCCCGACACCCAGCTTGCGCTGCGCACGCAGACGCTGGTGATGGAGCCCGAAATCTCCTCCGGCTCCATCACGTGGAAATGCTCCGGCACGCTCGCGCCGCAGAACCTGCCGGCGGCCTGCGCGGCACGCGCGACGAACTGATCCGCGGCCCGCGCGCCACCTCAGGCAGCGGCTTCCGCCGGGCGGTGCAGCACACGGCGCCGCCACTGCGCGGACAGCCATTCAAACGCCAGATAGAACGCCGGCGTGGTGAACAGCGTCAGGAACTGCGACACGAACAGGCCACCGACGATCGAGATGCCCAGCGGCACGCGCAGCTCCGAGCCGGTGCCAATGCCGATGGCCAGCGGCAACGCGCCGAGCATGGCCGCCAGCGAAGTCATGACGATCGGACGGAAGCGCACCAGGCAAGCCTCGTAGATCGCGTCCACCGGCGCGAGGCCGCGCCGGCGCTTCGCCTGCAGCGCGAAGTCGATCATCAGGATCGCGTTCTTCTGCACGATGCCCATCAGCAGGATGATGCCGATGGTCGATACGACGTCGAGCTCGGAGTGGAACAGGATGAGCGCGAGCAGCGCGCCGAGGCCGGCCGACGGCAGCGTGGAGAGGATCGTGATCGGGTGCACGAGGCTCTCGTAGAGGATGCCGAGCACGATATAGATGACGAAGATGGCTGCCAGCACCAGCACCGGCTCCTGCGAGGCCTGCTGCTGGAACAGCTTGAGGTTGCCGGCGCCGCCGCCGTGGATGGTGCCGGGCATGTGCAGCTCGAGCATGGCGTTGCCGATGGCCTGCGTCGCCTGCCCGAGCGACACGCCGGGCGCGAGATTGTAGGAGATGTTGACGACCGGGAAGCCGCCTTCGTGCGACACGCTCAGCGGCGCCACGCCGTAGCGCATGTGGGCGACGGTGCTCAGCGGCACCGCCTCGCCGCCGCGCGTCTTGACGTACACCTGATTGAAGTCCTCGGGAGACAGCTGGAACTGCGGGTCGGCCACCAGCACTACGCGGTAGGTGTCGAGCGCGTCGTAGATCGTCGCCACCTGGCGCTGCGCGAAGGAGTTGTTGAGGGCGGTATCGATCGCCGCGATCGGCACGCCGAGCCGCGAGGCGGTGTTGCGGTCGATCTCCACGTTGACCTGCGGCGCGGCCTTGTCGAGGTCCGAGTTGACGTCCTCGAACAGCGGCGAAGTCTTGAGCTTCGCTTCCAGCCGCGGGGCCCAGGCGTAGAGCTCCTCGAGGCTGTCGCCGCGCAGCGCGTAGGTGAAGGAGGCGTTGCCGCTGCCGCTGCCGGCGTGCAGGTCCTGCACCGGACGCATGAAGATGTTGACGCCGACGAGCTTGGCGAACTCCGGGCGCAGGCGGTTGATCACCTGGTCGACGCTCTCATGGCGCTGCGGCCAGGGTTTGAGCGCGACGAACAGCGATCCGCGGTTGCTGCCGGCGCGCCAGCCGCTGCCGCCCGTGAAGGCCGAGACGGTCGCCACCGCGGGGTCGGCCATCAGGATCTTCGTCGCCTGCTCGATGCGCGTGGACATGGCGTCGAAGCTGATGCTCGGGCTGGCCATGACCGTGCCCATCATCTGGCCGGTGTCCTGCTGCGGGAACAGGCCCTTGGGCACCGCCGTATAGAGCCACATCGTCAGGCCGAGCGCGCCGAAGGTGGCCGCAAACATGAGCACTCGATGGCGCAGCGCCCAGCGCAGGCCGGCCGCGTAGGCGCCATGCACGGCGGCGAATCCGGCCTCGGCACCGCGCGCGATCGCATTGGGCCGGGCCTGCGGTGGCGCCGCGCGCAGGAAGCGCCCGCACAGGCTCGGCGTGAGCGTCAGTGAGACCACCATCGAGGCGACGATGGCCATCGTCAGCGTGCCGGAGAACTCGCCGAAGAAGGTGCCGAGGATGCCGCCCATGAACAACAGCGGCACGAACACCGCGACGAGCGACGTGCTCATCGCCACCACGGTGAAGCCGATCTCCCTCGCGCCGTGCAGCGCCGCCTCGAGCGGCGGCTCGCCCTTCTCCAGGTGCCGCACGACGTTCTCGATGACGACGATCGCGTCGTCGACGACGAAGCCGACGGAGATCGTCAGTGCCATGAGCGAGAGGTTGTCGAGCGTATAGCCGGCCAGCCACATGGCCGCGAAGGTGATGGCGATCGCGAGCGGCACGGTCACGCCGGCGATCAGCGTCGGCACCAGCCGCCGCAGGAACAGGAACATCACCATGACGACGAGCGCCAGCGCGATCAGCAGCGTGATCTGCACCTCGTTGACCGAGGCGCGAATGGTCTGCGTACGGTCTGCGGCCAGCGACAGCTCGGCGCCCGGCGGCAGCCACTGCTTGAGCTGCGGCAGCAGCGCCTTGACGGCGTCGGCGGTCTTGATGACGTTCGCGTCCGGCTGCTTGCGCACCATGATCAGCACGGCGCGATGGTTGTTGAACCACGCCGCCTGCTGGTTGTTCTGCTGGCCCGGCGTGATCGTCGCCACCGACGACAGGCGCACCGGATGGCCGCTGCGGCTGGTGAGGATGATGTTGCCGTACTGGTCGGCGTCCTGCACCTGGTCGTTGGCGCCGATGACGATGTTGCGGTCGCCGTCCGTCAACGAGCCCTTCGGCGCGTAGTCGGTGGCATTGACGATCGCCTGGCGCACGTCGTCCATCGTCAGGCCCATGCCGGCCAGCTGCGCCGGATTGACCGACACCCGCACGGACGGGTTCGCGCCGCCTTCCACCTCCGCTTCCGCCACGCCGGCCACTTGGCGGATGCGCTGGCCGACAACGTTGTTGGCCACCGTGTAGAGGTCCTGCACGCTCATGGTCGGCGAGGTCATCGCCAGGATCAGGATCGGCGCTGCCGACGGGTTGGCCTTGCGGTAACCCGGCGGCGAAGGCAGGCCCGCCGGCAGGTCGGGCGCCGCGGCGTTGATGGCGGCCTGCACGTCGCGCGCCGCGCCCTCGACGCTGCGCGACGGGTCGAACTGCAGGATGACGTTGGCACTGCCGAGGCTGCTGGTCGACACCATGTCGCTCACGCCGGCGATGCTGCCGAGATGGCGCTCGAGCGGCGTGGCGACGGTTGCCGCCATGGTCTGCGGGCTGGCGCCCGGCTGGGTCGCGGAGACAAAGATGAAGGGCAGGTTCACCTGGGGCAGCGCGGCCACCGGCAGCTGCGTATAGGCCACCAGGCCGAGGATCAGCGCGCCGACGGCCAGCAGCGTCGTCGCGATCGGCCGACGGATAAAGGGGCCGCTGATGTTCACGCCGCGCTCAAGCCCCGTCCGTCGGCACATGCGCCGACGCATGCGTCGGCATCATGTGGCGCGCCGTGCGGCGGTTGAAGCGGTCGAGATACAGGTAGATGACCGGCGTGGTGTAGAGCGTCAGCAGCTGCGACAGCAGCAACCCGCCGACGATGGCGATACCGAGCGGCGTGCGCAGCGAAGCGCCCACGCCGCTGCCGAGCGCCAACGGCAGCGCGCCCAGCAGCGCCGCCATGGTGGTCATCATGATCGGCCGGAAGCGCAGCACGCAGGCCTGGAAGATCGAGTCCTCCGGCGACTTGCCCTCCTCGCGCTCGGCCTGCAGGGCGAAGTCGATCATCATGATTGCGTTCTTCTTGACGATGCCGATCAAGAGGATGATGCCGACCAGGGACACGATCGACAGCTCCTGGCCCATCAGCATCAGCGCCAGCAGCGCGCCGACGCCCGCCGACGGCAGGGACGAGAGGATCGTCAGCGGGTGGATGTAGCTCTCGTACAGCACGCCCAGCACGATGTAGATCACGATGACCGCGGCGAGGATCAGCCACGGCGTGCTGCGTTCGGCTTCCTGGAAGGCTGACACGGTGCCCGAGAAACGCGTGCGGATGGTGTCGGGGAAGCCGATCTCCCGCTCTGTCTTGGCGATCTCGGGCAGCGCCTGCGACAGCGACACGCCGGGCGAGAGATCGAAGGACACGGTGTTCGCCGGCAGGCCCTCCTCGTGCGTCACGACCAGCGGGCCGGTACCGATGCGCATGCTCGCCACGGCTGACAGCGGCACCATGCTGGAAGGCGACGAGGCGATGGCGGTCGGAATCTGGCCGATCGAGTTGGGGTTGGAAGTCGTCGGGTTGGTCAACGCCGGCGTCGCGTCGTTGGCCTTCACGTAGAGCTTGTCCAGCGCGCGCGGGTCGTTGCGGAAATCCGGCGGCACGCTCATCACCACGCGGTACTGGTTGGTCTGCGTGTAGATCGTCGACACCTGCCGCTGGCCGAAGGCGTCGTAGAGCGTGTCGTCGATGGCCTGCATCGGCACCCCGAGGCGGCTGGCCGCGTCGCGGTTGATGTGCAGGTCGAGCTGCAGGCCCTGCGCCTGCTCGTTGCTGGAAACGTCGACGAAGCCCGGCGCCTGCGACAGTGCGTCAACCAGCTTCGGCGTCCACTGCGCGAGCTCGCCGGCGTCGATGTCCTGCAGCACGTACTGGTACTGCGTCGGGCTGATGGTGCTGTTGATCTGCAGGTCCTGCACCGGCTGCAGGAACAGCGAGATACCGCTCACCTTGCCGGCCTCGCGGCGGATGCGGCCCATCGTTTCCTGCAGGCTGTCGTGGCGCTCGTCGCGCGGCTTCAGGACGATCGTCAGCCGCCCCTGGTTGAGCGTCGGGTTCACCGTCCCGGCGCCGACGAACGCCGCCACGCTCTGCACGTCGCGGTCGGCGCGCACGACTTCGGCGAGCTTCTGGCTGCGCGCCCACATGGCGGGGAAGGAGATCGTCTGCGGTGCCTCGGAGATGCCGATCAGCAGGCCCGTGTCCTGCTGCGGCAGCAGCCCCTTGGGCACGACGAAGTACAACGCGATGGTCAGCACCAGCGTGGCGAAGGCCACCATCAGCGTCGCGAAGCGGTGCCGCAGCACCAGGCGCAGGCTGCGCTCGTAGGCCATCAGGCCGACGTCGAACACCCGCTCGCTCCACTGGTACAGGCGCCCGTGGCGGTGATCCTTCGGCTCGGCCTTGAGCAGCCGCGCGCACATCATCGGCGTAAGCGTCAGCGACACCAGCGCCGAGATCGCCACGGCGATCGACAGCACGATGGCGAACTCGCGGAACAGCCGCCCGATCAGCCCTTCCATGAGCAGCAGCGGGATGAACACAGCGATCAGCGACACCGTCAGCGACACCACCGTGAAGCCGATCTGCCTGGCGCCCTTGTGCGCCGCCTGCACCGGATCCTCGCCGGCCTCGATGAAACGCACGATGTTCTCGATCATCACGATGGCGTCGTCGACGACGAAGCCGGTCGCCACCGTCAGCGCCATGAGCGACAGGTTGTCGAGCGAGAAGCCGAGCAGCGCCATCACGCCGAAGGTGCCGATGATGGACAGCGGCAGCGCCACGCTGGGGATGATCGTCGCCCACAGCTTGCGCAGGAACAGGAAGATCACCATCACCACCAGCGCCACGGTGATGAGCAGCGTGAACTGCACGTCGCGCACCGAGGCGCGGATGGTCTGCGTGCGGTCGGCGAGCACGTTGACGTGCACCGATGGCGGAATCGACGAGGCGAGCTGCGGCAGCAGCGCCTTCACGCCGTCGGCGGCGGAGATGATGTTGGCGCCCGGCTGGCGCAGCACGTCGATGAGGATCGCCGGCTTGCCGTTGGCCCACGCCGCGACCTGGTCGTCCTCGACGCCGTTGTAGACCTTCGCGACGTCCGACAGGCGCACCGGCGCGCCGTTCTCGTAGGCGACGATGATCGAACGATACTGATCGGCCGAGGCGATCTGGTCGTTGGCGCCGATGGTGAAGCTCTGCGCCGGGCCATTGAAGCTGCCCTTCGGCTGGTTGACGTTGGCCTGCGTCAGCGCGGTGTGGATATCCTCGAGCGACAAGCCGAGCGAGGCGATGGCGGCCGGGTTCACCTCCACGCGCACGGCCGGCTTCTGGTTGCCCTCGACGTTTACGAGGCCGACGCCCGGCACCTGCGAGACCTTCTGCGCGATCAAGGTGTCGGCGAGGTTGGCGACCTGCGACAAGGGCATCGCGTCGGAGGTCACCGCCAGCGTCAGGATGGGCGCGTCGGCCGGATTCACCTTGTTGTACACCGGCGGGTACGGCAGGTTGCGCGGCAGCGTGCCCTGCGCCGCGTTGATGGCCGACTGCACGTCCTGCGCGGCGTTGTCGATGTTGCGCGACAGGTCGAACTGCAGCGTGATGGTCGACACGCCGAAGGAGCTGTTCGAGGTCATCGCCTGCAGCCCGGCGATCTGGCCGAACTGCAGCTCCAGCGGCGTGGTCACCAGTGCGGCCATCACGTCGGGGCTGGCGCCCGGATAGACCGTCGTCACCTGGATGGTCGGGAAGTCGACCTCCGGCAGCGCCGACACCGGCAGCGCGCGGTAGCCCAGCACGCCGAGCAGCAGCACCGCCACCATCAGCAGCGAGGTGGCGATCGGCCGATCGATGAAGATGCGGGAGATGCTCATGAACCGCGGGCGGCGGGCAGCCGCGCGATCAGGGCGCCGTGGGGACGGGCGCGGCCACCGAGGCGGCCGCCGCCGGCGTCACTTCCTGCGGCTTGACCGTTGCGCCCGGCTTGAGTCGGTACTGGCCATCGACCACCACCTGCTGGCCGAGCCGCAAGCCCTTCGTGATCTGCACGAAACCGCCCTGCGTCACGCCCGTCTCGACCGGCTGCATCGCCACCTTGTGATCATCGCCAAGCAGGTACACGTAGGTGCCGTCAGGCCCCTGCTGCACGGCCGTCACCGGCACGACGACGGCATGCGCCAGCGTCGCCGCCAGCAGCCTCACGTTGACGAACTGCCCTGGCCACAGCTTCTCGTTCGAGTTGGCGAAAGTCGCCTTGAGCTCGATGGTGCCGGTCGCCTGGTTGATCTGGTTGTCCACGGCGGTCAGGGTGCCGGTCGCCAGCCTGCCGCTGTTGCCGCGGTCGAGCGCCGTCACCGGCGGATGCGCGCCGGCCGCGAGCACCTGCTCGAGGTTCTGCTCGGGCAGCGTGAAGGTTACGTAGATCGGCTTCATCTGCGTGACGACGACGATGCCGCTGCCCTGGCCCGGCGTCACCACGTTGCCGACGTCGACCAGCCGCAGCCCCAGCCGGCCCTCGATGGGAGACACGATGTCGGTGTAGGACAGCTGCACCGCGGCCGACTCGACGGCCGCGCGGTCGGCCTGGACCAGCGCCTCGCCGGACGCGACCTGCGCCTGCTGCTGGCTGAGCTGCTGGCCGGAGACGTACCCGGAGGGCGCCAGCCGCGTGTAGCGGCTGAGATCGAGCTTGGCGCTCGCGAGGTTGGCCTGGTCCTGCGCCAGCTTGGCCTTGGCTTGGTCGAGCGTCGCCTTGTAGGTGCGCGGGTCGATCTTCGCCAGCAGCTGTCCCTTCTTCACCTCGTCGCCCTGGTGGAAGGGCACGCTGATGAGCTGTCCGCTGACCTGCGGCACCACCGTGACGGTGTTGTAGGCCTGCACAGTGCCGAGTCCGTTGAGATAGACCGGCAGGTCGCGCTGGCTGACCGGGGCGACGTCCACCGGCACCGCCATCGCGCCGAAGGCGCCGCTGTGCCGCGCACCCGCCGCCGGCTGTGCGACGGAGCGGCGTTCGATCAGGACCAGCGCCACGGCGGCCACCAGCACGAGCAGCACCAGCAGTGCCACGTACCGCTTGAAATTCTTCGTCATGCCTGTTGCCGCGACCCGCACGTGCCCCCGTCGACGGCGGCGATGCCGCACGATAGCGGATCACTGCGTTAAGTTGGGTGTCCGCAACCGCCGCCCGCGTGGCCCCCGATAGCTCCCGCGCGGCTCGCCGGGCGCGCCATTGTGCGCGCACGGCCACGCGCACCGCGCGTCGCTCCCACGCCCGCGTATAAACTGGCCGCAGGGCGCGCCTCGTCGTCGGGGCGTATGAAAACACGGATTCGCCGAGGGCGGCTACGCACATGGGAACTGCAACCCGGGTCGGCAACATCCTCTGGGGCAGTTGGTGGCGACGGGTGCTGGTGGTGGTGGTCGTGCTCGTCGGCCTCTACGCCGCGCTCGGCTTTCTCGCGGTACCCGCCGTCCTGCAATGGCAGGTGCCCAAGCAGGTCGCGAAATACACGACCGGCGCGGCGACGATCGGCAAGGTTCGCTTCAACCCCTTCACCTTCGACCTGCAGGCCGACGACTTCACCTTGCGCTCCGCCCAGCGCCAGACGCTGCTGCACTTCGCCCACCTCGACATCAACTACAACCCCATGCAGTTCGCGCGCCGCCGCATCGACTTCGGCTGGATCCACGTGGATGCACCGAGCATCAGCGCCAGCATCGACCGCGACGGCAAGCTCAACTTCGCGGCGCTGCTCAAGCCCGATGCCAAGTCCCGCGCCGCGAAACCGCAAGACAAGAAGAAGGAAGAGCTGCCGCTGGTGTTCATCGACGACCTGCGGATCACGAACGGCCACATCGCCTACGCCGATCAGTCACAGGGCCGGGATTTCCATACCGCGCTCGACGCCATCAACCTGCACCTGACCAATCTCAGCACCGAGCCGGACAGCCATGGCGAATACCGGCTGCTGGCCACCATCGGCACCGACCAGAAGCTGGCGTGGCACGGCACCCTCGGCCTCAATCCGCTGCGCTCGAAGGGTCAGCTCGACATCTCCGGCCTGCACCTGGCGCAGTTCTGGCCCTACGTCAGCAACCGCTTCAAGGTCGTCCTGAGCGGCGGCACGCTCGACGTCGGCACGCAGTATGCGATGCGGCAGGGTGACCACGGCCTCGAGCTGGCGCTGCACGAGGGCAAGATCGCCCTGACGAAACTGGCGCTGACACGTGTCGGCGGCGGCGACCCGCTGGTGTCGATCCCGAAGCTCGACGTGGGCGGACTGGACTTCGACCTCGCGCGCCGCACCGTCGACATCGCTTCCGTGCAGAGCACCGGCGGCCGCGTCCGCGGCGTGCTCGACAAGCAGCACCAGCTCGACCTCGTCACGCTGCTCATGCCGGCATCCGGCGCCACAGCGCCCACCGCGGAGCGCAAGCCCACCGTCGCCGCGCCGCCGATGGCGATCAAGGTCGCCGATGTCGCCATCCACGATTACCGCGTGGCGCTCACCGATGACTCCACGGCGCGGCCGACCCATCTCATCGCCAGCGACATCGCGCTGCAGGTGCAGGGCTACTCCTCCGCGAACGACAAGCCGGTGAGCGTGCAGGCCGACCTGAACGTCAACGGCGGAAAACTGCACGCCGCGGGGTCGGTGGAGCTCAAGCCGCTCGCCGCGCAGATGCAGTTCAAGCTCGCCGGCCTGCAGCTCGACTCCTTCCAGTCCTACGTCGAACCCTTCGCGCGCATCGTCATCAAGGACGGCGTGCTCGGCGCCGACGGCAAGCTCAGCTACCGGCAGCAGGACAAGACGGCGGAGATGTCCTTCGACGGCGACGCCAGCGTCTCCCGGCTGAACGTCGACGACGCGCGCGACCACCAGCCGCTCGTGCGTCTGGCGCAGCTGTCGCTCGCCGGCATCCGCTACCGCAACCACCCCGCCGGCGTCGCCATCCACACGGTGACGCTCGACAAGCCCTTCGGCCGGCTGATCATCGCGCCCGACCACAGCACGAACATCAGCGACGTGCTGATCCACGAGGCGCCCAAGGCCGGCGCACCGGCCAAGGCAGCGCCCGCCGGAAAGAGCGGCCGCGGTACCGGCGCAATGCCGATCACCATCGACCAGATCAAGGTCCAGCAGGGCGCGATGCGCTTCACGGACCACTCGCTCACGCCAAACGTCTCACTTGGCATCCAGCACCTCGACGGCGGCATCGACGGCTTCACCACCCGTCCTGGGCACGCCGCGAAGATCGACCTGCAGGGTGACGTCGGCGCCTTCGCGCCGATCAGCATCAAGGGCAGCATCAACCCGCTCGGCAAGCAGCTGACGGCCGACGTCGACGCCAAGCTCAAGAACCTCGAGCTGACCGCCTTCTCGCCCTACTCCGGGAAGTTCGCGGGCTACCAGATCAAGAAGGGCAAGGTGAACCTGGATCTCGCCTACAAGATCCACAACGGCCTGATGCAGGGGCAGAACAGCGTAGTGATCGACCAGCTCGAGCTCGGCAATCGGGTCGACAGCCCCGACGCCGTCAGCCTGCCGCTGCGCCTGGCCGTGGCGCTGCTGAAGAACGCCGACGGCGTCATCTCGCTCGACCTGCCGGTGCACGGCGACCTCAACGACCCGCAGTTCTCCATCGGCCCGTTGATCTGGAAAGTGTTCGTCAACCTGATCACCAAGGCTGTGACCTCGCCGTTTCGGCTGCTCGCCGGACTCGTGGAGGGCAGCGGTGATGAGCTCGACCACGTCAGCTTCGACGCCGGGCAAAGCGGCCTGTCGCCCGCCGAGCAGAAATCCCTGACCACGCTCGCCGGCGCGCTGGCCAAGCGCCCGAATCTCAATCTCGACGTCGGTGGCGTGGCCGTGCCGGCACTCGACCAGGCCGCGCTGGCGAAGCGCCTGCTCATCGCGCGCCTCAACGGCGAGCCGCACGTACGGCCGGGCTCCGACCAGCACGAGGCGCTCACGGCGGAAGGCACCAAGCGCCTGCTCGCCGCCTACCGTGACCAGTTCCACAAGGCTGCCGACGAGGCGGTGCCGCGCAAGCCCGACGAGAGCAAGGAGGCCTGGCAACAGCGCGTCGCGCAGGCCGCGCTCGCGCAGCTCGTGAGCGCGTCACCGCCGCCGCCCAACGCGTTGGAGCGCCTCGCGAGGGCACGCGCCGACGTCGTGCGTGCCTACCTCGTCAACAGCGGGCACGTCGACCCGTCGCGCATCTTCCTGATCGCCCCCAACGTGGACGCCAAGAACGGCGGCAAGGACACGGTACGCATGCCGCTGCAGGTGCAGGTGCGCTGATCCGGGCGGTGTGTTTTGAGCAGCGGTTCAGTGCGGCGTGGCGCCCGCCAGGCGCTGGCGAAAGGCCTCATAGAGGCAGACCGCCGCGGCTACGGATACGTTGAGGCTGGCGATGCCGCCGCGCATCGGGATGCGCACCAGGCGGTCGCAGCGCTCGCGCGTCAGGCGCCGCAGGCCGCTACCTTCGGCGCCGACCACCAGCACCAGCGGGCCGCGCAGGTCGACGTCGTACAGCGACTTCTCGGCCTCGCCCGTGAGGCCGACTACCCAGTGGCCGCTGGCCTTCAGTGTCTCCAGGCTACGGCTGAGATTCGTGACGAACGCGACCGGCACGCGCTCGGCGGCGCCGGCCGCGGCCTTGCGCGCGACCGGCGTCAGCCCCGCGGCGCGATCGCGCGGCACCAGCACCGCCGCGGCGCCGGCCGCTTCCGCGCTGCGCAGGCAGGCGCCGAGGTTGTGGGGATCGGTCACGCCGTCGAGCGCCAGCAGCAGGCGATCGGGAGTGGCCGCCACCTCCAGCGCCTCGCCACCGTCCACTGTCGCCGCGTCGGCGGCGGCCAGCACGCCCTGGTGGCGCAGGCCGGGCGCGCGCAGGTCGAGCTCGGCACGCGGCACGCGCCGTACCGGCACGCCCGCGCGCTGCGCCCGCTGGCAGAGTTCCTGCGCGCGACGATCGCGGCGCGTGTCGGCCAGCAGAATCTCGCGAGGCCGCGCGTCGTCGCGTTCGAGCAACGCCTGCACCGCGTGGAAGCCGCCAACCCAGCTCTCGGAGGTCACCGCAGCGTCAGGCCGGCGGCACGTAGGCCGCCGGCACCGCCCCGGTGCGCAGCGCCACCAGCACGATCTCGATGCCGGGCTGCCGACCGTCGGCATCCGCGCGCGAGATGAAGCGCAGGCGCGCCCGCGGCACGCCCCGGCGCTCGAGCTGCGCAGCCACGCTGGCGGCCCGCCTGGCCGCCAAGCTGTAGACGCCGCCGTCTGCGCCGTAACCGACGACCCACACGACCTGCGCCCGGTAGCGCTCGATGACCGCGGCCAGCTGCGCACCGGGTTCGAGCGCCTCCAGCCGCAGCTCGCCGCTGCCGAACTCGAACCACCGCGCGGCGTCCAGCCGCAACGACAGGCTCGCGCTGTCTTTCTGCGGCGGGCTCCACAGCGCGTTGACCGGCGAGGCGGCTCGCGTCTGCTCCAGCGCCGTGGCCTCGCTGCCCAGGTAGTTATCCACCTGCGCGGGAGCCAGCGTCTGCAACGGCACGCCGACGCCGGCATCGCGCTGATAGGTGGCCTGCATGCCGTTGAGCGGCGCCGGCGCCTTCGCCGGCTGGCTGGCACAGCCGGCCAGCACGAGCGCCGTGAGCAGCGCCACGCCGACCGCGACGGCGGGGCCGCGCAGCCCCCGCTCACTCTGGCTGCTGGAAAACATGCCCGTCCCCCCAAAGCAGCTTCCCGGCCGCGCGGGTTCGAAGCGCATCCGCTCCGTGGGTACCCGCACGGGCATCAGTGTCCGCGCCGGGCGTGGCGCTCGCGCCCATCGCGCACGGGTTCGAGATCGATCTGGCGATCGTCGAGGCCGAC
>DASVGQ010000137.1:0-8479 GCA_036379455.1 Nevskiaceae bacterium
GGGGCGGGGATCTTCACGCCGGGCGCAGCGTCACGCGGACTTCGACGTGGCCCGCGTCGTCGCGTCGGCTGAGGTCGAGGGCGTCGACGACCACGCCGTGCTCGGCCTGCAGTGCCTGCACCCAGCGCATAAGCGCATCGAAGGACACGCGGTCAAACCAGACGCGTACCTTGTCCTGCGCGTCGGGCTGCAAGCGGCTGGGCGGCGCGAGTCCGGCGACGCCGCGGCTCGCGCGGTCCCCGGCCGTAAGCAGCGATTGGCCGCCGATGGGTCCTGCGCCGGAGCCCCCACGCGCCTGCGGCGCGGTGGCGGCCAACCGGGCGATCTGCGTCGCGGTGCTGCGTGCGGCATCCAGCCGCGCGGCGGCATCTGCGCGCGCGCGCCACGGGCTCCCACGCCACCAGGTAGACCAGTGCGAGCGCCACTACCACTCCCGCGATCAGCAGCACCTGTCGTTCACGCGGCTGCAGCGCCGCGTAGCGCGCGCACACGCGCTGCCAGTCGGCGGCAAGGCGTGCGCTGATGCGGCCCGTGTGCGTCATCCGGCGGTCACCCGGATCACGGCGCGCATGCGATTGCCGTTGGCGCCCGCGTCCTGCACTTCCATGCGTGTTGACGGATGGCTCGCGAACCACGTCCGCAGCCGATCGAGCGCCTGCAGGTCGTCGCCGCTGACCGTGGCGTAGAGCGCGTGATCGCGGAACTGCAGCTCCTGTACGGTCATTCCATGAATCGCGGCCAGTGCGCCTGCGGTTTGCTGCAGCAGCGGCAGGAACCGTCCGGTGGACGCCTGCGCGTCGCCGGCGCGCGCGGCGACCTGGCGAATCGCCAGCGGCAGCGCCAGGGAGCGCGGTTCCGCCGGGAACAGTTGATAGAAGCGTTGGGCGTTGGCGAGCTCCTGGGCGTTCGCCGCGTAGTTGTTCCGGACGACCCAGGCGGCATTCGTGAACCACGCCAGCGCGAAGGCCGCCAGGGCCAGCGCCGCCGCGGTGCGCCATGGCCGCCAGGATGCGTGCAGCTCTTCCCGCTGCGCGTACTCGCCCTGCAGCAGGTTTACGGCATCCGCGGCCCGGTAGCTGCGCACGAGGATCTGCAGCGGGTGCACGAAGCCCGGCGACCACTGCATGGACCGTTCGCCGAGCCCGAGCTCGGGCACCGAGTCGCCCGCTGTCCAGATACGCAGTGCGTGCGGCGCTTCGCCCTGATCGGCGATGGACAGCATGGCCGGGAGATCCTGCGTGCCGCAGCCGAAGCCCGAGTCGCGACCGCAGCGCACGATCGCCCGCGTTCCGTCCAGCATCACCGACCACGGATCGTCGGCTTCGGGCGACGGCAGGCACGAGGTTTCGGAGATCACGGAGACCGGCCGGGTACCGCGCTCGTGGAACGGCGACAGCCATGCCCGCAGCGTTGCGCGCGCCACCACCGCAGCGCTGTAGTCGCCCGACAGGCGGCCGCCTCCGAGCGCGAAGTGCAGCGTGTCGATGTCTTCCGTGAGCTGTTCCTCGAGCAGATACGGGATCGCCTGCAGCGCCTTTGCGCGCTGGCGCGTCGGAACGCTGACCGTCGCCAGCTGGACGTCCGCGGCGTCGACGATCAGCACGGTGCGGTGGGTGTTGGCCAGTGCGAACAACGTGTCGCGCGGCGCCTCGTGCACGTCCACGGCGTCGGGTGTCTCGGTGGCGACGATGGCGTAGGCGAGGACGGACTCGGGGTCGTCCTTCCAGCGGATATAGAGGGTCTCACGCATGCGTGGGCTTCCGGTCAGGCGGGGCGGCGCTCGTCATGGCTCAATCGGTCCCCGTGCTGCGCGCGTAGACCACTGGCATGGTGCGCCCGCTCCGGTGGATGTCACTGTACAAGTCGAGTCTGGAGCTGCCAACGGCGATTCGCGCCTGCATCTGCAGGAAGCTCGTCTGCACGTCGACGCGGCCACGCGGAACGCTGGCCGGCAGGAGATCGTGCTGCGGATCGTACAGCTCGGCCACTGACGTGGCCGGCGCGCGGATGCGGGAGGCGACGAAGTCGGCCAGCCGTCCCGCGTTGACGTCCGCCGCGAGCGACAGCAGCACCGGGAGCGGCGCGGTGTTGACGTTGATGCGCGTGCCGGTCTGCGGCAGCGTCGCGACGTAAGGGTGCAGCGCCTGGAACAGCGCGGGCGTCACGCCGGCCACGGCCAGCAGGCCACGCGGGCTGCGGAAGAGCTGGCCGGCGGGCCGGTAAGGCGGGTTCAGCGCGAGATAGAGTGCCGCATCAGCCGGTTGCGACGCGCCGGTGGTGGGTGACAGCCAGGCACTGATGTGCTCGGCGAGCAGGCCGGTGGTGGCCGGATCGACGCCCGGAATGCTGGCGACGAGCAGCCGGAACTGCTGCTGGTAGGCCTCCAGATCCTTGCCCTGCGTGGCCAGGTTGTTGAGATTGAACAGCCCCTGCAGGTCCACGAGCCGGCCGCTCACGACGCCACGGTCGTAGGCCATGTTCGTGATGGGCTGTGCCCACGGCTGACCGAGCGAGTCGACCTCCGCCTGGCCGTTCCGACGCTGGAGCTGGCCTGCGACCCAATCCTCGAGGCCGCTGGCGTACCACCAGGCATCCTCGGAGTCCTGCAGGCTGGCGGTGCGCTGTACGGCGATGCCGGTGGTGGTCAGCAGCGCGGTTGCCGCAATGGCGGCGAGGGCGACGACGAAGATCGCCGTGATCAACGCGACGCCGCGCTGGGCCTCGCGCGGCGCGGTAAAGCACGACATCGAGCGGCTCACGGCGACGTCACCGGCGGCGCGCCGAGCGCTCTGCTCGGCAGATCGGGTGCCGTCTGTGGATGCAGCGGGTCGCCGTGGTCGAAGGCCGGGTCGTGCGGCGGCATCGCGACTTCGGGCTGTGGCAGCCAGCTCACGCCGCCGTTGCGGCTGGAGCCGGAGGCCCGCCCGTAGGGGAACAGGAGGCGCACGCGCCCCCAGTCATGCGTCTCCAGCACGAGCTCCACCGCGCGCGGCGGTGGCTGCGCGTTGGCGAGCGGGCCGGGCGCGGCGACGCCGGGAATCGCGAACGACGGCAGTTGCCCAGATCCTGAGGGCCAGGCATCCGTCCAGCCCGCGCCGTCGCCGAGGAAGCGCCAGTGCACCGCGTCGACCTCGCCCAGCAACGTGGTGTCCGTCAGGCCGGTTGCCGGCGCCCGATCCAGCACCGGCCAGGTGCGCCGTGTCAGCGCCCGATGTGCCTCGTCCCACAGATAGCCGACGCGTCGGAGCGTCGAGCGCGGCCGGTCCATCGGGTTGGGCCATCCGTCGCGTGTGAATTCGACGTTGCGATGTGCGGGTGCGTACTGCAGCGCCGACTGCAGCTGGCCATCGTTGCCGAGCACCGGGCGGTCGACGCCGCTCTGGAAGTCATCCCGGAGGATCCAGTAGGCCTTCTGGTAAGTGGCCGTGCGATCCAGGCGCGCCTCGAGGTCCGCGCGCGTCTGCAGCACGGAGATCAGCCCGCCGTAGGCCATCGCCGCGAACACCGCGAAGATGCCGATGACCACCAGCAGCTCGAGCAGCGTGAAGCCGGCGCTGTCGACGGGGCAGCGCCGCGCCGCCGGGGGCCGGCACCACCGAGTTCCGTCGATTGCCATCCGTCCGGCGTTCACGGCGCGCCGTCGCGGCCGGCGGAGGACAGGAATGCCGTCAACGAGGCAACGGTGTCCTGCTCATGGTCCTTGGGGGACACGTGGACGTCGACGCGGCGGATGGTGGGATCTTCCGTGGCTTGGACGGTGACGTTCCAGGTCCATTTCCGGTGACCCATGGTGACGTCGTCGCGGCTGGTGCCCACCGGCGGCCACGTCGGCGCGAGCTCCATTTCCGCCAACCGGTTGTGCGCGACCCACAGGGCTAGCGTCTTGTTCTGCAGCGTTTCGGCCGCCTGCGCGTAGCGGCCGGCGGCGGTGATGATGGCGCCCATGGCGATGGCGAGGACGGCAACGGCCACGAGCACTTCCAGCAGCGTGAAGCCCGCGTTGGGCGCATGCGTCGTGCGAGCGCGCGCGTTCATGGCGCCACCACCTGCGCGAGCGTCATGTTGCCGAGCGCGTCGCCGCTGACCTGCCAGTCCTGCGCTTCTCCCGGCGCGAGCACGTCGAGTCGGAACGGCGTGGCTTCGCCGCTCGACAGGAACAGCACCTGCGGAGCCAGGCGATGGCCGGATGCGTCGCCGACGGCAGGATCGGTCGCCGGAAGCTGGTCCACCGTCACGGGCGTGGAACTCGGGGCGTCCGTGGTGTCCTCGATCGACAGGCGCAGCGTGAACGGCTGCGGGAGCCGGCGCGTGCGCAGGTCGCCTTGCGTGAACGGGATCCAGCGACGCGCATCGTCGAGGGAGACGAAGGCATATCCGTCGCCGGAGACGCGCAGGCCGACCTGCCTGCCCTGCAGCTGGGCCTGGTCTGCGGCGAGCCCGATCAGCTGTCGCAGCCGCTGCGCCTCGACGTGCTGGCGCTCCTGCAGCGGACGACTCGTGATCGACAGCGTCGCCGCGCCCGCGAGAATGCCGACGATGAAGAGCACCACGCTGATCTCGATCAGCGTGAAACCGCGGCAGGCGTCGCCGTCGCGGCGTCCCGTGCTACTGATCGAGGTTCCAGTTGCCGATGTCGGCATTGATTCCGGTGCCATCCGGCTGGCCATCGGCGCCGAGGCTGAACAGGTCGTATTCGTCGCCGTGTGTGCCCGGGTTCAGGTACTGGTAGGGGTGCCCCCACGGATCATTTGGCAACTTCTGGATGTAGCCGCCGGCCTTCCAGTTGGGCGCGGGCGGATCGCCGGCGGGCCGCGCCACCAGTGTCTGCAGGCCCTGCTGCGTCGACGGGTACGTGAAGTTGTCGAGTTTGTACAGGCTCAGCGCTGTCTGCAGCGACTGGATGTCCTGCCGGGCCTTGGCAACGCGCGCCTTGTCAGGCTGGTCCATGATCTTCGGGACGATCATCGCGCCGAGGATGCCGAGGATCACCACGACCACCATGATCTCGATGAGGGTGAAGCCCGCGGCGCGGGTTGGATTCGGTGCAGGGGCGTGGATCATGCGGTTACGCGTCGGAGCCGCCGGAAGCGGGAGGGCGCCGGCTGGTCTGCGGCAGGACATGCATGCGCCGTGCCATGAGGCCGCGGTCGGTTGCGGCGTGCAGGCGGCGGAATCCTAGCATGGCGATTGCGGTGTTATTGTCGCGTCTGCGCGCAACCCCAAACGACACCTCTCGGGAAGGTCGATGAGCTACGCATTGCTGTTCCCCGGTCAGGGATCACAGTCGGTCGGCATGCTGGGCCCGCTCTCGGCAGAATTCCCGCAGGTGCGATCGACCTTCGAGGAAGCCTCAGGCGCGGTCGGCTACGACCTGTGGCAGCTGGCGGAGGAGGGGCCACCCGAGGCGCTGCAGGAGGCCGAAAAGGTGCAGCCCGCGCTGGTGGCTGCGGACGTGGCGGTGTGGCGCGCATGGCAGTCGCTCGGTGCCCCGGCGCCCAAGGCCGCCGCCGGACACAGCCTCGGTGAATATGCCGCGCTGGTGTGCGCCGGGGTGATGGGTTTTGCGGACGCCCTCCAGCTCGTCGCGTTGCGCGGGCGCCTGATGAAGGAGGCGGCAGGAGAGAAAGGCGGCGGCATGGCTGCGATCCTCGGCATGCCGGATGACGCCGTTGACCGGCTGTGCGCCGCGGCGCCGGCGGGCGAGATGTGCGAAGCGGCGAACCTCAACGCGCCGGGGCAGGTCGTGATTGCCGCGAGTCGGCCGGCGCTGGCGTGGCTCAAGGACAACGCGGCGCAGTTCGGCGCGCGTCGGGTGGTGGAGCTGGCCATGTCGGTACCGTCCCACTGCTCGATCATGAAGCCTGCGGCACGCGCGCTGGGCGAGCGCCTCGCCACCATTCCGCTGCACGCCGCCAGTTTCCCGGTGCTGCACAACGTCGACACCTTGCCACGTACGGCCGCGACCGAAGTACGTGAAGCCCTGTCGTCGCAGCTCTATCACCCGGTGCGCTGGGCCGAGACGATCGCGCGGCTTGTCGCCGATGGCGTCGACGCGTTCCTGGAGTGCGGCCCCGGTCGGGTGCTCAGCGGCCTGCAGCGGCGCAACGCACGGAGCGCGCAGAGCTACGCGCTGGAAGATCCGGAGCAGCTGCGGAAGGCCGCGGCGGCCCTCGGCTGAGAGAGGCGACGTGAATCTGAAGGGCCAGGTCGCGCTCGTTACGGGCGCTTCGCGCGGCATCGGTCGTGCGGTAGCGCTGCGGCTGGCGGCCGACGGCGCGCGGGTCATCGGCACGGCGACGACCGAGGACGGCGCGAAGCGCATCACCGAGGCGCTTGCCGCGTGGCAAGGGCTGGGCCGCGTGCTCGACGTTTCGCGACCGGATGCGCTCGACGCGTGGTGCAAGGCGCTCGGCGCCGAGGTAGGTGCGGTGACGGTGCTGGTGAACAACGCCGGCATCACGCGTGACGGCCTGCTGCTGCGCATGAAGGACGCGGACTGGGACGCCGTCATCACGACGAATCTGGGCGGGGCCTTCCGCATGGCGCGGGCGTTGCTGCCGGGCATGCTCAAGTCCCGCCACGGGCGGATCGTCAGCATCGGCTCGGTGGTGGCCAGCATGGGCAACGCTGGGCAAAGCAACTACTGCGCTTCGAAGGCGGGTCTGGCGGGCTTCTCGCGCGCGCTGGCGAAAGAGGTAGGGCGCCGCGGCGTGACGGTGAACGTGGTGGCGCCCGGCTTCATCGCTACCGACATGACGGCCGCACTCGACGACAAGGCCCGCGAGGCGCTGCTCGGGCAGGTGCCGGCCGGACGGCTCGGATCGGTCGACGACGTTGCCGCCGCCGTGGCCTTTCTGGCGTCCGACGAGGCGTCGTACATCAGCGGCGAAACCCTGCATGTGAACGGCGGCATGTACATGGCGTGAGTCGCGGCGTCCCGCCGCGCCGCGCGTGTGGCGACGGCAGGGTCGAGCTCTTACAATGCACGGGCTTCACTCCTCCTCCACGCTTTACTCCACGCAAGGAAGTCACTCATGAGCAGTTTGGAAGACAAGGTCAAGAAGATCATCGCGGAGCAGCTCTCGGTCAGCGAGGACCAGATCACTCCGGAGGCATCTTTCGTCGAAGACCTCGGTGCCGACTCCCTCGATACCGTCGAGCTGGTCATGGCGCTCGAGGAAGAGTTCGAGATCGATATCCCCGACGAGGAAGCCGAGAAGATCGTCACCTTCCAGGACGTCGTCAACTACATCAAGGCGCACACCGACCAGGCCTCGTGACGGGTCGCTTCGCGATCCGTCTTCGTCCGTTCATTTCCCGGTCTCCCCATGGCGAACCGCCGCGTTGTCATCACCGGAATGGGCATCGTCTCGCCCGTCGGTTCCGACCTGAAAACCGCTTGGGACAACATCCTCGCCGGGCGTAGCGGTATCAGCCCGATCACCAGCTACGACACATCCGCCTACACCACGCGCTTCGCGGGCCTGGTGCAGGGCTTCAGCGCGGAAGACTGGATGGGCCCGAAGGAGGTCCGCAAGACCGACCCCTTCATCCACTACGGCGTGGCGGCCGCCAAGCAGGCGGTCAAGGACTCCGGCCTCGAGGTCACCGACGCCAACCGCGATCGCATCGGGGTGTGCGTGGGGTCGGGGATCGGCGGCATCGGGACCATCGAGAAGGAATGCGGCAAGCTGCACGCCAAGGGGCCGGGGCGCGTTTCTCCGTTCTTCGTCCCCTCGAGCATCATCAACATGGTGTCCGGGTACATTTCCATCGACCTCGGAATCACGGGGCCGAGCATGGCGGCGGTAAGCGCCTGCACGACCTCGGTGCACGCGATCGGCATCGGCATGCGGCTGATCCAGTACGGAGACGCCGATGTCTTCGTCGCCGGCGGGGCCGAGGCGGGGTCCAGTCCTGCAGGCATGGCGGGCTTCTGCCAGGCGCGGGCACTGTCGACCCGCAACGACGCACCGCAGCAGGCCAGCCGACCGTGGGACAAGGATCGCGACGGCTTCGTACTGGGCGATGGCGCCGGCGTGTTGGTCATCGAGGAGTACGAGCACGCCAAGGCGCGCGGCGCCCGCATCTACGCGGAGCTCACGGGCTTCGGCATGTCCAGCGACGCGCACCACATCACCGCGCCGCCGGAGGACGGAAACGGCGCGAAGCGCAGCATGCAGAACGCGCTCAAGGACGCGCACCAGACGCCGGAGTCCGTCGACTACATCAACGCACACGGCACCTCGACGCCGCTGGGCGACGTCGCCGAGACGCTGGCCGTGAAGAGCGCCTTCGGCGACTATGCGAAGCGCCTGCCGATCAGTTCCACGAAGTCGATGACCGGACATCTGCTCGGCGCGGCAGGTGGCATCGAGGCGGTGTTCTGCGTGCTGGCGCTGCGCGACCAGGTCATCCCGCCGACCATCAATCTCGACGCGCCGGGCGAACACTGTGACCTCGACTACGTACCGAAGAC
>DASVGQ010000138.1:0-34397 GCA_036379455.1 Nevskiaceae bacterium
CGACTTTGCGCCTGCGGATGAGCTGCGCAAGCAGCCCATTGCGGAAGCCGAGAAATCCATCCGGAAATATTTTGAATCCAGGGGCTGAGCCTCCGGCAGCTTTCGCCATCCGTCGGACCCTTCGCGACGGTGCCTACATCACAAGACGCCTAAGGTGCCCTCGGCGGGCAAGCTTCCGGCCCGGGGTCAGAACCACGCTCACGCCGCAATCGGCCTGCGCTCGTGGCAGTACAGCCAGCCTTTGACGACGCGGTAGAGGTACCACAGCCAGGTGGCGGTCAGGATCACGTAACCGATCATCACGAACGCCGTTACGAGACGCAAACCCTGAACAGAACCGACCACCAGAAAGTGTGGATCTGCCGCGTGAAGTGGCCTTCCAGCCAGGTGACGGACACCTGCTCGCGATTGATGTAGTTGATGATCACGGCGGCCAGCCCGCTGACCCCGACAAACAGTCCCAGCCCGTAGCGGCCGTAGACCACGAGCGTGAGCGATCGCGCATCATCGATGCGCTGATGATCGGGATCCACATCCACCGCCGCTGTGCCCTCCTGCGCCGGACTTCGCCAGCGAGCAGCCGGCGCGCCTGCCCGTCATGAAGTCTGGCGCGCTGACCGACCCGATGACACACTGGTCGGAACCTCCGCAGGGCAGTCCAGGAAACACCCAAGTGCCAGACCCCAACGACGACGCGCAGCTTGCGATTGTGCAGCAAATGGTCGCCCTGCAGTCCAGGGTCTGGTACATGAACGTCGACCGTACGCTGGCGACGTGGACACGCACCGCGCTGGCGCTGATCGTGTTCGGGATCGTCGTCGATCGCTACGGCCTGCTGCTCACGCACGCCCGGCTCGCGCATGTCGGCACTCGGCTAGCGTCCAATCCGGTGTCCAGCGTCGGCGGCATGGTGGCGGTCGCGCTGGGCTTGTTCGTGGTGGTGACGGCCGCCGTCCGCCATCAGGCCTGCCGGGCCGCCTGGAACCGACGTTACGGCTCGGACCAGCACTTCGGGCCGTGGCTCGCCTTCCCGTTCGCCGTCATGGTCGCCGCCGTCGGCAGCGCACTGCTGGTGCTGTTGCTGTGGTTCGGCAGATAGCCGTCGGCTTCGCGCAGGGCATGGGCGGCGGGCCGTCGATACACCGGCGCGAGACCACGTCCACGACGGGGCGCCCGCGTTGACCGAGGGCGCGGAATCTCCGCACATTACCGCCACTCGGGAGCTGGTCGAGCTGTCCCTGCAACGTTCCTACATGAACACCGAGCGCACGCTCGCGGTGTGGACGCGCACCGCGCTGTCGCTGATGATCTTCGGCATCGCCGTGGACCGCTTCGGGCTGCTGCTGCGACACCCTCCGTGGCACGTCGCGGAGTTCGCCACGCTGCTGCCCAACCCCCTGTCGACGCTCGGCGGCGTGACGCTGGTCGCGATGGGCGTCGCGATCCTGCTGGCTGCCGGCTGCCGCTTCCTCGCCTACGGCCTGAAGTGGTACCGCATGAATCCCCGGCACGTGTGGTACCACACGCCGTGGCTGGGCTTTTCTTTTGCCATGCTGATCGCGGCCTTCGGCATCGCGCTGCTGGTGGTGCTGCTGGTCTTCAGGCAGTAAGCCGGGCGCGCATCCGTAGCGCCGCTCGGCGTTGAAGCTATCCATCGATCCAGATGTTGGCGCCCATCCGGGCGCCGGTCGGCCCGACCAACCGGAGCAACGAGGATGAACGCTTTCTTCCCCGCCATCGACAAGCAGCGCCTGGCGGGGCTGCAGGACGGCGTGTACGGCTTCGCCATGACGCTGCTGGTGCTGGAGCTCAAGCTCCCCGCGCTGTCGAGCGCCCTGTCCGATGCGGCGCTCTGGAGCGCGCTGGGGTCGCTGTGGCCCAAGCTGCTCACTTGGCTGCTGTCGTTCTGCGTGCTCGCACTCTTCTGGATCGGCGACGTGCGCACCGCGTCGTCCCTGCGGATCGTCGATGCATCCCTGCTGCGCGTCAGCCTCGCGCGCCTCGCGCTCGTCAGCCTGCTGCCTTTCTCCACCGCCGTCATCGGCGAATACGGTGACCACGTCGCCGGCGCGGCGCTCTACGCCGGCCATCTGTGCCTGTTTTCGGGCACGCAAGTGATACGCCATCGCTATCTGATTGCGCGTCCGGCGCTGTCCACCGGCCGCGGCGCCGGCGCGTTCAAGGCGTCGGGGCGAGCCGCGCAGACGGCGCTGGCGTGCACCGCAGCGGCCTTCGGCCTGGCGTTCGTGGTCCCGGGCTACAACATGCTCGCCCTGCTGCCGCTTCTCGTTGCGCCCGGCCTTCGCAGGGCGACCATCCGGCGCCAGCGGGACAACGCAAGTTAGCCGCGAAGGCTAGCGGGACGCGCCCGACGATGCGCCGTCAGCCGCCCGCGCCACGCCGTTGGCGGGGCGCGTCCACAGCATGCGCGCCATGGTCGCGTCACGGTCTGCCAGGTGATGCCAGAGCGCGCCGATCACGTGAAGGACGATCAGCGCGAGCAGCACCGGAGCCGCGCCGTGCGCGTGCAGCGTGTGCAGCACGCGCGCCACGTCCTTGTTCTCCGGCGTGAAGCGGGGAATCGTGAACAGGCCGAAAACGCTGACCGCCCGCCCGCCGAACTCGGACATCAGCACGCCCAGCACCGGCATCGCGAAAATGAGTGCGACCAGAAGGCCGTGGACCCACCGGGACAGCCCGATCTGCCACGGGCGTCCAATGGCGGAAGGACGCCCCTGCCGGGAGCGCACCAGCATCCACAACGCGATCCCGGCGAACGCGGTCACGCCGAAGCTCTTGTGGAAGAACATGAGCGTGCCGATCTGCGGATCGCCCTTCTCGTAGAAGCCCGTGGAGAGCACGAGGGCAACGGCCGCCAGCACGATCAGGAACATACCCCAGTGCATGGCTCGCTGCGTGCGGGACCAGCCCGCCGTCGCGGCAATTCTCGTCATGTCATGGCTCATGTCATGGCTGTCGACCGCGGGTGGCCGTCGAGGGTAGCAGGAGATGGCAGCCGCCGTTCCGCCGGACCCCGTTCACCCGCGGCGCACGCGCACGCGCTCCGGATATCAGGTTCTGGTCGCCCCACCGCCGGCGGATCCGCGATCGACACGGTCCGGGCGGATGCCCTGCAGGGGCAGGCCGCGCTCAGGGTAGTCCGTGAAGACGCCGTCGAAACCCATGGCTCGCAGGGCGCGCATGTCATCGGGCTCATTGACGGTGAACGCGCGGATCTTCAGGCCCCGTCGATGGGCATCTTCGACCATCGCAGGATCGACGAACTCCGCGTCCATATGCAGGGCACAGGCGCCCACGGCGCTGGCGCAGGCGGCGAGGTCCAGCGGCACGCCGCCGACCAGCGCGGCCACCGGAATCGCGGGCGCCGCGCGCTTGAAGGCCGCGAGCGCGGGCAGATGGAACGACGAAACGAGAAATTGCGACGCCGGCCAGCCGCGTGCGAGACGGCGTTCCAGCACGGCCGCGACGGCCGCACCGGTCGCGCCGAAGCTCTTGAGCTCGATGTTCACGCTAGCCCGCAGCCCCACCCGGTCCAGGGCTTCCTCCAGCGTCGGGATGACCTCTCCCTCGCCGGCATCGAGCCGCCGCAGGGCGTCCACGGACAGCGCATCGAGGCGTCCGTGGACGCCGGTCGTGCGGTCGACCCGCGCGTCATGCATGAGCAGCAGGGTGCCTTCGGGGTGCAGGCGCACGTCGAACTCGAGCCACTGCGCGCCGAGCGCGATCCCCGCCTCCAGCCCGCGCAGCGTGTTCTCGGGCGCGTGGCCGCGGGCGCCACGATGGCCGAAGATCTCGAAGGGATGGGAATCCGTCACGAGGCCGCGACACCCCGCATGCCGCGCCAAGCCGCTCGCTGCTTCACGTCACTCGCCGGTGGTCGCCGACATGATCTTCATCGTGTCCGTGCCCCCCGGCCCGGTGAACTCGCCCTTCGTGACCAGCACGCGATCGCCTGCCTTGAGCACGCCGCGCTGCACGAGCAGCGCCACCGCTTCCTTCGCCGGCCGTGCGCTGCCGAGATCCGCCGGCTCGAAGAAAAACGGATAGACGCCGCGACACAGCGCCATCCGGCGGCGGGTGCGCTCGTGCGGCGTCATCGCATAGATCGGAACCTGGGCAGCGCTGCGCGACATCATCAGCGCGGTCGCACCGGATTCCGTGAGCGATACGATGGCCTTGGCGTGCATGTGCTGCGCCGTCCAGGTCGTGGCGCGGGCGATGGCCTCGTCGATCCGCTCGAAGTGGGATTCGAAACGCGCCGGGCTGCCGTGCGGCGCGTGCGCGTACTGCGCCTCGGCGCCGACGCAAACGCGCGCCATCGCTTCCACGGTCTTGACCGGGTAGCGCCCGGTCGCCGTCTCGGCCGACAGCATCACGGCGTCGGTGCCGTCCAGCACCGCGTTGGCCACGTCCATGACCTCGGCGCGCGTCGGCACCGGGCTGGCGATCATCGACTCCATCATCTGTGTCGCGGTGATGACCATGCGGTTGTCCTCCCGCGCCGCCGTGATGATGTGCTTCTGCCAGCCCGGCAGCGCCGCATCACCGATCTCGACGCCGAGATCGCCGCGCGCCACCATCACCGCGTCTGAGGCGCCGATGATGGCCTCGAGATCCTGCAACGCCTCGGCGCGTTCGATCTTCGCCACCAGCGCCGCGTGCCCGCCGGCGGCCTCGAGCAGCCTGCGCGCTTCCTGCATGTCGGCGGCCGAACGTGGAAAGGACACCGCGAGGAAGTCCACGTCCATGGCGACCGCCGCGTGCAGATCGCGGCGATCCTTGTCGGTCAGCGCCTGCGCCGAGAGTCCGCCGCCCTTCTTGTTGATGCCCTTGTGGTTGGACAGCGTCCCGCCCACCTGCACGGTGGTCCGCACCTGCGAACCGCTCAGCGCATCCACGTGCAGCGCGATGGCTCCGTCGTCGAGCATCAACGTGTCGCCGGCGGCGAGATCCTCGGGCAGTTCCGCATAGGAGCACCCCACGCCGTTAGCGTCGCCCGCTTCCGCACCCATCGCGGTATCGATGACGAAGTGCTGCCCCTCGACGAGCTCGACTTCTCCCGCGGCGAAGCTTTCGATGCGGATCTTCGGCCCCTGCAGGTCGGCGAGCACGGCGACGTCACGGCCCTGGGCGTCGGCCGCCGCACGCACCGCGCGCGCACGGCGCGCGTGGTCCTCGGCGGATCCATGCGAGAAGTTCAGCCGCACGAGGTCGGTGCCCGCCGCCACCAGCCGTCGCAGTACGCCGGGCGGATCCGTCGCCGGGCCGAGGGTCGCGACAATCTTGGTACGACGTGCCATGCACCCTCCTGCTGTCCGCCGGCCGGCGCCCGCGCGCCGCACTCACCCGGCATTCGATCACACTGGCCGGCCGTGTCAATGCGCATGGCCGGCCGGGATAGCCCGACGGTGGGTGACCTGACCGGTGGCCGCCCCACGCGCGACAATGGCGCATCCCCTGTGACCGCATCCGTTCGCATATGTGCGTCATCGCCTTTGCCTGGCACGCCCACCCGAGCTACCCGCTGGTCGCCATCGCCAACCGCGATGAGGCTTACGCGCGCCCGACGCGCCCGTTGGGGCAGTGGCCGGAGGATCCCGCGATCCTCGGTGGCCGGGATCTGCAGGCCGGCGGTGCCTGGCTCGGCGCCGGGCCCGCGGGGCGCTTTGCCGCCGTGACGAACATCCGCCTGCGCCATGCGCTCATCGGCGAGCGCTCGCGCGGCGATCTCGTGCGGCACTTCCTGCTGGCACGGGAATCGCCGGCGTCGGCGGCGGCCACCGCCGCCTGTGAAGCGGACCGCTACGGCCCCTTCAACCTGCTGCTGGCGGATCACGAGGAGCTGGCGTGGGCCACCAGCCATCCGGTGCCGCTGTGGCACAGCGTGCCGCGCGGCGTGCACGGCGTGTCCAACGGACCGCCGAGCTTCGGCGACGGTCCGCCATGGCCCAAGGTGGCGCGCGTCGTCCACGCGCTGGCGCGCTGGCTCGACGCCCTGCCCGAAGTCGGCGGCGCGCCCGACATCACGCCACTGTTCGATGCGCTGATGGACGAAGCGCCGGTGGCCGATGGCGAGCTGCCGGATACCGGCGTGGCGCGCGAGGTCGAACGTCGTCTCGCCCGCGTGTTCGTGCGCGGCGAGCGCTACGGCACGCGCTGTTCGAGCGTGGTGCTCATCGACCGCAGCGGCCGCGCGACCTTCCACGAGCGTCGCTTCACGGCCGGCGGCGTGTTCCAGGGCGCCACGCGCGCCGCGCATCCCGCCGCGCCGCGATCGCGCTCAGCAGAGGCTTAGCCCGCCGTCGACCGGCAGCACCACGCCGTTGAGAAAGGCACCCTGCGGCGAGAGCAGATACACGACCGCGGCGGCCACCTCCTCCGGCGTCCCCAGCCGCTTGAGCGGCACGCGTCCCGGCGCGGCGCGCTGCGCGGCAGCGCTGAGCGGCTCGCGCTCTTCCCACGCGATGTGATGGCCGGGAGCAACGGCGTTCACGCGCACCGCCGGAGCCAGCTCCAGGGCGAGAATCTCGGTCGCCGTCCACATCGCCGCCTTGGCCGCACCGTAGGCGACATAGCAGGGGCGTGCGCGACGCGCCAGCGCATCCAGCACGTTCACGACGCAGGCGGACGGCGCAAAGTACGGAAGGCAGTCGCGCACCAGCAGCAGCGGCACGCGGAAATTGATTGCCAGCAGCTCGTCCAGCGCGCGCTCCTCGAGGCTCGCAAGCGGCGTGGAGTAATACACCGACGCGTTGTTGACGAGCGCGTCGATCCGTTCGAAGCGACCCGCGACGGCGGCGGCGAGACGTCGACCCGCGCCCGCCTCGCACAGGTCTGCGGCGAACACCGCCGTGCTGTCCGGCCGCCGCTCGGCGAGCTGCCGCGCCAGGCGATCGGCCTGCGCGCGCGAACGATTGCAGTGGATCGCCACGCGCCAGCCGCTGGCGTGCAAGGCGCGCACCATGGCCGCTCCGATGCGCCGCGCGCCGCCGGTGACGAGCACCACGGGTGAGTCCGCCGCGGCCTGCGCGTTCACGTGCGCCGCACCGTCGCAGCGGCACGGCGTTCAGCCGGGCGGGTGCAAGTCATGACGCGTCGGCCCCACCGGACGCCGCTCCCTGCCTCCGCTTCCACGCGGCGAGGCGCGCGACACGCGCGGCGTGCAAAGCCTCCCCTACCGCCGGCCCGCTGATGCCCGCAGGCAGGCCCGACGCCTGCACCGCCTGCACCTCGCGCGCCGCCGCCTGCATCCAGGACAGGGAGGCATAGGGCGTCTCCTCCATGCCGCGCCGGCCGCGGGCATCGCATTCGCAGGCCTGCAGCGCGTGCAGGAAGAAGTCTCCGCGCCGCAGCGCGCGCAGGCGTTCCAGAAGTTCCAGCAGGGTTGCCGCGCGCAGCTCCAGCGCCCGGTGCACGTGGAGATGGTCGCGCGTCACCGCCACCGCCAGCTCGCGGTGGGCCTTCGGCACGCGCAGGCGCTGGCAGAAGGCCTCCACCAGCGGCACGCCGCGCGCGTCGTGGCCATGATGCGACGGCAGCTCGGCCGATGGCGTCGCCGCCTTGCCGAAGTCGTGCAGCAGCACCGCCGTGCGGACGTCGATGGCACGCTCCAGCCGGTGCGCCACGTCGACGGCCAGCATGACGTGCAGGCCCGCATCGCCTTCCGGATGCCAGCGCGGCGGTTCGGGCACGCCGAACAGCGCGTCCAGCTCCGGCATGATCCGCGCCAGCGCGCCGCACGCACGCAGGACGCCGAAGTACACGGACGGCCGATAGCCCGCCGGCGCCCGGCCATCGCCCACCAGCGCGCGCTGAGTCTCCTTCCAGACGCGCTCGGCCACCAGATGGTCGACCTCCCCGGCCGCCACCATGTCCGCCATGAGGGCCATCGTCTCGGGCGCGACGGTGAAACCCAGCGGCGCATAGCGCGCCGCGAAGCGCGCGAGCCTCAGCACCCGCACCGGATCCTCGGCAAACGCCGGCGAGACGTGACGCAGGAGGCGGCGCGACAGGTCGGCTTGCCCTCCCCACGGATCGATGATCCCGCCGTCGGCGCCGCGCGCCATGGCGTTGACCGTCAGGTCGCGCCGACGCAGGTCTTCCTCGAGCGTGACCTCCGCGCCGGTGTGGAAATGGAAGCCGTGGTAACCGGGCGCCGTCTTGCGCTCGGTGCGCGCCAGCGCGTACTCGGCGTGCGTTTCGGGGTGCAGGAACACCGGGAAATCGCTGCCGACCGGGCGGAAACCCGCGGCCACCATGCTCTCCGGCGTCTCGCCCACCACCACGTAATCGCGCTCGACCACCGGCAGCCCGAGCAGCGCGTCGCGCACCGCGCCGCCGACTTCGTAGCAACGCACGCCTAGCCAGCCTCGGCGGCGCTCACCGGCTGCAGCAGCGCGGCGAGGCTCTGCGGCTGACCGGTCTCCCGCCAGCCGAATACGACGATGTGCCAGAGGATCGCGCGGACGTAGCGCCGCGTCTCGTTGTAGGGAATATTCTCGATCCACACGTCGGCCGGGCGCGGCGTGGCGGGCAGCCAGCGCTGCGCAGCGCGGCGGCCTGCGTTGTAGCCGGCCAGCGCCACGATGAGCCGCTGGTCATCGAGATCCACGAGCTCACCGAGATGCGCCGCGCCGAGCTCGAGGTTCAGTGCCGGATCAAAGAGGCCGGATGAGGGGTCCGGCAGAGCGACGCCGATGCGTCGTGCGGTGGCCTGCGCCGTCGACGGCAGCAGCTGCATCAGGCCCAGCGCGCCGCTGCGCGACACCGCACGCGGGTCGTAAAGGCTCTCCTGACGCGTCACGGCATAGATCCAGTCCTTCGGCAGGCCGGAGCTCGCGGCCGCGGCGGCCACGGCGTTCATGTACGGCAGCGGATACAGCAGCTCATAGGCCGAGAAGATGCCCTGTCCCGAGGCCGTCGCCACCGCCTGTGCGTACCAGCCCCAGTCGTAGGCCAGGCGGATGCCCTGCAGCCTCTCATCCGACGGGACGCCGGCCAGCGCCACCTGCCATTCGACGCTCGCCAGCGACGACAGATCGACCTCGTAGAGCTCGTGCGCGCGAATGACGCCGGGCTGTGCGGCCAGCGCCGCGCGCAGCTGCGGCGCGTCCACCAAGGGGCTCGCGGAAGGCACGAAGCCCTGCTTCATGCGCCAGGCCGCCAGCGCGGCGTAATAGCCGTTGCCGCTGGCGAGGCCCCGGTAGATCGCGTCGGCCCCCGGCTGGTCACCGAGCTCCGTGTCGCTGCGCGCCTCCCAGTAGCGCCACTGATCGGTACCGCGCAGCGCGGCAGGCATCGCCGCGATCCAGTCGTGCACGCGCTGCCAGTCGCCGGCCCACAGCGCGGCCCGCACGCGCCACTGCGCGGTCAGCGGATCGTCGACCGTGTCGCCGAGCTTCGCGAAATACTGGAGCGCCTCCGGGCGGCGATCCCACGCCAACCCCAGCGCCAGCAGGCGGGTAAAGGCGCGCGCCTGATCTGGATCCAGCTTGCGCGCGGCCACCAGCTGCGGATAGAGGGAGGCGGCGAGATCCACGTCGCTGCGCACGAGGCGCGAGAACCCGGCTTCCAGCGCAGCCGTCGGGATGGCGACCTCGGGCTGCGCGACGGCCTGTTGCAACGCGTGCGCGGGATCCCCGAGCAGGTCCGCCCAGCGGTCGATGGGCGCCGCCTGCGCCGGTGGCAGCTGGGCCGCCAGCGCGCTCGCGAACCCGCCGTTGCCGGCTTCCAGCGCCAGCTGCGCGCGCCGCGCGATCAGGCTGTCGGGCAGCTGTCCCTGCGCCTTGAGCCACGCGAAGGCCGGTGCACAGGCCGGCTGGTCCCGGCCGACGAGATAGGCGTCAGTGACTTTCGCGACGAGGCCGGTGGTCTGATGGGTGGCAATGAGCGCCTCAAGGCGATCGCAGCGCAGCGCATCGTCCGCGCGCGCCGCGTCGTAATGCAGCAGGAACGCGGGCCAGTCCTTGCGGGCCGCGAGCGACCGCAGCCAGCTCGTGGTCAGCCGCCGCGTCACCGGCTGCCCGGCGTGACGCGCAAGGAAGGTGGCGATCGCGGAGTCCGCCTCGGCCGCATCCGGCCCCGTGAGGTCGCGCGACAGGCGCGCGGCGACGAGGTAGGGGTAGATGGCGAGCTGCTTCAACGCGGGAGGATCCGGCAGGTCCGGCTGCCCGTTCGTGACGCGCTGCCACGCAGCCTGGAAGGCGGCGATGCCGTTCGCGTCTCCGCTCGCCGTACCGGTCGCTGCGCGCGTACTCCCGAACGAAGCCAGCGCGAGGCACGCCATCACGAAGCCGATCCGCAGCATCGCCGCGAAACCGCTCCGCGGGCGCGCAGTCCCTGTACTTCGCATGCGGTCATTGTAACGGCGCCCGCGTGCCGCAAGCCCCGCAGGCCTCAGCCTCGACGCTCGGGGGCTTGTAGATCCAGAAGGTTGGGCGGCCGCCCGACGTGCTCGCCGTGGCCGAAGAAGACCAGCAGCTTGTCGACCGCCATGGCGGCCATCCTGCGGCGCGCGCCGGTCGTCGCGCTGACGATGTGTGGGCTGAGGACCAGGTGATCGCAGTCCAGCAGCGCCGGGTTCACCTCAGGTTCGCCATCGAAGACGTCCAGCGCCGCCGCCGCGATCCGGCCTTCGCGCAGCGCGACCGCCTGGTCGATCCGTCCCATGCCGAGGATCCCCGGCGTGCGCCCGTTGACGTCGCCGCCGAGCCACTCCATGAAACCGTGGGGACGCCGCCAGCGCCCTGCGCGCAGCCGCTGATCCCCAGCCACCAGGTGCCGCGCCGCCGCAGCCGTTCAGGCGACGGGACGTGGCCGACCTGCTCCACGGCAACGTCGAAATGCTCACTCAAGGGTTCCGGCACGTCCGCAAGCAGCCGCTGCGCCACCCACACGCGCGGCCTTGCCTTCCCGCCCTCCATCGTCGTCGCACCTTCCGGCCGGCATTCGCCGCGATACACCATGCGCGCGACGCCCACGCGCGCTCGCAGCGCGTGAGCCGCTGTCGGAGTCAGACCGCCCGCAAACGTGCCAGGTCCCCCAGCAGCAGGTGGACAAATGCCAATCCCGAGAAGACCGGCAGCAGAAACAGCACCGCGGGGATGAGCACGAGCGTCGAGGACATCAGCAGCTGCAGGCCCGCGAGCGCGAGGCCCAGCATGAACGCACGTCCGGACACGCGCCGCAGCACCGCGGCGTATTCCTCGCGGCTGGCGTGCGCCGACAGGGCGTCGTAGCGGAACAGCCGCACGTTGAGCCAGCCGTTCAGGAGCAGAGGCAGAAGCACGCCGCCGACCGGCACGAGGAACCACAGCGGCACGCTGAGCAGCATCAGCAGCGCGTACAGCGCGACGGCGGACAGCGCGTTCGCCGTGCTGCCGCGCAGTGTCCCCCCGTGGCGGCGTGCCACCGCAGGGTAGTAACGACCGGCGATCTCCTCCACCATCGCCGGCATGCCGATCGTCGCCACCACCGCCAGCGCCGTGGCCAGCACCGCGAGCGCCACCAGCGGCAACGCCACCAGCCACGCCACCGCGCCACCGATTGCGGCGGTGGCGGTCTGCCCCAGCAGCGACGCCAGCCACGGCATGTCGACGGCGTGCTGGATCAGGCGCACCCACGCATGCCAGAACACGCCGGCGATCACTCCCCAGGCGACGATCGCACCGAGCACCGGCCAGAAGACGAGGCGCAGGATGCGCCGCGCGAACAGGCAGCGCGCGGCAACCAGCAGCGCCGCGAGCACCTCGCTCAACGCCGCGGCCCGGCGTTCGTCGCCGGCGAGGGCATCGCGCCGCGCTCAGGCGGCGGGGCGACGCAGCCAGGCTCCCGTGAGCACATCGCGGATGGCGGTCGGGCCGGCCAGGCCACCGAGCGCGCCCGGCACCACGACGTCGACGCCGTCTCCCAGCTGCCGCCGCACGTCCTGCGCGTTGAGCGCCGCCGGCGCGCCAGCCTGGTTGGCACTGGTGGACACCAGCGCCCCGCCGAAGGCGCGGCACAGCGCGGCCGCCAGCGGGTGAGCCGTGACGCGCACGGCGATGGTGGGATGCGCGCCGCGCACGCGCTCCGGGCAGCCCGGCCCGGCGGGAAACACCCAAGTCACGGGGCCCGGCCATGTCCCCAGCGCCCGCGCGAGGACATCGCTTGCGGTTGGCTGCACGTAGGATCGCAGCGCGTCGAAGTCCGCCGCGATGAGGATCAGGCCCTTGCGCCAGTCGCGGTGCTTGAGCGCGATGACGCGGTCGACGGCGGCAGCGTCGCGCGGGTCGCAGCCCACGCCCCAGACGCCCTCCGTCGGATAGGCGACGACGCCACCGGTGCGCAGCGCGGTCACCGCCGCCGCCAGATCGGCGCCTGCGTCAACCGCGGGATCAGCCATCGGATCCGGAATGCTTGCGCGTCGAGGCCGTGCGCTTGCCGCGGCCCGCCGGCTTGCGGGCCGCGGTAGAGGTGGCGCGCGGCGACTTTCTGCCCGTCCCGGTTCGCGCCTTTGCTTCCGCCGACCCGTTGCCCTTCTTCGCGCCACCGCGATGGCCGCGCGTCGTCTTCGCCGCTTCGGCGTCGTGCAGGTAGGCCTCGCATTCGAACACGGAAACGTCGTCGGCAGAGCGGCCTTTCGGCAGCCGCGCGCGACGCTTGCCGTCGGTGATGTAGGGTCCGAAGCGGCCCTTGACGACGCGGATGCCGGTGTCGCCGAACACGCGCAGGGTGGCGGCTTCAATGGCGGCCTTCTTGGCCGCGACCAGCTCGGCGACCCGCGCCAAGTCGATCGTATAGGGGTCGTCGTCCTTCTTGAGACTGACGAACTGGTCGTCATAGCGCGCGTAGGGACCGTAGCGGCCGATGTTCACCTGCACTTCTTCGCCGCTGGGCAGCTGGCCGAGCTTGCGCGGCAGCTTGAACAGCTCCAGCGCCGCCTCGAGCGTGATGGTGTCGAGCCGCTGCCCGCCGCGCAGGCTGGCGAAGCGCGGCTTCTCGGCGTCGTCCTTCGTGCCGATCTGCACGAATGGCCCGTAGCGGCCAAGACGCGCCGTAACCGGCTTGCCGGTCGCCGGGTCCGTTCCGAGCAGCCGAGCTTCGGCGACGTCCGAGCGCTTGAGCTCCATCTTCTCGTCGACGACCGGCTTGAAGTCGCGCCAGAAGCGCGCGAGCAGCGGCACCCGCTCGGCCTCGCCGCGCGACACCGCGTCGAGCTCGTCCTCGAGCCGCGCCGTGAACTTGTAGTCGACGTAGCGCGTGAAGTGCTCGGTCAGGAACCGGTTGACGATCATGCCGACGTCGGTAGGCACAAAGGCCTTGCCGTTGAGCTGCACGTAATCGCGTGCCTGCAGCGTCGAGATGATCGTCGCGTAGGTTGACGGCCGGCCGATGTCGTACTCCTCCAGCGTCTTGACGAGACTGGCTTCCGTATAGCGTGGCGGCGGTTGGGTGAAATGCTGCTCCGGCAGCAGCTCCAGGAGCGACAGCGACTCACCCTCCTCGAGCGGCGGCAGGCGCTTGTCGTCGTCCTCGTCTCCGCCTTCGCTGGCGGCGTCGGGCGTCACGCCCCACGCAGCGAGGAAGCCCGCCTCGCGCAGCGTCTGGCCCGTGGCGCGGAACGCATGGGGATTGCCGGCACGCAGCGTGGCGGTCACGGTGTCGAAGATCGCGGGGGTCATCTGGCTGGCAACCGCCCGCTTCCAGATGAGCGCATAGAGCTTTGCCTGGTCGGCGCTCAGGTGGCCGACGACGGCCTCCGGCAGGCGCGCAGGCGAGGTCGGCCGGATCGCCTCGTGGGCTTCCTGCGCGTTTTTGCTGCGCGTCTTGAAGAAGTTCGGCTTGTCCGGGACCGAGCCGGCGCCGTAGCGGCTGCCGATGACGCGCCGCAGCTCGGCCACGGCCTCCTGAGCCAGGTGCACGGAGTCCGTGCGCATGTAGGTGATGAGGCCCACCGCCTGGCCGTCGATCTCGATGCCTTCGAAGAGCTGCTGCGCGGCGCGCATCGTGCGGCTGGCGGTAAAGCCCAGCCGGCGGTTGGCCTCCTGCTGCAGCGTCGAAGTCGTGAACGGCGGGCCCGGGGTGCGGCGGCGCTGCTTCTTCTCGACCTTCTCCACGCGCAGGCGGCCTTCGGCGTCGCGGCCGATGCGTTCGACCGCCGCCTGCGCGGAGCCCTGGTCACCGAGCGTGAACTGCTCAACCTTGTGGCCGTCATACTCGACCAGCCGCGCGGTGAAGGCGGCGGCTTCGCGCGCCGCCCGCGCGTCCAGCGTCCAGTACTCCTGCGGCTCAAAGGCGCGGATCTCGAGCTCGCGCTCGCAGATCAGGCGCAGCGCCGGCGACTGCACGCGCCCGGCGGACAGCCCGGGTGCGACCTTGCGCCACAGCAGCGGCGACAGGTTGAAGCCGACCAGATAGTCCAGCGCGCGCCGCGTCTGCTGCGCCTCCACCAGCGGCGTCGCGACGTCCCGCGGTTCATGGATGGCACGCTTCACTTCGCGCGGCGTGATCTCGTAGAACACCACCCGCTGCACCGGCTTGCCGTCGAGCGCCTTCTTCTCGCGCAGCACCTCGAGCAGGTGCCAGGCGATAGCCTCGCCCTCGCGGTCCGGGTCCGTGGCCAGGATCAGCGCGTCGCTGTGCTTGAGTTCGCGGATGATCTCGCGCACGTGCTTCTCGTTGCGCTCGATCAGCTGGTACTTCATGGCGAAGCCGCGCGCCGGGTCGACCGCACCGTCCTTCGGCACGAGGTCGCGTACGTGCCCATAGGACGCCAGGACCTCATACTCCGGGCCAAGGTACTTCTGGATCGTTTTCGCCTTGGCCGGCGATTCGACGATGACGAGGTTTCTGCTCATGGAATGGATGACGCACCAGGGACGGAAGCGGGTGCAGGCCGCTTATACGCGGCGCGTGACGCGGCTGTCCAGCCGCGAACCGGGCCACCTCAGCCGGCGCCCGGCGGCTACTGCAGGCGCTGGCGTCCCTCAAGCAGGGACTTGAGGCTCAGGACTTCGACGTCGAAGTCGTCCTCGGGCGCCGGACGGTCCACGTCGTCCTGATTGAGGACCACCAGCATGCACGCCCACTTCACGAGCCGTACGTCGATCGCCATGTCGAGCGGCATCAGCAGCTCGATGACGAGCTCGCGGCTGTCGGCATCCAGCACCCCGATGCGCTCCAGCCCGAGCAGCACGCCGCGACATTTCGCATCGAGCTTGCGCAGTTCATCCGGCGCGTAGATGCGCAATGACGCCGGCGTGCTCGCAGGCGCCTGCAGGTGCGGGCGCCCGAGGCGCTCCAGCCAATCGAAGGCGTGTTCGACCTGGGCTTCCGGAAAGCCCGCCGCGGTCAGCTCGGCGCGCAGCGTGTCGCGACTCTCCGCGCCTTGCGTGTCCGCATCACGGTAGTTCTCGAACAGGTAGAGCAGCACATCGAGAAGCGTCTCGTTCATTGGCCAGGCCGTCGGAAATCGAGGTGATGACGCGGCCGGCGAAGCTTGCCACCCGCCGCGTCGAGGGGACGCCGCATTCTAACCCGGCAACGGATCGCGGCCGGCCAACCGCGTGAAGGTGTCGCCCGGACCGGAGGCTATGCGGCCCGCCATCTCCAGCCCCAGCAGCGCCTCGTGGAGCATGCCGACCGGGACCTCCATCCGTTCGATGAGGTCGTCCAGCGGCGTCGGCGCGAAGCCCAGCTCCTGCAGCACCCGCCGCTGCAGCGGATCTCCCGGCTCAGCCTCCGCCACGAACGGCGCAGGCCCGGTCGCGGGCAACCCGAGCTCGTCGAAGATATCGGCAACGGTCTCGACCAGGCGCGCGCCGTCACGGATCAACGCGTGGCAGCCGGCCGCCAGCGGATTGTGGATGGAACCCGGCATCGCGAACACCTCGCGTCCCTGTTCGGCGGCGAGGCGCGCGGTGATCAGAGAACCCGAGCGCCGGGCCGCCTCCACCACCAGCACGCCGCGCGAGAGGCCGGAAATGATGCGGTTGCGCTGAGGGAAATGTTCCGGCCGCGGCGCGGCACCCGGCACGAACTCGGAGACCAGCAGGCCAGACTCCGCGATGCGATGCGCCAGCTCGCGATTTCGCGCCGGATAGACGCGGTCCAACCCGTTCGCGCACACGGCGATGGTCGTGCCGTCCGCTGCCAGAGCGCCGAGGTGCGCCGCGGCGTCGATGCCAGCCGCCAGCCCACTGGTGATCGTGAAGCCTGCCGAGGCCACCTCGGTGGCGAACCGCGCCGCGTCGCGCCGACCCTGCGCCGTGGCCCGACGCGCCCCGACGATAGCCATCTGCGGGGCATCCAGCAGACCGACGTCACCGACCGTGAAGAGCGCCGGCGGCGCTCCCGCGATCGTCCGCAGCCGCGCCGGATAGCGCGCGTCGTCGAAGGTCACGAGGTCGTGTGTCGGCCGGGCAAGCCACGCCTCGTCGGCAGACACCGCCCGCCAGTCGGGCGCACGCAGCGTCCGGTGCCAACGATCCGGAATTCCCGCTGCGCGCCAGCCGGAGGCGCCGGCAGCGAGCGCCGCTTCCGGTCCACCGCTCAACTCGAGCAGCCGCGCAAGGCGGACTGCGCCTACGCCGGAGGCCCGCAACAGCGGCAGCCACGCACGCCGTGCCGGCGCCGTGGCCGCCATCACACGCCGGGTTGGCCGGGCGACGCGAAGCGATCGAGGACGCGCACCGGCTGCGTGATCTCCATTACAAGCGCGTAGGAGACGCGCGGAGTTGCCTCGAACACCATCATCAAGCCCGCCGGCTGCGGCGGGATGACGACGGTGCTGTCCGGCGGACCGTGCGGGTCCGGCACGGTGCGCGAGTCCTGCATGATCTGCAGCACCGTGCCGGCATCCAGCCCGGCGTCTGTGCCGCGATCCAGCGTGACGATGGCGTGTTGTCCCACCTGCGAGACGCCGTCGAACACCGCGATGATGCTGCCGGCCACCGCACGCGGCGGTGCATGTGGCACGAAGTCCGGCTGATAGGTCAACGCCAGCCGCGGCAGCAGGCGGTCGCCCACCAGGGTCTCGCGGTCATTCGACACCACGTCGAGCAGCGCCGGGCCGCCCGGCTTGCGCAGCGTGGCCCGCGCCGTCGGCACCGCCTCGTAGCCGAGGATCTCGCCCGTGTCGGGATCCCGATACGTCTTGCCGATATGCACGATCTGCCAGTCGCGCCGGTCGCTGTCGCGCAGGCCCTTGACGAACGCACCTTCGCCCGCCGCACCGACCAGATGCTCGCCCGTGAAGGCCACGACGTAGGGGGCGGTGTTGATCTGCTGGGCGTCCACCACCCGCGGCCCGTTGAGGAAGGTGCGGATCGCCGCAAAGGGAATCGTCGGCGTGGCGTTCTTCAGCGGCTCCGATCGCACGCGCGGACGCAGCGTCTCGTCGCCGCCGGTGGCCGTCAGCCGCGGCTGTCCGGCCACCCACACCAGCTTGAGCACGTCACCCGGATAGATGCGGTGCGGATCCTTGATCTGCGGGTTGTCGTACCACAGGACCGGCCACTGCCAGGGGTTCTTCAGGTAATAGCCGGCGATGCTCCACAGGGTGTCGCCCTTCTTGACCACGTAGCGCAACGGCGCCCGTTCGCGGATCTGCAGGGCCGGCGCAGCCTCACGCGCCTGGCGGACGTCCGTCACCGGTGTCAAGGCCCGGGTCTGGATGGGAGCGGCGGGTTGGGCCGCGGGCGGCGCGCCAGCCGGCGCCGACGCGGGGCGCTGCGCTGCGCAAGCGGCCAGTGCCAGCGTGCAGCCGCCCGCCAGCAGGCCGCGCAGGACCACTCGCCGGCTGCAACCCCCCAGGGCAAACCGGTTAAACTTGAACATATTGGTTCAGCGCTCCCTCGTCGCCCAACACATGGATTCTGGCATAAAGCCACTTCCAGTCGCATCGCGTGTGCCAACGGCCCGCGGAACGCACACCGCACCACAGGCTGCACGACGCATCTTCACATGGCCCTGTTGACGATCCTGCAACTTCCGGACCAGCGGCTGCGTGGGCACGCCTCGGCGGTCACGGCTTTCGACGCGAAGCTGCGCAAGCTGGTGGACGACATGTTCGAGACCATGTACGACGCGCCCGGCGTGGGGCTGGCCGCGCCGCAGGTCGGCATCGGCATGCGGCTGGCCGTCATGGACTGCTCCGAGCAGCGCAACGAGCGGCACGTGATGATCAACCCCGAGCTCATCGAACGCGCCGATCCGCTGGAAGTCGACGAGGGCTGCCTGTCGGTGCCTGAAGTACAGGCGCAGGTGCCACGCTTCGGACGCGTCACCGTGCGGGCATTCGGCGTCGACGGCAAACCCTTTGAGCTGTCCGCCGAGGGGCTCCTCGCGCAGTGTGTCCAGCACGAGATGGATCATCTCGACGGCAAGCTCTTCATCGACTACCTGTCGCGCCTCAAGCGTGAGCGGATCCGCAAGCGCATCCGCAAGCAGCAGCGACGCGCCTGAGCGAGGCCGGCGGCCGCGGCGATGAAACTGGCATTTGCCGGGACTTCCAGGTTCGCCGTGCCGACGCTCGACGCCCTGCACGAAGCCGGGCACACAATCGCCGCGGTCCTCACGCAGCCGGACCGGCCCGCGGGGCGCGGCCGGCATCCGAGCGCCACGCCGGTGGCGCTGAGGGCCGAATCCCTGAACCTGCCGCTTCACAAGTTCGCGCGTCTCGACGCGGAGGCCCTCGCGTTTCTCCGCGCCCTGGCACCCGATGCGATCGTCGTTGCCGCATACGGGCTGCTGCTGCCCGCCGCTGCCCTGGAGATTCCACGCCTCGGCTGCATCAACGTCCACGCCTCCCTGCTGCCGCGCTGGCGCGGCGCGGCGCCGGTGGCGCGCGCCATCGAAGCCGGGGACCGCGAAACCGGCGTCAGCATCATGCGCATGGATGCCGGGCTCGACACCGGCCCGGTGCTGGCGCGGGCAACGTGGCCGATTCCGGTTGACGCCACGGCCGGCGAAGCGGAAGACACGCTGGCCCGCACGGGCGCGGCGCTGCTGACGGAGTTGCTTTCGAAGGCCCTGCCGGCGGCGCGGGCACAGCCGACGGAAGGCAGCCGCTACGCCCGCAAGCTGACGAAGACCGAGGCGCGCCTCGATTGGTCACAGGCCGCGGCGGTACTAGAACGCCGCGTTCGCGCCTTCAACCCCGCACCTGTCGCCTGGACCACGCTCGGCGCCGAGCGCATCCGCGTGTGGCGCGCCCGCGCCGTGCCAGCACCGGCGGATGACGCACAAACTCCCGGCAGCGTGCTCGTGGCGGAGCGCGAGGGGATCACGGTCGCGACCGGCGACGGCGCCCTGCGCCTGCTGGAGCTTCAACGACCTGGCGGAAGGCGCTTGTCCGCGGCTTCGTTGATCAACGGCTGGCCGCTTGCCGGCCGGCGCTTCACCTGAAGGCTCAGCCGCCGGACCTCGGAAGACACTACGGAATCGCACCCGCGCAGAAGCTTGGACGGCCATCCAAAGTCGGCTGAAGGGCGCGCGTTGCGCGAACCGCGTGAGTCGGTTCGATGCGCGGCCGACGCATCCGCCGATCTGCGGGCAAGACGCGTCACCGCCACGGACGGACCAGCGGCGTCCTCGATGCCCTCAGGCCTCGGCCCCATCCAAGTCCAATCCACGTATCCCCGCCTTGGCGATCTCGGCGTCCTGCGCGGACTTGACTCCCGACACACCCACCGCGCCGGCGACTTCTCCGCCCACCATGACGGGAACCCCTCCCTCCATCATCGCCTTCAGTGGCGCGGACAACAGCGCGTAGCGACCGCCATTGATGGACTCTTCGTGGGCACGAGATTCCTTGCGTGACAATGCTGCGGTTCGCGCCTTGTTCCTGGAAATTGCCGCCGTCAGTGGCGCGGCTCCGTCAAGCCTGATCATACCGAGCATGTTTCCGCCGTCATCCACTACCGAGATCGATACGCGGTAACCCTTGTCATCGGCAAACCGCCTGGCGTTCTTGATGATCAACTGCACGTCTTCTGCAACGAGGGCCGGCTTCGTTTTCATTTGCGTACTCCTGCCTCTGGTCCAGCAATTCCGTTTACTTCGTCCGCGGGCTTACATTCTGCCGCACAGTTTCACGTTACAAAGGCAAGGCGAGGACTTTCGTCGTTTCCTTAAGATATTGCATCGCGGCGGCTACACCACCATTGGAGTGCTTGACACCTGCAACATCAAGAGACATTTCGATGCCGGCAAGGGTTCCGCATAGCATCAGATCGTTGAAGTAACCCAGGTGCCCGATGCGGAACACTCGGTCCTTGAGGTTCGTGAGCCCCTGTCCCAGAGACAGGTTGAAATGTTCAAACGCGACTTTTCGAAATGCGTCGGCACCGGTATCGCCGGGCATCATCACCGCAGTCAAGGACGGGCTGTAATGCTCCGGCTCCGCGCACAGGATCTCCAATCCCCACGCCCGCACTGCTCGTCGCGTCGCCTCTGCGTGCCGTTTGTGACGCTCAAAGACAACGTCCAACCCCTCTTCGAACAGCATGTCTAGGGACTCGTGAAGGCCATAAAGCAGATTTGTCGCCGGAGTATATGGAAAATATCCATTGACGTTGGCCGCTATCATGGCGTGCCAATCCCAGTAGGAGCGGGTCAGGCCATTGCTTTTGCTTGCTGCCAATGCCTTGTCACTGATTGCATTGAAAGACAACCCCGGCGGCAACATCAATCCCTTCTGGGAACCGGCTACCGTGACGTCGACTCTCCACTCATCGTGGTGATAGTCGATCGAAGCCAGCGACGAAATGGTATCCACCATGAACAGCGCCGGATGCCGGACTCGATCTATAGCAGCTCGAATAGCCTTTATATCGCTGGTCACTCCGGTCGCCGTCTCGTTATGTACGACGCATACAGCCTTGATTTCGTGCTTGTTGTCGCCTTCAAGGCGTTGTCCGATCACGTCGGGGTCCGCCGCACGACGCCAGTCACCGGGAATGAACTCAACCGTCAGACCCAAGCTCTCCGCCATGTTCTTCCACTTGGTCGCAAAGTGGCCTGTCTCGGCCATCAACACCTTGTCACCCGGCGACAAGGTATTGACCAGCGCGGCTTCCCACGCACCGGTACCGGATGCCGGAAAGATCACGACGTGTCCGTCGGTCTTGAAGATTCTCTTCATCCCGTGCAACACCTCCAATCCGAGCTTGCCAAATTCCGGGCCGCGATGATCGATGGTGGGATGATCGATTGCACGCAGCACGCGCTCGGGAACGTTGGTAGGCCCCGGGATCTGAAGAAAGTGGCGACCTGACCGATGGAAATTCAATTGAAGCACCGCTGATCTCCTTCATTTACTGCAACGTGATCAACACAACGGTTCCGCGAGCACGCAGCGAAGATCGGAATTATGCGCGTATTTTCTCGTGATCGATGCACGAAATCGTACGTGGCAGAAAGCATGGCACCAAGCCGATCGCATCAGCCAGTTTCCGGCGGACGACGATCGATGCGCAACAGCCTTTCAATATCTGCACCGAGCGCCAGAAGCACTCCTTCTGAAAATGATCTGCCGAGGATGTCAAGGCCGATGGGCACGCCAACCGGTGCCGTTTCGTCAGGCGTCGAGAATCCGATAGGAACCGTGAGCGCGGGAAGCCCCGTTACGGACGCAATGATGCCGTTCCTGAAGAGCTGTCCTTCTCCCTTTATGCGTGCAGGCAATATGCTTTGCAGTGGATAGATGAATGCATCGAGTTTGTATTTGGCCATGAGATTGACGAGTCGTAGCTTGAACTCGCGGGCGGATACGATGCGGCGCAAATACTCCTGCGATTCCTCTGCAACCTCGACTCGGTTGGCTTCGGCAAGAAACGCCTGTACGGCCGGGAGGCCCGGTTGATTGAGTTCCATGAACCGAATGAGTGAGTGGATCGTCGTGCTGTACCGCCGCAGGTAATCCTCGAACGCGTGCCGGAACTCCCAGTGCTGAACGTCGTAGCGTTGCACCAGGCGGTCACCATCCACGTCCGGTTCGTCGAACTCCGTGATATCGGCTCCGGCATCTCTCATGGCGTCCACCGCAGCGGATACACAAGCAGTCACCTCTGCGCCAGACGCGTCCGCCTGCAACAAGCCGGCGAGCAGCCCCAGCCTTGCGCGGCGCAGCCTGCCAGGCAGGAGGTATTGCGTATAGCTATCCGGGACCATGCCGACGGACGCAGCCGTAATCGGATCTTCCGGATCGTAGCCGGCGATCACATCAAGGATTTCCGCAGCATCCGCCACCGTCCGCGCCAGCGGCCCAGCGGCGTCCTGTGTCGTGGAAACAGGGATGATTCCCGCTCGGCTGACCAGCCCGCGGGTGGGTCGCAAGCCGACGACGTTGCACGCAGATGCCGGCGATCTTATCGAGTTCACGGTGTCGGTTCCCATCGCCGCCGTGCAGAAGCCCATGGCCACTGCCGCCGCGGATCCACCGCTCGAGCCACCCGGCGTCCTCGTGAGGTCATACGGATTTCTGGTCTGCCCGCCGATGGAGCTGATGGTCGTACCGCCCAGAGCCAGCTCATGCAGGTTGGCCTTGCCGAGCACGGTTGCGCCCGCGTGGCGCAGCCTTTGAATCACGGCCCCCTCGCTCCGTGGCACGAAGCCGCGCAGGGCCGTGCAGCCACCCGTGGTCGGCATATCCGTCGTGTTGTAGTTGTCCTTCACCACGATCACACTGCCCAACAGCCGCGTTCCACTGGCGCCCGCAACGGATCCGGCACGCCGGCTCATCTGCGCAGTCGCGCCGTCTCCGACGTATATCAACGCGTGGATGTCCGCGTCGTGGCGCTTTATCCGCGTGCGATATTCATCGCAGATCTGCGAGACGGTTACACGTCCCTGTGCTGTAGCCTGCCGAAGCTCCGCGACCGACGAATGGCATCTATCCACAGTCACTGCGAGGCTAGACGGGAAGCTTGTGTTCGTAATCAATCACGAATACGGAGCAAATGAACAGGCCGACGCCACCGATGGCAAACATGATGAAATCGTCGCCGAAGTTACCGGTCAGCTGCAGGATCACGCCGGCGACGGTCGGAATCACGATACCGGACAGATTGCTGCCCAGATTCATGATGCCGCCGACGGTCCCGACGGATCGCCGCGTCCCCACCATCGATGGAATCGTCCAGAACAGGCCCGCCATGGAAAGAAAGAACAAGGTCACCGACAGCAACGCCACGGCAACGTAGCGATCGCTCGTCACGGTCACCAGGAACGTCGCAACGGCGGCGATCACCGCAGCGACCCCAATGATGACGCGAATGCTGGTGCCCTGTTTCGAGCTGCGCTTCCTCCAGAAGTCGGCGAGCGCTCCACCGATCAGTTCGCCGATGAAGCCCGCAAAGAAGATGATGAATATGGCCCCGCCCATCTGTTTGAGGTCAAACCCCCGCGCTTTCTCAAGATAGGACGGGGCCCAGGTCATCAGGCCGTAGAAGAGAATGCTGCGTGACATCCACCCGAAGAACAGGCCCCAGGTAGTCCGGTACCTGAACAACTGATACCAGTGCTTCCGTGAAGTGGGCTCGCTCCCCGACGGCACGTTGCCCTCCATGCCGGCCTCCAATGCAGCGTTGGCAGCAAGGAGCTCCAGCTCGGCCTTGTTCACCCTGGGATGTTTGTGAGGCTTGTCACGCATGTAGTACCACGCCAAGTAAACACATGCGACCGTCGCGAGGCCGGTGACGAAGAACGCCGCGCGCCACGACGCAAACGCACCGATCAGAGCGGACACCACAAGCGCTCCGATGGCGGTTCCCAGGGTTCCCCCGCTGTCCATCAGCGTCGCCCCGCGGCTGCGCTCGGTCCGCGTCATCCAGATGCCGTTCAGCTTGCCCCCCGCCGGCAGGATCGGCGCTTCCGCGGCGCCGAGCCCGAGTCGCGCGATGTACATGGTCACGATACCGATGGCGGCACCCGTAAGCGCTTCGAATACGCCCCATACGACGATACATGCCGATATCACTTTGCGCGGCCCGAATCGATCCGCCAGCATGCCGCCGGGAATCTGCATGAGCGCGTAAGGCCAGAAGAACGCGCTCAACACGAAGCCTTCGATCGTCGGCGTCCAGTGGAAATCCTTGCCGATCAGAGGCATCGCGACGCCGATGGCGGATCGATCGACATAGTTCACCGTGATCATGAACAACATCAAGAAAAAGATGAGCCATCGCACACGGGTCGGCCGTGCATCGGGAGCCGGTTGTGCTTCTTCCTGCACGGCGTTCATCTGGTTCTCCTCCGCCATCGAGCGGCTTGATTATTCAGTGACGCGGCGTCGGCCGACCCTCGCGATCGCTTCCGTTGCGGCCGTCGGCCGAAGACCTTCGTCGTCGGCAGGCTGCATCCGCCACCAAGTTCAGGCTCCGGACTCGCCTTCGAGAGACGTAGACATTCGAGGTAAATGACGTGCCTTCTGGAATCGGCGTCACGTTCTTTCGATTCCGGTTGCGGATTCCTTGCGGCGTTTTCCCGATTTCGCCACGGCATCCGCCTGGTCGCGAGCCTTTTTGCGCTGCCGCCAGTGATGCAGGATCGTCTCGGTATAACCGTTTGGCTGATCAACGCCCTTGAAGATCAATTCGCTCGCCGCGTGAAACGCACAAGAGCTGTCGAAATGTGCGTTCATCGGTTCGTATTTCGCGTCACCGGCGTTCTGCTCATCCACGACCACGGCCATGCGCTGGAGCGTCTCTTCAACCTGGGCGCGTGTCACGATCCCGTGCAACAGCCAGTTCGCGACATGCTGGCTGGAGATACGCAGGGTCGCGCGGTCCTCCATCAGCGCCACATCGTGAATGTTCGGCACCTTTGAACAACCGATGCCCTGATCGATCCACCGCACCACGTAACCGAGGATGCCCTGGCAGTTGTTGTCGAGTTCCTGACGGATCTCTTCCTTGGTCCAATTGGCAGCGTGCTGTGTCGACGCCACCGGGATCGTCAGGATCTGCTCGACGTAGTTCTCGTGACGCCCCTCAAGCGATCTCTGCACCGCGAAGGCATCCACCCGGTGGTAGTGCAGGGCGTGCAGCGTGGCCGCGGTGGGTGACGGCACCCACGCCGTACTCGCTCCCGCCTTCACCTGGCCGATCTTCTGTTCGAGCATGTCCGCCATCAGATCCGGCATGGCCCACATGCCCTTGCCGATCTGGGCGCGTCCGCTAAGGCCGCATTCCAGGCCGGCCTGCACGTTGTTCGGCTCGTAGGCCTTGATCCACGGCTGCAGCTTCATGTCGCCCTTGCGAACCAGGGCGCCGGCGCGCATGGAGGTGTGGATTTCATCGCCCGTGCGATCCAGGAAGCCGGTGTTGATGAACACCACGCGTTCAGCCGCCGCGGCGATGCACGCCGCAAGGTTGATGCTCGTGCGCCGCTCCTCGTCCATGATGCCGATCTTCAAGGTGTCCCTGGGCAGGCCCAGGAGGCCTTCCACCCGCGCAAGCGTCTCGCAGGCAAAAGCCACTTCATCTGCGCCGTGCATCTTCGGCTTGACGATGTAGATCGACCCGGTACGCGAGTTCTGGCGGGATTTCAGGTCCGGCATCGCCGCAAGGCTCGTGATCGCGGCGTCGAGGATTCCCTCGAACACTTCGTGGCCATCCGGATCGAGTACCGCCGGGGTGACCATGTGGTGCCCCACGTTGCGCACCAGCATCAGCGCGCGGCCATGCAGTGTCGCGGGCGAGCCGTCCTTGGCGGTATAGCGGCGATCCTCGTGCAGGCGCCGCGTAACGGTTCGGTCACCCTTGGCGAAGTTGGCGGTCAACGTCCCCTGCATGAGGCGCAGCCAGTTGCGATAGGCGAGCACCTTGTCGTCCGCGTCGACCGCCGCGATCGAGTCCTCGAAATCCACGATAGTCGTGACGGCCGCTTCCACCACGATATCCTTGACGTGAGCTGCATCGTTGCTGCCGATGGAATCGCGCGAATCAAACTGGATCTCAAAGCGCAACCCATGGTGTTCGAAGACAATCGCCTCCGGCGCCGCCGCGGCACCGCGATACCCGAGAAACCGAGCGGCGTCCTGGAGGCCGCTTGTCGAGCCATCCTTCAACGTCATCTGGAGTTCACGGTCCACGACCCGATACGCGGTCGCGTCCGCGTGCGAGCCATGAACAAGCGGCACCGTGTCGTCCAGAAAACGACGCCCATAGGCAATGACGCGAGCGCCCCGCACTGGGTTGTACTTGCCACTCCGCGTTGCGCCGTCGTCTTCGGATATCGCATCCGTGCCGTAGAGTGCGTCGTAGAGGCTGCCCCATCGGGCGTTTGCTGCGTTCAACGCGTAGCGCGCATTCATGACGGGCACCACGAGCTGCGGGCCGGCTTGCTTGGCGATCTCGGTGTCGACATGCGCCGTGTCGATGGCCACCTTCCCGGGAGCATCCTTCAGGTAGCCGATCCGTCGCAGAAAAGCGTCGTAGTCATGGGCGTCGATGGCAGCGTCTGCGTGTGCCGCGTGCCACTCGTCAATCGCTGACTGGAGGCGGTCGCGCTCGCCCAGCAGCGCACGGTTGCGTGGGGTCAGGTCACGCACTATTCCCGCGAACCCCCGCCAGAAGGCGTCGGTCGCAAGGCCCGCGGCCGGCAACGCTTCCTCCTCGAGGAATGCACACAGCACCGCGGCAACCTGCAAGCCGCTTCTGGATACGTAGTCAGTCATCTCGTACACCTGTCATGGATTGCGCGGCCTCACTGCCAGGCTGCGACGTCGAGCGACGCGCACGCAGTGACGCGCGCGTGACTGGGCGTAAATGCGCGCATTCAGTCGGAACAGAGAGTTGAGCGGCAGCAGAAACGTGGGCGTCAAGATCGTCGTACGAAACCGCGGCGAGCCATGTGCGCAGCGGCGGTCATCTCCTAGACTGCGGCGAGCTGGCCGTAGGCGTCTGCATGGACCCACTGACTCCGCTCGCGTGACTCGACTTTCCAAAACGACTTCCTCGTCCGCCCGTGGCCAACCGCACCGCAGCGCAACGCAGAGGCCACACTGCCGCTCCAATCGATGCTAGAAACCCGTGCACGGCAAAGCAAACGGGGGGCTCGACGCGCATGGGAAAATGGAAGATGTTATTTTTATTGCCGTTTAACTAAACCAGAGCTTTCAATCAACCGCCTCGCGAAAAATTGAATGTCCGGCACTGACAAGGAAAGGCCGCGCTCGACGAGGACCGGCGCCCCGCGCACCCGCGGAAGGCCCCGGACTCCGCCGGAGCACTCGGAGGAGGTCAGGATAAAATCTGTCGAACGCGCGCTTCAGGTGATCAAGGCTCTGGCCGCGGAACCAGATTCCACCCTGAAGATCGTCGCGGTTAATGCCGAGCTGCCGTCTTCCACGGCGTTCAGGGTGCTCGAAACCCTGCGAGCCCACGGCGTCGTCGAGTTCAACGAAGCCAAACAGACGTGGAACGTCGGCGTGGAAGCGTTCCGTATCGGTCAAAGCTATGCCCGCCGAGTCGGCTTCATCGACGTCGGGCGAGCTGTCATGCACGAACTGACTGACAGAACCGGTGAAACCAGCAGCATCGCCATCCTGGACCGCAGCGTCATGATCTACGTCTCGCAAGTGCAGTCTGCGTCCCCGATACGAGCGTTCATCCCGCCCACGACAAGAGCGCCGCTCCACGCGTCGGCGATCGGCAAGGTCGTACTGTCCTACATGGACGCTGACGCGGCCCGTCAACGCCTGCAGGCAGACGGCTTGTCGCGATTCACCGCCCATACGGTGACGGATGTGGGCGCACTCTTGGGTGCGCTCGCGCAGATACGTCGGAACGGATGGGCACTGGACGATGAAGAGCGGTACGCGGGGATGCGCTGCGTTGCGGCCGCAATCTTCGATGAATTCAGCCAGCCGATCGCCGGAATCTCGATTTCCGGCCCTGTCGAGCGACTCGCGGACGATCGCGTTGCGAAGCTGGCGTCACCGGTCATCAAGGCCGCCCGCATGATCACCTACCGCAGTGGCGGGCAATGGCCGCGTTGACACCGCAGACCAGGCACGACCGACGCAGAAGATCACGGCAGCTTTCGGAAGCCCCGGCGCACGCGCAGGCGCCGCTCTCGTCCCGCATATGGCGGCGGTTTGCGCGAGCCGCATGACAATGCCGCAACCATCGCGCAGAGTCTCCACGCGCTGAATACCCGCTGCGCACGCCGCGTCACGCACATCTGGGGAAGTCAGAAATACCTGCGGCGGCGGAACCACACCAGCATGCCGATCGCGCATCCGAGGATGACCGCCAGCGCGATGAAGTAGCCGTAGCGCCAGTGCAGCTCGGGCATGTGGTCGAAGTTCATGCCCCAGATGCCGGTCAGCAGCATGAGTGGCAGGAACACCGCGGCGATGACCGTGAAGATCTTCATCACCTCGCCTTGGCGCTGGGCGAGGATCGCGAAATACAGCTGCATCGCGCTGTCGAGGTCGCGCTCGAGATAGTTGGCGAGATCGCGGATCCGGGTGATGTGCTCCGACAGATCGCGCAGACGCACCAGCATCACGTCGTCCCAGTCGAAGCGGCTGTCGCGCCGCCAGTTCTCGACGGTCTCCCACTGGTCTTCCGACAGGCGCGCCAGGCGCCGCGTCGCGCGCCGCGCAAGCATGACGACGTGCCAGTCGCTGGCTTCCTCGTTCGAGGAGCGCAGCATGGCGTCCTGCAGCAGCTCGCCGCGGCGGCTGAAGAGGTCGCGCGAGGCGAGAAAGCGGTCGACCATGCCGTCGACGATGCGGTAGGCCAGCCCCACCGCGCTGCGCGGCAGCTTGCCGTTGCCGGTGACGTCGTGGCGCCGCCGCGCCAGATCGAAGTCGGGCGTGTCCACCGCGCGCACCGTCACCAGGAGATTCTCGAAGATGAACAGCGCGGCGGGCTGCGTGTCCAGCGGCAGCGTGTCGCTGCGCGCACCGAGCGCCTCGAAGATCAGCATGTCGTAGTCATTCACGCCGTCGAAGAACGACACATGGCCCGCGTTGAGCGAATCCTCGACGTGCTGGATGTCGACTCTCACCCCGAGCAGGCGGTCGACCCACATGTGCCACCCCTCGGCTTCCTCACGCACGAAGTCGAGCCACACGAAGCCGTCCGTCGGCATGGCATCGAGGCTGGACAGCCGCACGGGCGCACGTTCGGGCGGGAAGTGGAAGATCCTCATGCCCGTGCCGCCGGCCGCGCGAACGGCGGATTGCCCGCGCGGAAGCCCAAGGCTCAGCCGAGCAGGCTGCGGACCGCCTCGCGCTCCGTGCGCAGCTCGTGATCGGTCGCGTCGAGCTTGCCGCGTGAGAAGGCGTCGATGTCGAGCCCCTGCACGATCTGGTAGTCGCCGTTGCGGCAGGTGCAGGGGAAGCCGAAGACCACGCCCGGCTTGATGCCGTAGCTGCCGTCGGAAGCGACGGCCATGCTCACCCACTTGCCGTTCGTGCCGAACACCCAGTCGTGCATGTGGTCGATGGCCGCGTTTGCCGCCGACGCCGCGCTGGAGGCGCCGCGCGCCTGGATGATCGCCGCGCCGCGCTTCTGCACCGTCGGCATGAACGTCGACTCGATCCAAGCCTGGTCGACCAGCGACTTCGCCGGCTTGCCCTTGACCGTGGCGTGCGAGATATCAGGATATTGCGTCACGCTGTGGTTACCCCATACGGCGATCTTCTCGACGTCCGTCACCGCGCTACCGGTCTTCGCGGCAAGCTGGCTGGTAGCACGATTGTGGTCGAGGCGCACCATGGCGGTGATCTGGCGTGGATCGAGGCCCTTGGCGTTCTCGCGCGCGATGAGCGCGTTGGTATTCGCCGGATTGCCGACGACCAGCACGTGCACACCCTTGCTGGCATGCGCTGCGAGCGCCTTGCCCTGCGGCCCGAAGATGGTGCCGTTGGCCGCCAGCAGGTCACTGCGCTCCATGCCAGCCTTGCGGGGCCGTGCGCCGACCAGCAGCGCGTAATCCGTTCCGTCGAAGGCGGTCTCGAGCTGATCGGTGGCGACGATGCCGTGTACCAGCGGGAACGCGCAGTCGTTGAGCTCCATGACCACCCCGTTCAGCGCCTTCATGGCGGGCGTGATCTCCAGCAGCTGCAGCACCACGGGCTGGTCCGGGCCGAGCATGGCACCGCTGGCGATGCGGAAGATCAGCGAATAGGCGATCTGCCCGGCGGCGCCGGTGATGGTCACACGAACGGGATTCTTCATCGATGAGGCTCCATGTCCTGCAATGGCTGGCGAACAGACTGCGCTGCGGGCGATCCTGCGCCCGTCGTACGTAACTGGGGGCGCCGAGGATAGCCCAGCGTCGGTCGACTGTCATGAGCGGCGCGCGCAGCCATTCGTCGGCACAGCGCGCAGGTCATGGCCGGGGTAATTATGCACAGCGGAGAAATAACCCCGGAAACGGGACAAAGCCGCGACCATTGACGTCGGTCATTCGTTCTTTATTCCAGGCCATTGAATAGAAACACGTTTTTCCTGGACATGGCCGATATTGCCCAGCCACTCCTGTACCGTGCACGCAGCGGCGCCGACAACGCCCGATTTTCTCCACAGAGTTATCCACAGGCCCATCCGTGCTCCTGCTCCGTGTCGCCCTGCCCGTCGCGATACGCCACTGCTTCGATTACCTGCCCGCCGTTGATGCCGCGGAGGCCCCCGCAGGCGTCGGCGCCCGGGTGCTCGTCCCGCTGGGCCGGCGTCAGATGGTGGGTGTGGTCGTCGAACACGTGGAGGTCGAAGCATCGGCGGCCGCCCGATGCGGCTGCCGCCCGATCGTCCGCGCGCTGGACCACGAAGCGCTGCTGCCGACGCCGGTGCTCGCCCTGTGCCGCTGGTGCGCGGACTACTACCAACACCCGCTCGGACTTGTCATCGCGGCCGCGCTGCCCGCGCCACTGCGCCGCGGCCAGGCGGCCGGCTACGCGCCCCCGGCGTACTACCGGCTGTCGCCGGCCGGCCGGGCAGCCCGCGCCGCGCTCCCGGCACGCAACGTGGTCCAGCGCGCGCTGTTGGACCGACTCGCCGCCGGACCGACGGCGGAGGATGAACTGGGCGCCCGCCTGCGTCCGGCGCTGGCCACGGCGGCAGCGCACGGCTGGGTCGAGCGCGCGGCTCCCGCCGCGGCGCCAAATGCGGCGGGGCCACTGCCAGTCCTGACGCCCGAGCAGGCGGCGGCGCTGGGCGCCATGCAGATGCTGCCCGCCGGCTACTCCGCGGTGCTGCTCGACGGCGTCACCGGCAGCGGCAAGACCGAGCTCTACCTGCGCCTCGCGCGGCGCGCCGTCGCCGACGGCCGCCAGGTGCTGGCGCTGGCGCCGGAGATCGGCCTGACGCCGCAGCTCGTGGAACGCTTCCGCGCGCGCTTCGGCAGCCGCGTGGCCAGCTACCACTCGGGCATGGGCGAAGCGGAGCGCCTGCGCACCTGGCTGGCCGCACGCGCCGGCGATGTCGACGTCGTCGTCGGCACGCGATCGGCGATCTTCGTCCCGCTGGCGCGCCCCGGCCTGATCGTGGTCGACGAGGAGCACGACGGCTCCTACAAGCAAGAGGACGGGCTGCGCTACTCGGCGCGCGACCTGGCAGTGTTGCGCGCACACGACGCGCGCGCGCGCGTCGTGCTCGGCAGCGCCACGCCCTCGCTCGCCAGCCTGTACAACGTCGCGGCACACCGTTATCGGCATGTGCGCCTCACGCGGCGCGTGAACGACCAGCCGGTGCCGCCCGTGACGCTCATGGACATCCGCGGCCAACCCATGCACGCCGGGCTTTCGGAGCCGCTGCTCGCGGTCGCGGCGCGCCATCTCGATGCCGGCGGACAGGTGCTGTTCTTCATCAACCGGCGCGGCTTCGCCCCCGTCCTCATGTGCCACCAGTGCGGCTGGAGCGCCCCCTGCCCGCGCTGCGACGCGCACCTGACGCTGCACCGCCGCCCCGAGCGGCTGCTCTGCCACCACTGCGGCTACGCGCAGGCGGTCCCGACGCGCTGCCCGAACTGCGGTGACGCGCCGCTGCGCGCCGTCGGGCAGGGCACGGAGCGCATCGAGCAAGCGCTGCGACAGCGCTTTCCCGGCGAGCGCATCGAACGCTTCGACTCCGACCGCACGCGCAGCGCGACGACGCTTGCAAGGCTGCTGGAGGCCGTCGCCAGCGGCGCCGTGCGCATCCTCGTCGGCACCCAGATCCTTGCCAAGGGGCACGATTTTGCCGGGCTGACGCTGGCGGCGCTGGTGGACGTGGACGCGGCCCTCTACGGAACCGACTTCCGCGCGTTGGAGCACATGGCGCAACTCGTCACCCAGGTGGCCGGACGCGTCGGCCGCGGGCCGCTGCCGGGGGAGGTCATCCTGCAGACGCGCGTGCCGGACCATCCGCAGCTACGCCAGCTCGCTCAGGCCGGTTACGTCGCCATGACCGGGGCGCTGCTCGCCGAACGCCGTGCGCACGGCCTGCCGCCCTATGCGCACCTCGCGCTGCTGCGCGCCGAAGCGCCCACGACGGCGGCGGGCATCGCATTCCTCCGACGGGCCGCCGAGGCGTTGGAATCCCGGCCTGGCGTCGATCTGCTGGGGCCCGTCAGCTCGCCGATGGAACGGCGCGCGGGACGCTGCCGCGCCCAGCTTTTGATCCGCGCGGCGAGCCGCCGACGTCTGCAGGCCTGCCTCGACGCGGGCGTGCCCGGCATCGAGAAGCTGCGCGCCCCGCATTCGCTGCGCTGGAGCATCGACGTCGACCCCTACAGGCTGGACTGAAGCGGGGCGCGCCCGACGCACACAGGAAGCGGCTGAACATTCACCGGCCGGCCGATACAATTCGCGCCCTGTGACCATGAAAGCTCCCATCGAAGCCCTGCTGCGCAAGGCCGCCGCAGACGTGCTGGCCGGCACCGGCGTCGCCGAGCCGCAAGCGTTGGCGCTGGAGGCGAGCCGCGACGCACGGCACGGCGACCTGGCGACGAACCTGGCGCTGACGCTCGCCAAGCCTCTGCACCGCGCGCCGCGCGCCATCGCGCAGGCGCTCGTCGCGGCGCTGCCCGCCAGTCCGCTGGTGGAGCGCATCGAGATCGCCGGCCCGGGCTTCATCAACTTCTTCCTGGCGCCGGCGGCGTTCCACGCCGTGGTGGCAGAGATCCTGGACGCGGGCGTGGCCTGGGGCCGCTGCGCGGCAGGCGCAGGGCGCAAGGTGATGGTGGAGTTCGTGTCCGCCAATCCGACCGGACCGCTGCACGTCGGCCACGGCCGCGGCGCGGCCATCGGCGACAGCCTGTGCCGATTGCTGGCAGCGACGGGATGGGACGTCACGCGCGAGTTCTACTACAACGACGCCGGGCAGCAGATCGACAACTTGGCGCGCTCGGTGCAGGCCCGCGCCCGCGGTGCGGGGCCCGAGGACGCCGGCTGGCCGGCCGACGGCTACCGCGGCGACTACATCAAGGAGGTCGCACAGGCCTTCACCGAACGCGCGACGGTGCGCGCCGACGACCGCCAGATCAACGCCAGCGGCGACGTCGACGACCTTGATGCCGTCCGCGCCTTCGCCGTCGCCTGGCTGCGCCGCGAGCAGGACGCCGACCTGCGCGCCTTCGACGTGCGCTTCGATGTCTTCTCGCTGGAATCGGCCCTGTATTCCGGCGGACAGGTGCAGCGCACGGTGGACGATCTCGTCGCCAGCGGCCACACCTTCGAGGCCGACGGCGCGCTGTGGCTGCGCACCACCGACTACGGCGACGACAAGGACCGCGTCATGCGCAAGCAGGACGGCGGCTACACCTACTTCGTGCCGGACGTCGCCTATCACCGCGAGAAGTGGCGGCGCGGCTTCACGCGCGTCATCAACGAGCAGGGCTCGGACCACCACTCGACGATCACCCGCGTGCGCGCCGGGCTGCAGGCGCTCCACGCCGGCATTCCGCAGGGCTGGCCGGAGTACGTGCTGCACCAGATGGTCACGGTCATGCGCGGCGGCGAGGAAGTGAAGCTGTCCAAGCGCGCCGGCAGCTACGTGACCCTGCGCGACCTCATCGACGAGGTCGGCCGCGATGCGACGCGCTGGTTCCTCATCGCGCGCAAGTCCGACTCGCAGCTCGTGTTCGACATCGACCTCGCGCGCGCGCAGACCAACGACAATCCGGTCTATTACGTGCAGTACGCGCACGCGCGCGTCGCCAGCGTGATGCGCCAGCTCGGCGAGCGCGGTCTCGCGTGGGATCGCGCGAACGGACTGGCGAACCTCGCGCGCCTCGACGGCGACGCCGAGCAACTCGTGCTGGTCGAGCTCTCGCGCTACGCCGAAGTGGTCGAGAACGCGGGCGCGAACCTCGAGCCGCACCTCGTCGCGACCTATCTGCGCGAACTCGCGGCCGCATTCCACGGCTGGTACAACACCAGCCAGTTCATCGTCGACGAC
>DASVGQ010000139.1:0-54892 GCA_036379455.1 Nevskiaceae bacterium
CTTGTCGAGGCCCTGCAGCGCGCCGTAGTGGCGCTCATTCAGGCGCCAGTGACGGACCACCGGAAGCCACTGGCGATCCATCGCATCCAGCGCGAGCTGCGCCGTGTGAATCGCGCGTTGCAGCACCGAGGTGTACACGACGTCGAAATCGAGCCCCGCCTCCCGCATGAGCCGGCCCGCCTGGACGGCCTCGGCGCGGCCCTGATCCGTGAGGTCGACGTCCACCCATCCCGTGAAGCGGTTCTCCAGATTCCACTGGCTCTGGCCGTGGCGCAGCAGCACGAGGGTGCGCGGCATCAGCAACTCCGAAAGTCTCGAAGCGCCGGATTATAGAGAGCGTGCCGATCCCACCCAGCGAAGTGCGTGCGGAGCAGCGTGATCCGCCCGCACGTTGGGCGCCACGCTCAGGCTGCCGCCCGCTTCCCCCTCAATGCGATCTCCTCGCGCTCCACGAGCTCGAACCCGTCGGCATCCATCCACGCCGGGAAGTGCTCACGGAACGCGGCGAGCCTGGCGGCGGCGAGCGTCACGGTCACCGTCTGGTCCTGCGCGCCGAGGTCGGCCATGGGTTGGCCGAGAAAATCGAGCACCGCGCTGTCGCCGGAATAGGGCAACTGATTGCCGTCGACGCCGACTCGATTCACGCCCGCGCAGTATGAGAGGTTCTCGATGGCGCGCGCGCGCAGCAGCGTACGCCACGCGTAGGCGCGCGCCGAGGGCCAGTTCGCGACGAACAGCAGCAGGTCGTAATCGAAACCGCGCGCGGCGTCATGGCGGTTGCGGGCAAACACAGGGAAGCGCAGGTCGTAGCACACCAGCGGGCAGATCTTCCAACCTTTCCATTCCACTACGAGGCGGTCGTGGCCCGCGGCATAGCGCTTGTGCTCGTCGGCGTAGCGGAACAGGTGACGCTTGTCGTAGTGCTGCACCTCGCCATGCGGCGTGACGAACAGCATGCGGTTGAACACGCCGGCGCCCACGCGCAGCTGCATGCTGCCGGTCACCGCGGCGCCAAGCGCCTGCGCCTGCTGACGCATCCACGCCACGGACGGGCCGTCCATCGTCTCGGCGCTGTGGATCGCCTCGTTCGAGAAGCCGCTGGTGAAGGTTTCGGGCAGCACGACGAGGTCCGTCTGCCCGGCGAGTGGCGCCATGAGCGCGCCGTAGTACTCGCGATTGCCCGCCGGATCGTGCCAGCGCGTCGCACCCTGAACCAGCGAAACCTTGAGATCACCCATCGCCTGTCGTCCTTCGTCACCCCGCGCGCGTCACGCGCGCATCGTTGATTCCCAAGTATTGGTGCTTGCCTCGGCATCCGCAACGCGCCGCGGGCCGAAGTGCCACCGCCGTGCCGTTGGCCTGCGGCCGGCTGGCGTCGGCGCACCTTGAGAACCGCGGCCGGCCTCAGCAGCCGAGCGCGTGCGCGTGGTAAGCGAAGTGCTCGCCGATGAAGGTGGACACGAAGTAATAGCTGTGGTCGTAGCCTACGTGCATGCGAATGTCGCAGGGATGGCCCACCTTTTCGCACGCCTCGCGCAGCAGCTCAGGGCGCAGCTGCCCTTTCAGGAAGGGGTCGTCCGCGCCTTGGTCGACCAGCAGCGGCAGGCGCTCCCCGGATGCCGCCACCAGCGCGCAAGCGTCCCACGCTTTCCACGTCTCGCGGTCCGGCCCCAGATAGGCGCCGAAGGCCTTTTCGCCCCACGGTACGTGCGAGGGCGCGACGATCGGCGAGAACGCCGAGACGCTGCAGTAGCGCCCGGGGTTTTTCAGCGCCACGACCAGCGCGCCGTGCCCGCCCATCGAATGGCCGGCGACGGAGCGCGCGTCCGTGACCGGGAAGGTCCCCACGATCAGCTCCGGCAGTTCCTCGACGACGTAGTCGTACATGCGGTAATGCGCGGCCCACGGCGCCTGCGTGGCGTTGATATAGAAACCGGCGCCCTGGCCGAGATCCCACTGCGCGTCGTCCGCCACGTCCGCGCCGCGCGGGCTCGTATCGGGTGCCACCACCACGATGCCGTACTCGGCGGCGAAGCGCTGCGCGCCCGCCTTGGTCAGAAAGTTCTGCTCGGTGCAGGTCAGCCCGGAAAGCCAGTAGAGCACCGGACAGCGGCTCTCGGCGGCCTGCGGCGGCAGATAGACGCCGAAGCGCATGTCGCAGTCGAGCACGCGTGAGCGATGCGTCCACACTTCCTGGAAGCCGCCAAAGCAGGCGCTGCGCTCGATGCGTTCCACGTCAGTATTCGATGACGCTGCGGATGGACTTGCCCCCGTGCAGCAACTCGAAGGCGTCGTTGATGCGCTCCAGCGGCATGCGGTGCGTGATGTAGGGGTCCAGCGCGATCTCGCCGCGCATGGCTTCGTCCACCATTCCCGGCAGCTCGCTGCGCCCCTTCACGCCGCCGAAGGCCGAGCCGCGCCATACGCGCCCGGTGACGAGCTGGAAAGGCCGCGTGTGGATCTCCTCCCCGGCGCCGGCGACACCGATGATCACGCTCTCGCCCCAGCCCTTGTGGCAGCACTCGAGCGCCGAGCGCATGACCTCGACGTTGCCGATGCACTCGAAGGAGAAATCCACGCCGCCATGCGTCATATCGACGATGACGTCCTTGATCGGCTCATCGTGGTCCTGCGGACTGACGCAGTCCGTGGCGCCGAAGTCACGCGCCAGCGCGAACTTGTCCGGATTGGTGTCGACGGCGATGATGCGCCCGGCCTTCGCCATGCGCGCGCCCTGGATCACGGACAGGCCGATGCCGCCGAGGCCGAAGACCGCCACCGTGTCGCCGGGCTGCACCTTCGCCGTGTGGCGCACGGCGCCGATTCCGGTCGTCACGCCGCAGCCCATGAGGCACACCTTGTCCAGCGGCGCCGCCGGATCGATCTTCGCCACCGAGATCTCGGCCACTACCGTGTATTCGCTGAAGGTGCTGGTCCCCATGTAGTGGAAGATCGGCCTGCCGCGGTACGAGAATCGCGTCGTGCCATCCGGCATCAGCCCCTTTCCCTGCGTCGCGCGGATCGCCTGGCAGAGATTCGTCTTGCCCGACAGGCAGTATTCGCAATGCCCGCATTCCGCGGTGTACAGCGGGATGACGTGATCGCCAGGTTTCACGCTCGTGACACCCGGGCCGACCTCCACCACCACCCCTCCGCCCTCGTGGCCCAGCACCGCGGGGAACACGCCCTCCGGGTCCTCCCCGGACAGCGTGAAGGCATCGGTGTGGCACACGCCCGTGGCCTCGATGCGCACCAGCACCTCGCCGGCCTTGGGCGGCGCGACGTCAATCTCCACGACTTCCAGCGGCTTGCCCGCTTTGAAAGCAACGGCGGCTCGACTCTTCATGCGCAGACCCTCATCGCGTGTTCACCAGACTTGCGGAAACATACATACGGGACCCGCTTGCCGCATCAAAAGCGCCGTCGGCGGGAGTCCGGAAACCGCGGAGCGTGCGCCGGAGATCGGCGGCGGACAGAGCGTGCGCACGCTCAGCGCTGCGCCTCGAGCGCCTCCCAGCGCGCGTAGGCCTGCCGCAGCTCGCGCTCGATGGCAGCCAGCCGCGCCTGCGCCTCGAGCGTTGCCGCGCGCTGTTCCTGATAGGCATCCGGGCGCGCCAGCCGCTCCGCCAGCGCCGCCTGCTCCTGTTCCAGCGCATCGATCTTGGCCGGCAACGCTTCCAGCTCGCGCTGTTCGCGATAACCGAGCCGGCGTGCGGCCGGCGCCCGCGATGGTGGCGCTTTCTGCGCCGCCGTCGTGCGCGTCGCCTCGCGCGGCGGCTGCCGGTCCCGCTGCCGCTGCGCTTGCCAGTCGCTGTAGCCGCCGACGTAATCACCGACACGACCATCGCCTTCGAAAACCAGGCAGCGCGTGACGACGCGGTCGAGCAGCTCGCGATCGTGGGTGACGAGCAGCACGGTCCCGGCGAAGTCCAGCAGGCGCTCCTCGAGCAGGTCAAGCGTCTCCGCGTCGAGGTCGTTCGTGGGCTCGTCCAGCACCAGCAGGTTGGCCGGTCGGGAAAACAAGCGCGCCAGCAGCAGCCGCGCGCGCTCGCCGCCGGACAGGACGCGCGCCGGCATCCGCGCGCGATCCGGGTCGAACAGGAAATCCTGCAAGTAGGTCATGACGTGCACGCGCTTGCCGTCACGCTCCACGTAGTCCTTGCCGGCGCCGATGTTCTCGGCCACCGTCGCGTCCTCGTCGAGCTGCGCGCGAAGCTGGTCGAAGTAGGCGATCGCGAGCTTGGTGCCGAGGCGCACCGTACCCGCGTCCGGCGCAAGCTCACCCAGAAGAATATGGACCAGCGTGGTCTTGCCGACGCCGTTCGGCCCGACGATGCCGATCTTCTCGCCGCGTTGCACCAGCGCCGAGAAGTTTTCCAGCAGCGTCCTTCCGCCGCGTTCCAGACACACCTTGTCGGCCACGACGACGAGCCGTCCGGAGCGCTCCGCCTCGGCCACCACCATGCGCGCCTGCCCCGGCAGGCGCCGGCGCGCGCGATCTTGCGTCCGCAGCTCGACGAGTGCGCGGACCCGGCCTTCATTGCGCGTGCGCCGCGCCTCGATGCCCTGACGGATCCACGCCTCTTCCTGCGCGAGCTTCTTGTCGAAACGCGCGTCGGCCAGCGCCTCGGCGTGCAGCGCCTCCGCCTTGTGGAGGCGGTATGCCGCATAGTCCCCCGGCCACTGCGTCAACCGGCCGCGATCCAGTTCCAGGATGGTGGTGGCGAGGCGACGCAGGAACGCGCGGTCGTGCGTCACGAACACCAGCGCGCCGTTCCAGCCCAGCAGGAACTGCTCAAGCCAGGTGATGGAGTCGATGTCGAGGTGATTCGTCGGTTCGTCGAGCAGCAGCAGATCGGGCTCTGCCACCAGCGCGCGCGCCAGCAGCGTGCGCCGCTTGAGCCCGCCCGAGAGCGCCGAGAAGGAAGCCTCGGCGTCGAGCTGCAGGCGCGACACGGCCGCCTCCACGCGGCTGTCCAGGTTCCAGCCCCCGCCTGCCTCCAGCCGCGCCTGCACCTTCGCCATCCGCGCCACGTCCGTTGCGCCAACCGCCACCAGCTTCCGGTATTCCGCCAGCACGCCGCCGAGCTCGCCCAGACCTTTGGCGACCACCTCGAACACGGTGCCCGCGACGCCCTGCGGAACGTCCTGCGGCAGCTCGGCGACGCGCAGCGACGGCGCACGGACCAGCTCGCCGCCGTCGGGTGGCTGCGAGCCCTGGATCACGCGCAGCAGCGTCGACTTGCCGGAGCCGTTGCGACCCACTAGGCACACGCGCTCCCGGCGATCCACCGTGAAGGAGGCGTCGTCGAGCAGCACCGTAGTACCGAAGCTCAGGTCGAGATTCTTGCCGGCAATCAACATGATGAGGGTGCCCGACGGTCTGACTTTGCCGCTGCCGGGCACGCAGGCGTCATGACGCGTAAAATGTGCGGCCTTTTCAACGCCGTCAGCTCCGCGCGCCGCCATATCCACGGCACAGCGCGAGATCCGACCCCAGACGCATGAACAAAGAACTCCGCAACATCGCAATCATCGCACACGTCGACCACGGCAAGACCACGCTCGTCGACAAGCTGTTGCGGCAGTCCCAGACGCTGGAAGCCCGCGAGACGATCAGCGACCGGGCGATGGATTCCAACGCGCTCGAGCGCGAGCGCGGCATCACCATCCTGTCGAAGAACACGGCGATCAAGTGGAAGGATGAGCGCAGCGGTCAGGAGTACCGCATCAACATCGTCGACACTCCGGGACACGCGGACTTCGGCGGCGAGGTCGAGCGCGTGCTGTCGATGGTCGACTCCGTGCTGCTGCTCGTGGACGCGGCGGACGGCCCGATGCCGCAGACGCGCTTCGTGACGCAGAAGGCCTTCGCGCTGGGCCTGAACCCGATCGTCGTCGTCAACAAGATCGATCGCCACGGCGCGCGCGCCGACTGGGTGGTCAACCAGGTCTTCGACCTCTTCGACAGGCTGGGCGCCACCGACCAGCAGCTGGACTTTCCGATCATCTACGCCAGCGCGCTTCTGGGCTACGCGGGCTTCGAGCCGACCGTCACGGGCGGCGACATGACGCCGCTGTTCCAGACCATCGTCGACAAGGTTCCGGCGCCCACGGTGGACGTGGAAGGCCCGCTGCAGATGCAGATCAGCTCGCTGTCCTACTCCAGCTACGTCGGCGTCACGGGCACCGGCCGCATCAAGCGTGGGCGCATCAAGGAAAACAGCCCGGTGGCGATCGTCGGCCGCGACGGCGCCGTGCGTCAGGGCCGCGTGCTGCAGGTGCTCGACTTCCTCGGCCTGCACAAGATCGAGGTGCCGCAGGCGGAGGCCGGCGACATCGTTGCCATCACCGGCATTCCCGAACTAGGCATCTCCGAGACCATCTGCGACCCGAAGCATCCCGAGGCCCTGCCGCAGCTGCGCGTGGACGAGCCGACCATGAGCATGACCTTCGAAGTCAACAGCTCGCCGTTTGCCGGCAACGAAGGCAAGTACCTGACCAGCCGCCAGATCGGTGAACGGCTGGACCGCGAGCTCAAGACCAACGTCGCGCTGCGCGTGGAGCCGGGCAAGACGCCGGACCAGTTCCGCGTGTCCGGGCGCGGCGTGATGCATCTCGGCATCCTGCTCGAGAACATGCGGCGTGAGGGCTACGAGGTGGCCGTGGGACGCCCGCAGGTCATTCTCAAGGAGATCGACGGGCAGATGTGCGAGCCCTTCGAAGCCGTCGTCGCGGACGTGGAGGAAAAGGATCAGGGCAGCGTCATCCAGGGCCTGGCAGAGCGTGGTGGGCAGATGAACAACATGATGCCCGATGGACGTGGCCGCGTGCGCCTGGAATACATGATCCCGTCGCGCGGGCTGATCGGCTTCCAGACCGAGTTCATGACGATGACGAAGGGCACCGGCCTGCTGTTCTACAACTTCGACCACTTCGGTCCACGCACCGGCAGCGCGGAGATCGGCCAGCGCCGCAACGGCGTGATGATCTCCAACGGCCGCGGCCCGGTTCCCGCCTACGCGCTGTTCAACCTGCAGGAGCGCGGGCGGATGATCTCCGAGCCCGGCGACGAGGTCTACGAGGGACAGATCGTCGGCATCCACTCGCGCGACAACGATCTGGTCGTCAACGTGCTCAAGGGCAAGAAGCTGACGAACGTCCGGGCGGCCGGTTCGGACGACAACGTGCTGCTCACGCCGGCCGTGAAGTTCTCGCTCGAGCAGGCGCTGGAGTTCATCAACGATGACGAGCTGGTGGAGCTCACGCCGGAATCGATCCGCCTGCGCAAGCGCTATCTCACCGACATCGAGCGCCGGCGGCACGCGCGCAAGGAAACCGCGGAGGCCTGAGCGTCACGGCCGGCGCAACGCCGTGGGGCAGCGCGGCGGTTGCTTGACCGCCGGAGGCGGGTGCCTTGGCGCACGGCGAGGGCCGTATGGCCCACGAACCAGCGTCAAACGGACGCGCCGACCGCGTCCAGCGGTGCGGCATCACAACCGATCGATCCGGCCCATGACCGAGTCGAGATCGGATCGCTTCTGCGCCCGAGATCGCGCCTTGACGCGTCACCGGATTGCGACTCCAATGGCGCATCGCGGCACGGCGTGCCGCGATCTGCCGGCCGGGGGGCTGAAGGCACCATGAAATCCAGGAAGCCGTTCCACGCGAAGACGCGTCTCGCATCGGTCGGGAGAGACGTGGAGCCGGTAACAAAAAAGCAATATCAGGAACTCGTGCACATGCGGCACGAGGCCGAAGAAGCGAGCTACGAACACACGCTGAAGTTCAAGAAAAGCCGAAGGAAGGCGAACGCCGCACACAGCCCTGGAGACGCATGAGCGGGATGCTGCAGGCCACAACGGCGGCGACGCTGCAGGTTCGCCCGCAGCGCGGCGCTGATGTCGCCGGCGCCCGCTGAAGCCGCAGCCGAGTGCAACCGCCGCCATGCTCGAACTTGTCGTGGTCCTTGCCGCCGTGTCCTTCGTCACCGTGATCCCGGTAGTGGTTGGCGCGCGCGTCATCGGCGCGCGACGGACCGAGTTCGTGGCTGCCCTGAGCGCCGTCGCCATGCAGGCGGCACTGGGCGCGGCGACGAAAAGCTTCTCATCCAGCGCCGAGCTCGCCGTCCTCGCAGCGATCGTCGGCGGTACCGCGATCTACGCCATCGTGCTCGAGACCACGCTTCTGCGCGGCCTCTTCATCGGCCTGATCGGGACGGCCATCGGCATTGTCGTGCTGATGATCCTGACGAGCACCGTGCCGATCGGGCGTGATCTCGTCGAGGCCGCGACGCTGGTGCCTCCCACGGGCGTCGCTGCAGAGGCGTTGGTGCCGCTCGGCTGAGTCCGGCGCCGCGCCCGTAAGCACCCGCAGCGTTGTTTCCTGCTCATCGAACTACCGGCTGGTCCGCCGTCTGCGGCCACGGGTGGACGTAGACCGAACGCGTTACAGGATTTCGGTGCCGACTTCTTCCATGAAGCGGTTGGCGGGACCTTCCCAGCGCACGGAGCCGGTCTCCAGCAGATGGATGCGGTCGGCGTGCTTGAGCGCGAAAGTGAGGTTCTGCTCGGCCAGCAGTACGGTGAGACCGCTGTCTTTCTGCAGCTTGAACAACACGGTGGAGATGTCCTCGAGCACCAGCGGCGCAAGACCCAGCGTCGGCTCGTCGAGCATCAGCAGGCGCGGCTTCTGCATGAGGGCGCGGCCGATCGTCAGCATCTGGCGCTCACCACCGCTGAGCGTATGCGCGCGCTGCCCGGCGCGCTCGCGCAGGCGCGGAAACAACCCGAAGACCCATTCAAGCTGAGTGCGCAGCGCGTGGCGGTCCAACAGATGGCCGCCAAGCTCGAGGTTCTCGCGGATCGACATGAAGGGGAACAGTTCACGCGTCTCGGGGCACAGGGCGATGCCGTCGCGTGCGATGGAGGCCGGCTTGCGGCCGCGCAGCGACGCGCCGTCCCAGCGGATGTCGCCGTCGTAGGCGACGAAATCCATGATGCTCTTGAGCAGCGTCGTCTTGCCGGCGCCGTTGATGCCGACGACCGCGATGAACTCGCCCGGGCGGATCTCGAAGCGCACGTCGCGCAGCGCCTCGGCCTGCCCGTAGCGGACCGACTTCAGCTCGACGGCGAGCAGCGGCGACTGCGTGCCGGCTTCGCTGCGTGCGTGCACGGGTTCGGCGGCCGTCGTCTGGTCCAGCGAGTGGCCGAAGTAGACGCGCCGGACCTCGGCGTCGTGCGTGACTTCTTCAGGGCTGCCTTCCGCGATCTTGCGGCCGGCGTTCATGGCGATGATGCGGTCCACCAGCCCGGCCACCGCCTTGACGTTGTGGTCGACCAGCACGACCGCCCGGCCCTGCTCGCGCAGCGCGGCCGCGAGTTCGGCGAATTCACGCGTCTCGGCCGGCGCCAGCCCGGCGAAGGGCTCGTCCAGCAGCACGACGGAGGGCTCGAGCGCGATGACCTTCGCCAGCTCCATGCGCCGGATCGCGGCGAAGGCCAGCTCGCTCGGAAGACGGTCGAGCACGTCCTCAAGGCCGACGCGAGCCGCAGCGGCCCGCGCCCGTTCGCGCGTCTCCGGCCGGCGGCGCAGCTGGAATACCGAGTCCCGCAGCAGCGCGAGCTCGATGTTCTCGAGCACCGTCTGCCGGCCGAGCGGCCGCGAGTGCTGGAACAGCATGGCCATGCCGTGTTTGGCGACGACGTGTGGCTTGTGACCGCCGACCTCGACGCCGCCGCACTTCACTTTCCCCGTGTCGGGCTTGAGCACCCCCATCAGCAGCGACAGCGTCGTGGACTTGCCCGAGCCGTTCGGCCCGATCAGTCCGAGCATCTCGCCCGCGGCGACCGCGAAGGACATGCCGTCCACCGCCTGCAGGCCGCCGAAGCGCTTGCTGACGTTCGAGACCTCGAGCGGATTCATGCGCGGTGCCGCCCACCGAGATAGAACAGGCCGATGAAGCCGCTCGGCGCCACGATCAGGATCACCAGCGCAATGATGGCTACGAAGGTATTGCTGAGCTGGCCCACCGGCCGCAGCAGCTCCCCGGCCACCAGCAGGAAGATGCCACCGAGCACCGAACCGATGATCGTCCGGCGTCCGCCCACCAGCGCCGCGATGATCACCTGCACGCTCACGGCGAGGACGACTACCGCGCTGGGCGACGCGGTGCCGACGTAGAAGATCGTCATGCCACCGGCCAGCCCCGAAACCACGGAGCTCAGCACGAAGGCCATGATCTTGAAGCGCGTGACGCTGAAGCCCAGAGCCTCGGTCGCGACGGGATCCTGCCCACTGGCCTGCAGGATCAGGCCGAGCGGCGAGTGCACGATGCCCCACAGCACGACGGCCGTCACCACCATCAGCCCGAAGGCCCAGTAGTAGTTGCCGACATTGCTGATGGTGAGGATGTCCGGCAACGCCATGCCGATCTCGCCGCCGGTGTACTTCGAGGACAGGATGATCACTTCGCTGAGGATGAGCACGGCGACGAAGGTGACGAGGCCGAAGTAGGGACCGCGCATGCGCAGCGCGGGGCCGGCCAGCAGCAGCCCGCCGATCACCGCCGCCACGACGCCGATGGCGATGCTCGGCCACATGGGCAGCCCGGCGAGGCTGTTGCAGAGCCCGGCGGCGTAAGCGCCCACGCCGATGAGAAAGGTGGGCCCGAAGTTGACCTCGCCGCTGTAGCCAAACAACAGGTCCCAGGCCATGGCGTAGACCGCGAGGTAGAACGCGAAAGTCAGCACGCCCTGCCAATAGCCCGACAGGTAGAGCGGAAACGTGCCGAGCAGCACGAAGACCGCGAGCGTCAGCCAGGTCCGCCAGCCCAGATGTGTCAGCGCGTGCGCCATGTCGTCCTATTGCCGGCCGAACAGCCCCTGCGGGCGTACGTAGAGGATCAGGACGAGGATCACGAGCCCGGGCAGCTCGCGAATCGATGGAGACACCAGATAGGCCGTGATGGATCCCACATAGCCGAGGATATACGCCGCGGCCAGCGAGCCCGGCACGTTCCCCAGTCCGCCGAGGATGACGATCGTGAACGCGCTGGCCGTCAGGTCCAGCGCCGCATCCGGACTCGCGCCGAGATACGACGCCAGCAGCACGCCGGCGATCCCCGCCAGCAGGCCGTAGATGCCCCAGATCAGGAAATGGATGCGCTCCACGTCATAGCCGATGATGGCCAGCCCTGTCGGGCTCATGGACGCTGCCAGCATGGCCTTGCCGAGCTTCGTGCGCGTGATGAACAGCCACAGCACGAACAGCACGAACCACGCCACGCCGGCCAGGAACAGCTCGTTCACTGGAATTCCCACGCCCGCCCAGCGTATGAAGCCGTGCACCAGCGGCGGCGTGCTCACCGGCGTGGAACCAAACCCCCATTCCAGCACGCCCTGAAGGATGACGCCCACCAGCAGCGTCGCCACGAAGATCGTGATCGGCAGCTCTTCGGCGCTCAGCCGTCGCGATCGCGAAAGCGGCAGGATGACGAGGAAATACAGCAGATAGGCCGTGACGATCGACGCCGCGATGCCGATCAACGCGCCGAGGTAGGGGTTCACCTGCAGCGTCACCGCGCAGTACCACGCGATCAGCGCCCCCACGACCATGATCGATCCGTGGCACAGGTTGAGGACGCCGGACACCCCGAAGATGATGGTCAGCCCGGCGGCGCCCAGCGCGAAGATGGCGCCGATGACAAAGCCGTCGAGCAGGATCTCGAGCAGGAGGTGGAGCACGTTATTGTTGGTTCAGGTTCAAGGGACCGCGCTCTCCTCTGGAGCGCCCTGCTCTTCTCGACTGTCAGCTTAGCTCGCGGTTCCGCGTCCCGCAGCGCGCCCCATCACGCGGATGGGGTGGTCGCACACCGTGCCCCGCGCCGTAACCGGATCGCGCAACGCCGGCCGTCCCTTGACGGCCGGCGCCGCGGCCCGGCTCCGTCCGCCCGGTCAACCGCTCATGCGTGGTGACGGCAGGCCGGTGAGCCGCAGCCCTTTCGCGCCGGCCGCACGGCCGTCAACCGTGCGGCACGAACGGAGGATACTGCACGGCCCCTTGTGCAATGGACTTCGGCCATACCACGACCTGCTTGCCGTCCTGCCACTGGAAGGCCACGCCGGTCACGAGGCCCGGGCCGTACTTGAGCGCGTGCGCGTACTTCGCGTCGCGCCCGTAGAACTGGATCCGGCCGGTGACGCCGACCATGTTCGTCGCCTCCAGCTGCTTGACGACGGCTGCGGTCTCGGTAGTGCCCGCCCGCTTTATCGCGTCGGCCACCGCGTAGATCATGTCGTAGCTGGTGTAGGCCTCGAGCATCGGCGAGCTGCCGTACTCCTTGATGAAATCGTTGTAGAAGGTCGGCGTCTTCGGCGTGACGGCCGCGCCGCCGGCACCGTTGGTCACGACGATGGTGTCTTCCGCCGCGCCGTTGGAGGCCTTCCAGAAGGCGCTCGTACCGGCCTGGATGTTGAATCCCAGCATGAGCGCCGGCACGCGGTTCTGGTGCCACTGGACGACCGGCGCGAGGCCCGTGTGCGCCATGCCGGTGATGATGAGGTTGGGCTTGAGGCTGCTGATGTTGCTGTAGATCGGGCTGTAGTCGCTGGTGTTGACGGCGTAGTTGATGACCTTCTTCACCGCGACGCCCGCCTTCGGCAGGCATTCCTGGAGCTCCGCGTTGAACGGTCGGGTCCAGTCGGCCTGTTCACTCATCACGACCGCCGACAGAGCCTTCCCGTGATCCGGCTCCGCGAACAGATCGTGCGCTGCATCGCAGACTTCCTGCGCCACGAGCGTGCCGTTGATCTGCAGCTGGAAGACATTCTTGTACTCGGAGTAGTGCTCGCGCACCATCGGGCCGATCTGGCTGGCGCCCGACTCCACGATGAGCGGAACGTTCAGGCGCTTGGCGTATGGCATCAGGGGCACCGACACTTCGGTCGTGAAGACGCCGGTCACCGCCACCGCGTGGTCCTGCAGGACCGCTTTCTTCATCGCGTTGATGCCGCCGGTGGAAGACAGCTGCGTGTCGTAGATCTTGAGGTCGATCGGCCGTCCGTCGACGCCGCCCGCCGCGTTGATGTCCTTGGCGGCCAGCTTCGCGCCGTTCACGACGTCCTTGCCGGGAATGATGGAGGTCGGCGCGAGCACCGCGACGACAATCGGCGAGGCCGGCGCGGCGTGTGCGGTGGCGCCGAAGCCACCGAGCACCGCCAACGCCGCGAACAACGGGAACCGCCGCAGCACACGCCGCGGCGACGGGTGGTTCTTCATGATTCTCTCCTCCGTTTCGGTGCGTCGATCGCACCGGCGCCCGCCTTGTAATGCGTCAACAATCGCCGTGTCAAGACAAGGCAACGCCTCCTTTCGCGGCGATAAAAGCCTCTTCCCTGCGTGGCTCCATCATCACGACGCACGCGCTGGCGACAGGCTTGTCGCGGCGTTCTTGTCCGGCTTTGCCCCATTCGTTGTCTCATCGAGACAGGTCCTCTCCGAGGCATTCAACGCAGCGGCGAAGATGGAGTCGGCGGGAATCCTCGATCCGCCACGGGTGGCGGGATTCGCGCGGGACGGCTGGCCCGCCGTTCCCTCGCGGGACGACGGAAGAGCGGGGTATTCGGGGCGATGGACACGCGCCGGCCGCGCGGTAGAGTGGCTGGAGCGGCCGGCGCAGCGCGGGAAGCGCCGCGGGCCGCACGGACGGCACGCATACTGGAGGTGAAATATGTTCCTGAAGAATTACTGGTACATGGCGGCGTGGGACTATGAGCTCGTCGACCACCATCTGCTCGCACGCACGTTCCTCAACGAACCGGTACTCATCTACCGGGGCATGAGCGGCGAGCTCCACGCCATGGAAGATCGATGCTGCCACCGCGGTGCCGCGCTGTCCGACGGCCGCATGGAAGGCGACTTCATCCGCTGCATGTATCACGGCCTGAAGTTCGATACACACGGCAAGGTCATCGAGATCCCGGGCCAGGAGCGCATTCCGCCCGACATGGGCGTGAAGACCTACCCGGTGGCGGCGGACGGTCAGCTCATCTGGATCTGGATGGGAGATCCCAAGCAGGCCGACAAGTCGAAGATCCCCCACTTCTGGTTCATGGATGACCCGGAGTGGTACGGCAAGCCCGGGTATATCCACTACAAGGCCGACTACATGCTGGTCGTGGACAACCTGTGCGACATCACGCACATGGCGTGGGTGCACACCAACACGCTGTGCGGCTCGGAGTCCTACGCCTACAGGGTGAACGACAACGGTTCCTTCGAGGTGCTCGACGAGGGTTGTCGCATCACCTATACGTTCCTGGACGCCGCGCCGCCGCCCTACCTGCGCCGCGTCATCGATTACGACAAGCCGCTCGACCGGCGCAACATCGCGCAGATGATCCTTCCCGGCACCTTCTCGATGGAGACCCGCTTCGTGCCGGCGGGGCAAGGCGCGATCGGCAACTGGGACGAGAACGCCTACGTCTTCAACCAGTGCCAGATCATGACGCCCGAGACTGCGGGCACCTCGCACTTCTTCTTCGAGTACCTCGGCAAGCACGCGGTGCACAACAACAATGCCGCTCTGTCCCTGCACAACAGCATGATCGAGGGTTTCAACGAGGACATCGGGATCATCGAGCACCAGCAGGTCGTGCTGGACAATGACCCGAACTTCAAGCTCCGCGCCATCGCCCGTGATCGTGGCTTGGCGCTGCTCCGCGCGCTGACGGAAAAAGCCATCGCCCGCGAGCAGGCCAGCGCGGCGCCGGCGGCTGAGCCCGTACGCGTGCGGCGCGCCGCCACCGCCGCCTGACCCGGGGTTCTCCGCGAGGCCGGCCGGAGCGCACGCGTGCGCTCCGGCTGCTCTCGCACATCTCCATCCGGACGCACGAACCGCGGCGTCGCGCCTACACGTCTCCGCGCTGTTGCCGGTATTCGGTGGGACTCATCCCGAAGCGTTCGCGGAAGCGGTGGCAGAAGTGCGCGCCGCTGGCAAAACCATGGCCGTAGGCGATCTCGCTGATCCGCTGATCCGCCGGCCCGTAGCGCAGCGCGCGCCGCGATGCCTCCAGCCGCTGTTCGAGGATGTACCGCGCGGGAGTGGAGTCCTCGTCCGCGAATGCGCGACACAGATGGCGCGTCGAGATACCGAGTTCGCCGGCGATGCGCCGCAGGCTCAAGGGCTCCCGCAGGTGCGCAGCGATGCACGCCTTGGCCCTGTAGAGCAGGGCGGAGCGGCGCGACGCCACGCCCATTGCGCGCCTTCCCGAGACGCTGGACATCAGCGCCATCGTCAACAGATCGACCGCCGTCAGCGCAAGGCGCGCCATTTCCTCGCAGCGGACGTTTCCGCAGGCGCCAGCGGTGTCCGCGAGGAAGCGCGAAACCACGCGACCCACTCCGTCGCTTCCCCGCACGGGGACGGCCGTATAGCGGCCGAACTCGCCAAGACGCGCGGCGATCAGCTCGCGCGGGATCTGGAAGATCAGCTGCGTGCAGGACGCGTCGAACATCAGGGCATAGGGGCGCGTCGAGTCGTGGATGGCGAACTCGCCGTGCCGCAGCTCGGCTTCACGCCCGTCCTGCTGCACCCACATGTTCCCGGTCGCGACCAGATTGACCAGCACCACGGCGCGCCGATCGGCCGATATCTGTTTGCGGGTCCTCACGGCCCGATGGCTCGTGGTCATGACGCGGCTGGCGCGCAACGGCCCGATCGCCAGGCTCGAGACGGCGCCGCGGAAACGGCTGGAAGAAGCAATCTCGCAGTCGACGAAGACCCTCGACACCTCGCGCTGCCAGTCGCAGGTGGCAGCGCACCCGTCCCTCGGGGAAGCGGCAGATGTGCAGGTCATCTCGTGCCGGCGGCCTCGGCGTGTTCTCAATGGCTGGAGAGCCGATTCCTGTCCTACTGCAGACAGTGACGTCCGTCAAGCGGCCGACGAATCCGCGCCGCGTGGGCGTTGTCGAAGGTCGGCGCCCGGACGACGAGCGACGCCCTACCTGGTCCCAGCGGGGATGCCGGGCTGCAGCTCCTTCGGCACACGGACGTAGCTCGCCTGCAGCCCGCCATCCACGGCGATCTCGGCGCCGTTGATCCAGCGCGCGTCCGCGGACAGAAGCCAGGCGATGACCGGCGCAATGTCCTCCGGCGTTCCCGCGCGTCCGGCGCGCTGGATGCCGTCGTCCACCCGCTTCTCGCCGAGCATCTGCCGGAACTCCTTGAGGATCGGCGTTTCAACGGGACCCGGGTTGACTACGTTGACGCGCAGCCGCCGAGCGGCGGCTTCGGCAGCATAGAGCTGTGTCCAAACGCGCAGGACCTCCTTGGAGTACGGATACGCCTCCGTGTCGGCTACCGGATGCAAGCCGAGCCACTCGAGACCTGCCTCGTAGGAAGCGGTATCCGCCAGCGCCAGATGCTGCCCGAGCCGCAGCGGCCACTGATGGCCGGCGCGCGACGCGACGTTGACGATTCCCGATCCCGGCGCCAGCAGATCGACGACGCCCAACGTCAAGGCGCGCAGCCCGAGAAAGTTCACCCGCAGCGTGAGATCCGCGCCCGCCGCGCCGGACACCCCGGCCACGTTCGCCAGTCCGCTGTAGGGTCCCCGCAGGCCGCGCACGGCGCCGCGGAGCGATTCCGGATCGGCCAGGTCGACCTTGACGTAGTCCACCGCGTCGCGGCTGGGCCGATTGCGGTCGAGTACCGTCACGCGGGCGCCCTGGCGCAGCAGCTGCGCCACCAGCGCACGGCCGATCCCCGACGAGCCTCCGCTGACGAGATAGTGCGGCGGTGCCATGCTCATGCGCCTCCGATCAGCCGGACCATGTCGGGCCCCGGAAACTTCTGCGTGTTCGCCCGGTACGCCAGGACCTGCGTCTCGGAGCACTCCCGCAGGATATCCACGTTGTGCGTACGTCCCAGCCCGGACTGCTTCATGCCTCCGAAGGGCATCGTCATGTCCGACGCGCCCATGCGGTGCGTGTTGACGAAAACCGTCCCCGCCGACAGCTCATCGCCGACCGCCAGCGCCTGCTCCACGTCGTCGCTCCACACCGAGGCGCACAGGCCGAATTCCGACCGGTTCGCTTCCTCGACCGCCTGGGTGACCTCGGTGTAGGGCAGCACGGGCACGATCGGGCCGAACTGTTCTTCCCGCACCAGGGGCTCGTCCGCGCCGATGTGGCTCACCACCGACGGGCGCATGAAATAGCCGTCCTTCCACGTCGACTCATCGGCCGCGCGTCCGAGCGTGGTGATCCGCGCGCTCGTTTGTCGCGTCGCTTGCATCAGCCTCTCCAGCTTGCGGAACTGGCGTTCGTTGTTGATAGGACCCATGGTGACCCCGGGATCAAGGCCGTTGCCGACGGTGATCGCGTCCACTGCGCCGCTGAATCGATCGACGAAGGCGTCGTACATGTCGGCGTGGACGTATATTCGCTTGATCGCGAAGCACACCTGCCCGGTACAGGTGAACACGCCGCGCACGAACTCGCTCATCAGCTCATCCGTCAGAGCCGTGTCCGGCAGGACGACCGCCGGGTCGTTGCCGCCCAGCTCCAGGCTCACGCTCTTCACGTTGTCCGCCGCCGTCTTCAGGATCGACCGACCGGTCGCGGTGCTGCCGGTGAACAGGACCTTGCGTACCAGCGGATGGCCGGTCAGCGCCGGGCCGACAACCGGGCCCAGCCCCGGAACGATGTTGAGGACTCCCTTCGGCAACCGCAGCGAGAGCGTCTCCAGCGCGCGGCTGACGCTCAGGGGCGCCGTCTCGGGCGGCTTGAAGACCACGGTGTTGCCGGCCAGCAGGGCCGGCACGACGTGCTGGAAAGCCAGGTACACGGGGTAGTTCCACGGCTCGATCACGACGGTGACACCGTAAGGCACGAGCCGCTGGATCGTGGTGCCGCGTTCGTCTTCCACGCGCTGTGCACGCAGGGCCGCCGGGGCAAGCGAGGCGAAGTACCTGGTAATGAGCTTCGGGCCCGCGCAATCGGCGACGGACTCCCACAGGACCTTGCCCTGCTCGCGCGTCAGGAGTCGCGCCTGGTCGGCGAGCGCCGCTTCCCACAGCGGCACGACGGCCGCGAGCCGTTCCACCCGCTCCTCCACCGGTGTCCGCGCCCACCCACGCCCGGCCGCGTGCGCGCTGCGGACCGCTGCGTCCACGATCTCCGCCGTCGCGCAGGCCATCTGTCCAACGATTTCGTGCAACGACGCAGGATTGCGTATCGCGACCAGATCACAGCTGGCGTGCTGGTGATCGATCAGCGGCTGTGCCACGCACGCGTGCCCCTCATTCATCGCCCTGCTCCTGATGCCGCGGGCAGCCGATGGCCCGCATCGCGCCCGACCCGGACATCGTCGGGTTGAGGATTGTCAACCCATCCGGCCGCGTTCAGCAAAGGGAGACCTGCGTTCCGGCGCAAGAGGCGCTTGCACCAGCGCGACGGGCACAGCGCATCGCGCTTCCGGACTGTTGGGCCTTGTCCCCCCGCACGCAGGCGGCTGCCCGCACCGCGCGGGCAGCCGTCCAATCGCATCCACTCAGCTTCGTATTGCTTAGAGCTTCAAGAGTGCGGCACGAAGTCGGGATATTCGACGGAACCCTGCGCGATCTTCTTCGGCCAGACGACCACCTGCTTGCCGTGCTGCCACTGGAAGGCTACGCCGGTCACGAGGCCCGGTCCGTACTCGAGGACATGGGCGAAGCGGGCATCCTTGCCGTAGAACTTGATCCGCCCGGTCACTCCTTCCAGGTCGGTTTTCTGGAGCGCCTCGACAACCTTTGCCGTGTCGGTCGTGCCCGCCTTCTTGATGGCGTCTACCAGCGCATACACGCCGTCATAGGTCGTGTAGGCGAGCAACATCGGATCCTGGCCGTACTTCTTGACATAAGCGTGGTAGAAGGCCGGTGTCTTCGACGTGACCGCGGCACCACCCGCACCGTTGGTGACCACAATCGTGCCCTGCGCAGCGCCGTTGGAGGCCTTCCAGAAGTCGCTCGTCCCGGCCTGCATGTTGAAGCCCAGCATCAGGGCCGGCACGTGGTCCTGGTGCCACTGGACGACGGGCGCAAGACCCGTATGCGCCATGCCCGTGATGATCAGGCTCGGCTTGAGGCTCTCGACCTGGTTGTACACGGGACCGTAATCCCCCGTGTTCACGGCATAGGTAATGAGCTTCTTGACGGGAATCCCGGCCTTGGGCAGGCACTCCTGATAGGTCTTGTCCAGCGGGCGGGCCCAGTCGGCCTGTTCGCTCAGGATGACTGCCGACGCCTTGCCGCCGCTGGCAAACAGGTCGTGCGCCGCGTCGCAGACTTCCTGTCCGATGTAGAAGGAATTCAGCTGCAGCTGGAAGACATTCTTGTAGTCGTCGTAGTGCTCGTGGATCATCTTGCCGGGCTCACTCGAGCCGGACTGCAGGATGAGCGGGACGTTGAGGCGCTTGGCGTAGGGCATCAGCGGCAGCGTGACCTCCGTCGTGAACACGCCGACCACGCCGACGTCGTGGTTCTGCATGACGGCCTGCTTCATGGCGTTGATGGCGCCCGTGGACGAGAGCTGCGTGTCGTAGACCGTGAGCTTGACCGGTCGTCCATCCATCCCGCCCGCCGCGTTGATGTCCTCCGCCGCCATCTTCGCGCCGTTGACGATGGCCTTTCCGGGTGTGATCGAAAGCGGCGCAAGAATCGCGATCTTGATCGGTTCCTCCGCCGCCTGCGCCGCCGTCGTCATGCCCAGCGCGCAGACCGCCACCCCCACCGCGGCCGCAACGCGAGAGAGTACCGTCCTTCGTCTTGTCCAACGTGTGCTCATGACTCTCCTCCATTCATGTCGTTCCCGCCCGCGCGGCGACCGCGCTACGTGATGGCTTCCAGCCCCGGACACCACCTGCGTGGTCGTCCCGCCATTGCCCGCACCACGCCGGCCGCCTTCGAGCGGCTACCGAAGCGCTGACAGCGGGCCAGCGAACCAAGTTCCCGGATCAACCCGCCGTCGTTACCAAGTGCGCTCAACGGCTTCCAGTCAGTAGTTCACCCCTCAATCCGCACATGCCCGTAGAACGCTGGAGTCATCGCGTCAATCACGGGAAGGAAAGCCCGACGAAAACGCAGGCAATTGCTGCCATCTCGGCAACCATCGCCATCACCGGATGCGCGTCGCCGGTGCATGGTCGGGAGAAGAACGGCGTCACCGTCAAGGGCGCTCTTCGCGCGCAGGCGGTGCGCAAGCATGCGAAACACGTCATCGGCCGTACGGAAGACGGGGTTACCGGCTGGCGACCTACTGACAGGCGAACCCAACGCTTGGGGTTCGACGCACAACCGCACCGGTCGAAATGACGAGTGGTGTGCTGCAGAAATCTGCGCGTTCATCGACCGGAGCAGGCCCCCGCGATCGGCCTCGTGCGGCCCGACGTTGATCGCCGCCGACCGCGTACCGCCGGCCTTCAATCCGGCACGACGGCGGTCACCTCGATCTCCACCCTGGCCCGATCCTCGATCAGCGCCGCCACCTGCACCGCCGTCATCACGACGTTGAAGTTGCCGATCAGCTCGCGGTAGATCTTGCCGATCTTCGGGTAGGCCGCCACGTACTCGTGTTTGTCGACGACATACCATGTCATCCGCACGATGTGCTCGGGACCCGCGCCGTCGGCATGCAGGACTTCGACGATGTTCTGCAGCGCCTGGCGAATCTGGTCGGCGATGTCATCGCTGTGGAACTGTTCCTGCCCGTCCCAGCCGATCATGCCGGCCACGAAGATCGTGCGGCCGCGCGTGCTGACGCCGTTGGCATAACCTCTGGGCCGCTTCCATCCGGAGGGGAGAAGTACTTTCATCGAGGGCTCCTTCGTCGGTGAATGAAGCGGTTCCGTCACGGATCCACGGTTCCGCAGGTTGCCTGCAGCGCAGCGCGTATGTCGTCCGGTATGTTGATCGACCGGTGCGTGTCGAGACTCGTGAACACCAACACCTGCTGAAGCTCCACGCGCATCTCGTCGCCATGACGCGCATCCAACGCGAGTGACAGCGACTTGGCTCCCGCACGCAGCACCTCGACGCCGAACAACATGTCCTCTCCGAAACGGCTGATGGCACGGAAGTCGACGTCGATATGCACGGTGGGCAGTCCGACGCGGCGGGAAGCCACCATCTGTGCGTAGGGCACGTGCAACCCGTCGTTGAACCAGTCTTCGACGAGGTTGTTGAACATCACGAAGTACTGCGGAAAGAACACGATGCCGGCCGGATCGCAGTGCGAGAAGTGGATGCGGTAGTTGCGCTCGAAGCATCGATGATGGTGACGGTCGACCATGTTCAGACCCCGATGTAGCGTTGCCACAGCGACGGGTCGGCCGCCAGCGCGGACGACTCGCCGCGCCAGACCACCCGCCCGCGTTCGATGATGGTGTGGCGATCGGCAAGCTGCACGAGCCGCCGCACGTACTTGTCGATCACGAGGATAGTCTGGCCTTCGCACCGCAGCGCGTCCAGGCAGCGCCAGATCTCCTCGCGGATGAGCGGCGCCAGCCCTTCAGTCGCCTCATCGAGGATGAGCAGGTAAGGGTTCGTCATCAGGGCGCGCCCGATCGCCAGCATCTGCTGCTCGCCGCCGGACAGCTGATTGCCCATGTTGGACGCGCGCTCCGCCAACCGTGGAAACATCGTCACGACGCGCTCGAAGGTCCACGGGTCCGCGCTCCCGTTGCGATCCGCCGCAAACGCCACGAGATTCTCGCGCACGGAAAGATTCGGGAAGATCTGACGCCCTTCCGGCACCAGCGCGAGCCCCATGCGCGCGATGCGGTCCGGCGCCCGCTGCTCGATTCGTTCGCCGCGGAAGCGGATGCTGCCGCTACGCGGTGGCGTCAACCCGAGGATGGATCGCACGGTCGTCGTCTTGCCCATTCCATTGCGGCCCAGCAGGGTCGCCACTTCACCCTCGGCGATATGCAGATCGATGCCGAACAGCACCTGACTGTCGCCGTAGGCGGTTTCGAGCCCTTCCACCTCGAGCACCGCGCTCATGCCGCAGCCGCTTCCGCTTCGTCGCCCAGATAGGCGCGTCGCACCTCTGGATTGGCGCGGATCTCATCAGCGGTCCCGGTAGCGATGATCCTGCCGAACACGAGCGTGGAAATACGGTCTGCCAAACGGAACACGGCATCCATATCGTGTTCGACGAGCAGCATGGTGACGCTGCCGCGCAGGCCGCGCAGCAGCTCTACAAGCCGATCCGATTCCTCAGGGCCCATCCCCGCCATCGGCTCGTCAAGCAACAGCAGGCGAGGCTGCAGCGCCAGCGCCAGCCCGACCTCGAGCTGGCGCTGCTCGCCGTGGGAGAGGGCGCCGACGACCTGGTGCAACCGCGCGCCGAGCCCGACGCGTTCGGCGACCTCAGCCGCAGCCTCATAACGCGCCCCTTCCCTGCGTGCGGCGCGCCAGAAGCGCAGGCTGCTGCCATCGCGCGACTGCGCCGCGAGCGCAAGATTGTCGAGCACGGAAAGCCGCCTGTAGACGCAGGTCACCTGGTAGGAACGCACCAGCCCGAGGTGAACGCGCGCATGCATGGGCGTTGCCGTGATGTCGCGCCCGTCGAAACGGATGATTCCTGAAGTGGGCCGCAGGGCGCCCGAGAGCTGGTGAATGAGGGTTGTCTTGCCGGCGCCGTTCGGGCCGATGAGCGCGTGGATTTCGCCGGTGCGAACCGAAAGGCTCGCGTGGTCGGTCGCCATCAGCCCGCCAAAGCGCTTGACCAGCCGGTCGGTGCCCAGCATCTCGCCAGTCGTCACGCCCGGGCCCTGCGCTGGAGCATGCTCATGACCCCGTTCGGCGCGAACAGCACCACGGCCAGCAGCACCGCGCCCAGGATGAACTGCCAGTAGATTGTGTACGACGACGCGATCTCCTGGATCAGCAGGAAGACGACGGCGCCGATCAGCCCGCCATAGAGATGCCCCACGCCGCCGAGGATGATCATGATGAGGAAGATGCCCGACTGCTGCCAATCGAGCAGCGCCGGGCTGACGAAACTGGTCTGGTTGGCCAGCAGCGCGCCGGCCAGCCCGGCGACGGCCCCCGCGATCGTGAAGCCGATCAGCTTGTAGCGATAGACGGGGAAGCCGAGGGCTGCCGTGCGCGTCTCGTTTTCGTGGATCGCCTGCAGCACGTGACCGAAGCGCGCGTTGAGCAGGCGCGCCATCACGATGAAGGCCAGCGCCGAGACGAGCAACACGGCGTAGTAGAACTGCGTATCGCTCGCCAGATCCACTCCGAGCCCGACGCGCGAGCGCGACGCCAGCGTGATGCCGTCCTCTCCGCCCCACGCCTTCAGCGACACCATGAGGTAGAAGACCATCTGCGCGAAGGCCAGCGTGATCATGATGAAATACACGCCCCGCGTGCGCAGGCTGATGGCACCGATGACCAGCGCAAAAGCCGCGCCTGCCACGATCGCCGCAGGCCACGAGATCCAGGCGCTGGTGACGCCGTATTGCATCAGGATGCCGACCGCGTACGCGCCGACGCCGAAGAACGCCGCGTGCCCGAAGCTGACCATTCCGCCGAATCCGACGATGAGGTTCAGGCTGGACGCCGCCAGCGCGAAGATCAGAATGCGGCTGACGACGCCGGTGTAATAGTCGGCGCCCAGGATCTGGGCGACCAAGGGCAACGCGACGAGCACGATCAGCAGGGGCAACGCGATCCGGATGCGCACGGGGTGGTCAAGCAACCCGCAGGCGGCCCGCGCGGCGCGCCCCCCGGCCGTCTCAGCCATTGGCCGGGAACAAGCCCTGGGGCTTCCAGAACAGGACGGCGGCCATGAGCACGTAGATCAGGATGGAGGCCGCGGCCGGCCCCGCGTTGGACGCCGCCGCAGGGCCCATCAACGCGCCGAACAGCAGCGGCACAAGCGTCCTTCCTGCAGTATCGACCACGCCTACCAGCAGTGCGCCCACCAGAGCCCCGCGCATGGACCCGATGCCGCCGATGACGATCACGACGAAGGCAAGGATCAGGATGCTCTCCCCCATACCGATCTGCACCGCCAGCAGCGGCCCCAGCAGGCCGCCAGCCACCGCGCATAGCGCAGCGCCGAAGGCGAACAGCGCGAGAAACAGGAGCCTGACGTTGGCGCCCATGGCGCGCGCCATCTCGCGATTGGAGGCGCCGGCGCGGACCTGCATGCCGATGCGCGTGCGCGTCACCAGCAGGTAGAGCAACACTGCGATCAGTAGCCCCGCGCCGATGATGAAAAGGCGATACGCGGGGTAGCTCAACCCGGGCAGGAGCCGCACGGGACCGCCGAGACCGACCGGCATCGGCATGACCAGCGGGGACGACCCCCAGATCATCCGCACGCCTTCGTTGGCCATGAGCAGCAACGCGAAGGTCGCAAGCACCTGGCTGAGCGGATCACGCGCATACAGCCGACGGATCACGCTGACTTCCAGGATGGCGCCGAATACGCCGCTCGCCACCACGCCCCCCGCCAGCCCGATCCAGAACGAGCCGGAGACCGTCGCAATCGTCGCCACCAGATACGCGCCGATCATGTACAGGGATCCGTGCGCAAGGTTGATGAGATCCATGATGCCGAACACGAGCGTCAGGCCTGCTGCCAGCAGGAACAGCATCAAGCCGAACTGCAGGCTGTTGAGCAGCTGCTCGATGATCAGGATGCCGTTCACGTCGGACCGGCCGCGCCAACGCGCACGGCTGAACGAAGCAATGTCGCACTGACCCCGTCGCTGCACGGGTCATCCGTCCACGCCCGCTCAACGACCTCGTCTGTCGTCGCACAAGCCCCAGGGTCGACCAATCGCCGCCCCAAGACATGCCGCGTTGCACACACCGCGGCGCGACCGCCACGTAACGGTTCGCTCCAGCGTCGTCTGATCGACAAACGGCCGCGCCGCCAGCGTAAGACCGCCAGCTGGCGACGCTTCACGGAACCGCCGAACGAGGACGCGGGGCGCTTGGCACGCGCTCGCCGCGGCGGCGGTCGCACGCTTCCAGGACTCCAGGCATGGCAATTCCCCTCCCTGTCATGCGATGCGAGGACCCGGCTGGCGGTGCGACACCCGCACCGGCCAGCCGCTCCTGATCCCCTTCAGGCGACTTCTTTCGCCTCGTGCAATTTGAAGCGCTGCAGCTTGCCCGTCTGCGTGCGCGGCAGGCTGGCCACGAACTCGATCGCGCGCGGGTACTTGTAGGGCGCCACAGTTGCCTTCACGAAGTCCTGCAGGGTCTTCGTCATGGCCGGGCCCGGCTGGTTTCCCGGCCGCAGGACGACGAAGGCCTTGACGATCTGCCCGCGCTGCTCATCAGGGACGCCGATCACCGCGCACTCGGCCACCGCCTTGTTCTGCATCAGCGCGTCCTCGACCTCCGGCGCCGCGATGTTGTAGCCCGAGGAGATGATCATGTCGTCGGTCCGCGCCTGGTAGTGGAAGTAGCCGTCGCTGTCCATCAGGTAGGCGTCGCCCGTCAGGTTCCACCCATTGCTGACGTACTTCTTCTGCCGTGGATCGTTCAGGTACCGACACCCGGTCGGGCCACGCACCGCGAGCTTGCCGATGGTGTTGGGCGGAGCGTCGTTGCCCTCCGCATCGACGATCTTCGCGTGATAGCCGGCGACGGGGATGCCGGTTGCGCCGGGCCGTACGTTCTCCTCGTCGTGCGAAATGAAGATATGGAGCATCTCGGTGGAGCCGATGCCGTCGATGATCTCGATGCCGGTGGCCTCCTTCCACAGCGCGCGGGTCGACGCCGTCAGCGCTTCGCCGGCCGACACGCACTTGCGCAGGTGCAGTTCACGCAGCTTGTTCCCGTGCTCGACCGCGAGGCGCCGGTAAGCCGTCGGCGCGGTAAAAACGACGGTCGCCTTGAATTCCTTGATCGCGTCGAGGATCTGCTGCGGCCCGGCTTTCTCGGGCAGCGCCGCGCAGGCGCCGACGCTCATCGGGAACAGCAGCAGGCCGCCAAGGCCGAACGTGAACGCGAAGGGCGGCGAGCCGATGAACACATCGTCCGGCACCGGACGCAGATTGTGCGGTGGCCAGCACTTGCAGATCGCCATGACGTCGCGGTGGAAGTGCATCGTGACCTTCGGCACGCCGGTGGTCCCGGAAGTGAAGCCGAAGATGCAGGTGTCATCCTTCGACGTATCCACGTTCGTGAACGAGGGTGAAGCCTTCTGCATCACCGCCTCGAGGCCATCCGGCCGGTCGCTGTTGAAGTAGCGGACGTGCTGAAGATCAGGCGATTCCTTTCGTGCGGCTTCGACTTCCGTCGCCAGCTTCGCATCGCACAGCGCATGCGACACCTTGCCGATGCGGATCACGTTCTTCAGTTCCTTGGCCCGCAGCAGCGGCATCGTGACGACCGCGATGCCGCCCGCCTTCATGACCGCAAACCAGCACGCGGCGAGCATCGGGTTGTTGCCCGAGAACATCAGCACGCGATTGCCCGGCACCAGCCCCATGTCGTGTACCAGGACATTCGCGATGCGGTTCGCCTGCTCCTGCATCTGTGCATAGGTCCACGTCACGCCCCGCGCCCGAATGGCGACGCGTGAGCCCCGCCCCTCGGTCACATGCTTGTCGAGCAACTCCGTCGCGCAGTTCAGCCGCTCCGGGAACTGCAGCTCGGGCAATTCGAACAGGAACTTCGGCTGCAACTCGACCGGCGGAAGATTGTCGCGAGCAAAGGTATCGACGTGCGCTGTGTACATTTCCAAACCCCGTCCGTTCGTGCAGAAACCTCCCGACTTGGCGGTTTCCGCTTGTGTATTTGAGGCTCCATCCCCTCGCCCGCCGGATCATGTGAGTGCATGCGAAGCGAAGTCAAGAACAAGGGTCATTGACGATCCCAGCGTATCGTTCCGTGTGATGCGGCACCCGGCCCTCGGCGTCCGTGCGACGGTAGCCGCATACGAGCCGCCCCCAAAAGCGTCGCTGGACCTGTCGCAACGCGCCGGCGTGAATCTAAGGTCACCGTAGCGTCTTCCGACGCCCCACGCGAAGCGGCGAGGCTCTCGGTCGGGCGCCGCGCGGCCGCTCAGGGCGTGCTTCACGTGCGACTGCCCCATCGAACGAACTCGACCGGCTTGCGACCGAGAGCTCTGCGGCCGCACGCCCCGGCGAGCGTCGGCCAAGCGCACGCTGACACTCGGATTCCGCGGTGCTGGAGACTACCGGGATCGCGCTTCGCCGGCGCAGCAGCTACTTGCCGTAGGTGTAGGGCGACACCTCATAGCTGCGCTCCGCAAGCGCCTCCCCGAGCTCGCGCCTCACCTGCGCGACGTCCGCGTAGTGATCACCGCGGATCGCAGCCACTTCCGCCGTCGTGTAGGGACGGAACCCGCCAAGCACGTGATCCGGCCCGAAGCGCACCACCATCCAGTTCAGCAAGCGTGCCAGCTCGGCGTCGTCAACTTGGGCCTCTGCCGAGCCCGGCACGCGGACGAGGTAGTCCCGCCCGGCCGGAATCAGCGTGAACAGGGCAAGGGAATTCCGCAGATCCGGAATTCCCTTGTCGGAAACGCCCTTGCCATCCGGCCGGTGACAGCCTGCGCAATTGAGCATGTACTGCAACTGGGTGGCCTCGGCCGGTGCCCGGGGAGCCTCAGGCGTCGCGGCGCGGGCTCCCGTCATCCCGCAAAGCAGAACAACCACGACAGGAAGCCGGCGTAACCAGGCCCCGCCTCCTCTCGCCTCTACGCCGAGTCGCCCAACGTCCCGTCGCCAACGCCACATGTGTCGCGCTCCACGCCGTCTTTCAGGGCGGTCGTAAGCTGCCTTCAGATCACGTTGCCGGGCCCACAATCAGCGAGACCGTGCAGTGGTATACGGCGCTGCGGTTGGCCATACACCAGTCGACGTCGTTATGCCGGAAGAACTCATAGCCGGGCCGTTCGTCGACCTGGTTGCCGCAGTAGCAGCGACCGCACGCGGTCTTGCCACAGCAGTCGTGGTATGCCACCACATAGTTCTTGTTCTCGTGCGGGTTGTGGCAAGTACCGACCCAAGAAATGGGGGATGCCTCGGAACCCGCGGGGCACGAGTTCAGCGTGCCACCGCAACAGCTGCACTGGAAACCGTCCAGCGCACAGTGGCGCCAGTAATCGCAGTTGGTCGGATCATCTCCGGCTGCGGGTTCAGCGGCTGCTCCGCCGCCTTCCTGAGCGTGTGCAACACGGGAAATCGGCAACACCGGCATGATGAACGCCGATCCGACGAGGATCTTGCTCACCGAAGCCAGCAGACCGCGGCGTGACACGTTGTGCGCAACGCCGCGGGCGAGGCCCTCGCCCAAACGATCAACCCAGTTCATTGACCTTCTCCTTTTTGGTACTTGCCACCCCATGCGCTTCCGCGTCGCGCGCAAACCATTCCTGAGCGGACGCCACCCCGATTTCCTTGGCGGTGAACAGGCTCTCCAGCTGCTCCCGCGAATTGACCAGCCCTTTTGCACGGACTACGCCGCGTTCGTCGAGCAGGATGGCGTAGGGCAGGCGGCCTACCTGGAACCGCATGCCGAGCTCCGACGACAGGACGTACGGGAACTGACCGAGTTCATGCTTCTTGTGGTACGCCAAGTGTTCCGGCATTTCCCCGTCGCTGGCCAACACGATGTCGAGCCACTGCCTCTCGGTGTGCGCCACTGATTTCACGATCGGCAACAGTTTCTTGCACACCGGACAGGTCGGAGAGACGAAGAACAGCAACTGGCTGTGCGCCCCGCCGTATCCGATCCTCGTCTCGCGGCCTACCAAGTCCTTCAATTCAAACTTCGGCGCCGCGTCGCCCACAGCGGGTCCCTTGTCGATCGTCAGCGCACCCATGGGTGCGACGCGCTCGAACAGCACGCCGATCTGGCGAGACAAGGCGAGTATCACAACAAGCAGCGCAAGCACCACGACCCATAGGGCGATATTCGAAACCAGAAGCGCAGTCATGACTGGCTCCTGAGCTTTTGTATACGCATGTGAACCTCGACCAGTTGATTGAAGATGAAATAGAGCCCGAGCAACGCAAGCGTTGTCCCCACGAAGGTGATGCCATCAACTCCGAGCCATGACAGGTGGTGGCCGGAGATCGCACCCAAGTGCGCGGCGAGGATCGCGACCGCATCAACGCACAAGACGCTGTTCCTGACCACCAGCCACCACGACAAACCGGTGGCTGAGCCCGAAACGCCTCCACAGCCGCAGTCGATGTCCGTTCGGCCTCGAAGCAGGTTGATGGTCAACCCCGCCATCGCGATCACGAGCGTGATCATGCCGAGCCCGGCACCAGCGACCGAACCGCTCCACGACAGCAGCAGTACGCCGCCAAGCGCCTCCGCAGCAACAAAGGTTGCCGCAAAAGGCCGATGCATCACCGCCGGCAGGAGCTGGTAGCCCGCGATGGCGCTCTCGAAGGCGTGAAAGTCGCGCAGCTTGTCGAAAGCGCCCAGCAGCAGAATGGCGGCAAGTGCAGCCTGCGCCGCGTAGAGAACGACGATGCTGCTCATTTCGTCAGCACCACCCCGGTGGGCCCGAACAGCTGCAGCGCCGCCTCACCCGCGTTCTTGATCGTCCGGACGAGCTTCGGCTGCGCGCTGGAGATGTCGTAGATATGCGCGTTGGCTCCGTCGATCGTCAGCAGCTGGGGCGTCGGAGTGGCGAGATTGACCGCGAGCGACAACACGTCCTCCCCCGGAACGCTGCCAATCTCCTTCTTCGTCTTCAGGTCGTAGACGCGTATTTCCTTGGCGGGATTCTTGTGCGATCCCTCGACGGCATCCGGATGCATCAGGACGTAGAGATAGCCATTGGCGGGATTGGCCGCGATGAGATTGAACCCGCCCGGCGCCCACTTGGCTGCCTTGTCCTTCTCGCTGAGAATCGACCAGACCGGCTCGAAGCTCTTCACGCCGTTGGCATCCATGTCAGCGGTGTAGATGTTGCCGTGGAAGGAGACGAAGATCAGCTTGTTGTTCCAGGTCGCCGCGTTGATGAAGACCGGATCATCCTTCACCGAGAACATCGGCTTGCTGCGGCTCTGGCTGGCGAGCTTTCCATCGGCACCCAGCTTGACGGTCAACAGCGAGCCGTCACCGCAGATCGTCGTGAAACTGCGCGGCGCGCCCGGCGTCGTGATGACGTTCCAGCAGCCGGCGGTCGCCGTGATCTCCTGCGTCACCACGCCCTTCTGCATGTCGGCCACCGTGACGGAGGTCGCAGGTGTCGCGTTCTGCAGCAACGCGAACTGGCCGTCGTTGGTGCGCGTGAACATGCCGTCATAATTCAGGGCATTCGCACGCTTCGGCGGAACGATGATTTCCTTGAGATGCTTGAGCGTGTTTGCGTCCCAGATATCGATCGTGTCGGTGCGCGTGCCGCGCGGGACGCGCGAATAGAAGGACGTCGACGTCCAGATCTGCTTCTGGTCCTTCGACATCTGCGCGAAGCCGTTGAAGGAGTTCGACAACATGCCGACGAACTCCCCGTTCGTACCGTCGAAGATGTTCAGGCGACTGTCGGTCAGGTGCGCGAACACGGTGTCATAGACGTAGACGCGATTGACGGGATCTCCCGGCACGCGCGCCTCGACGTCAACCACGTCGGCCGGACGCATATCCGACGCCGCGGGATTGTTCTGGGCGTTGACCGTACCGAAGCAAAACATCAAGGCTGCAGACGCCGCGAGCAGGCCCGCGCGCGGCGCCCATCGTTGAAAACGCTCGTTCATGGTTTTATGTCTCCCCGGGTGCGCATCAGAACACGTAGAAGAACCGCAGGATCGCGCCGTTCATGGCCGGCCCGTTCTTCACGCGAAGGTCGTATAGGTATTGCAGCTGCAGCTGGTAGTGATCCTTGAAGAAGGTCGTGATGTTCGCGGCCAGCTGGTGGTCACTCATGCCCGAATCGGGATCAAAGGCGCCGCCGACCGTAGCTCTCCCACCGGTCACGTAGTGGTAGCGCAGCCCCACGTAGGTGGCTTCGGTGATGTTGCGCGAGGCCTCGAGCACGAACCGGTAGGTCGGCCGCTGCTGGCCTGTCACGCGCTGGCCGTCCTCGCCAAGGACGTCATTGTTGCTCCCGTAGATCCCGAGCTCGACGGTCCCCTCGAAGATCCACTGGTTTGCCCCGCTGCCGAAACCCTTGACGATCGCCAGATCCTGCAGCGTCGCCCAGCGGTTCGCGCCCAGCGAGGTCGCCTTCGCCGCGTCATAGGTTCCCGTTGGCGCCACCAAGAAAGGCTCGTAGCCCATCCAGAACTGCTTCTCTTCGTTGTTGACGAACCACAGCGCGGCGCCGGCCTGCAGGTCGAACAAGCCCGAGCTGTGCTCGCTGTATCCGGGCATGTTGAACCCGATCCGGCCCATGGGGAGGATGACCTCCGGCTGGAAGATCATGTTGGTGTTGAAAAATGGCAGGAAGATCATCGGCCGCAGCACGGCCAGCCGGACGTTCAACGACTCGCCCGCATCGTCCTTGTTGCCGTTCGTGTAGAACCCGTGCGAGTCCTGGGCCCCGAGATAGACGCCCAGCGCCTTGGTTCCCGGTGGTGCCGGCACCCAGTCACGCGGATCAGGGTCGTCCGCATGGGCTACGCCCGCGGCCATCGCCACGGCCGCTGCCACCACCACTCCCGCCGCCCATCGCATCTTCGACATGACGCATCTCCCTTTGTCGTGTTGCAGGTGTGTGAACGTCTCCCGGATGCATGCGCCGGGCACGCCGCTTCAGGCTAAAGCTCTCCTAGCTCCAAGGCCCGTTGAACGACGCCGTTGCCCCCTCGCGCCGCACGTAAAGGAACGTCCGGCGCTCCCCGCGCCGGACGTCGTCCCCACAGAAGAAAAGCAGTGCAGCATTCAGCCCGCCGTGCCGCCGTAAGCCACGCAGACGGACTTCGTCTCCAGATAGAGATCCATCACGTTGCGCCCATGCTCACGGCCGAAGCCAGACTGCTTGTAGCCGCCGAACGGCATGTTCGGATCGACCACGTTGTGGCAGTTGACCCATACGGTGCCCGCCTGGATGCCGCGCGACAGGCGCTGGATACGCCCCTCGTCGTTGCTCCAGACACTCGCGCCCAATCCGTACGGCGTGTCGTTTGCCTTCCGGATCGCTTCCTCTTCGGTCTTGAAGCGCGAGGCAACCACGACCGGGCCGAAAATCTCCTCGCGGACAATGGAGGCCGTCTCGGGAGCATCTGCGAACACGGTCGGACGGACGAAGTAGCCGTCACCATCGATCGCCGAGCCACCCGCAAGGACCCGAGCGCCGTCGGCACGGCCCGCGTCGATGTACCCGACGACGCGATCGAGCTGCCGTTTCGAGACCAGCGGCCCGATCTGGGTATCGGCATCGAAGCCGGAACCGACCTTCATGCCATTGACTGCCTGCGCCAAACCTTGGGTAACCTTGTCGTAGATGCCATCCTGAATGAGCAGGCGCGAGCCACAGGTGCACACTTCGCCCTGATTGAAGAAGCCGCCCATGATGGCGCCCTGCACGGCAAGCTCGATCGGGCAGTCGTCCATGATCACCATGGGCGACTTGCCGCCCAGCTCCAGGGACAGGCGCTTCATGTCATCCGCGCTGGCACGCCGCAGGATCTTGCCGACCTCGGTGGAACCCGTGAACGCGATCTTGTTGACGCCCGGGTGCGCCACCAGCGCTGCACCGGTGATTTCGCCGCGGCCGGTGATGACGTTGAACACCCCTGGCGGGAAGCCCACTTCCAAGGCGAGCTCCGCCAGCCGGATCGCCGTCAGAGGGGTCTCTTCCGCTGGCTTGAGCACCACCGTGCAGCCTGCCGCAATCGCAGGCGCCATCTTCCAGATGCCCATCAACATCGGGAAGTTCCACGGAACGATCGCGCCGACGACGCCCACCGGCTCGCGACGCGTGTAGACGTGGTACTTGACACCCGGCGGAAACGGGAAAGAGATATCGAGCGTGTCACCGCGAATCTTGGTGGCCCAACCGGCCATGTAACGAAGCCACTGCGCGCCGGCGTCCACCTCGATCATCTTGGACAGCGCCAGCGTCTTGCCGTTGTTGAGCGTCTCGAGCCGCGCGAGGGTATCTCCCTCCTCCTCGATCTTATCGGCTAGCTTAAGGAGAAGCCGTTCACGCCCGGACGGGAGGAAATTACGCCATTCCGGCGACTCCAGCGCCTTGCGTGCGGCGCGTACGGCGGCGTCCACCTGCTTGGCGCCCGCCTCGACCTGCTGCGCAATGACCTTTCCGGTGGCCGGATCGTAGACGGGTACGGTTCCCTCGCCTTTCTTGACGGGTTTGCCGTCGATGATCATGTGCTCGCGTATCGCCGCGAGTTCTGGACGCTTTGCGACATGATCTGCTGTTACCGCCATGGTGACTCCTCCTGTTGGGATAAACCCAAATTCGTTGCGATGCTACGTGGGTTCACGATACCCGAATTGCCGAGACCCGTACAACCGCTTGACCCGCCGTCATCAAAGCGGCTTCAGGCGTTGCAAACTCGACGCAGCGGTCGACTCGGTGAGTGATCCGGACGGGGGTCGCGGCGGCCTCGACCGGGCCGCATGAAACCTACGGCCGCGAGATCAACTGCGGCGCCGCAACGGCGCGTCAACGATGCGCGGACCACGCATCCAGCAGCTGCTTGGCGCCCGCGCCAAGGATCCCGATGTCGTTGCCCACCGCGACGAAGGTGGCACCCGCATCGATGTATCTGCGTACCAGCTTCTGGTCGGAGGTCAGCACGCCGGCTGCCTTGCCGGTCTGGCACACCGTCCGGATGCCGTCACAGACGGTTTGCACCACGCGTTCGTCGCCCGGTTTTCCGATCAGCCCCATCGAGGCGCTGAGATCCGCAGGCCCGAAGAACACGCCATCGACGCCGTCCACGGCGGCAATAGCGGCAAGGTTTCCGACGGCCTGCGTCGTCTCTGCCTGCACCAGCATGCAGAGCTCATCCGCCGCCGAATGCAGGTATCCCGAGACGCGGTTCCAGCGTGACGCCCGCGCCAGAGCGCTGCCCACGCCGCGGATTCCGTCCGGCGGATAGCGCGTCGCGGCCACCGCCGCGCGGGCCTGCTCGGGCGTGTTGATCATCGGCACCAGCAGCGTCTGGGTGCCGATGTCGAGATAGCGTTTGATCAGCGCCGTCTCGTTCTCCGCCGGGCGGACGATCGCATGACTGTGATAGGGCGCGATCGCCTGCAGCTGCGCCAGCGTAGTACGCACGTCGTTGGGCGCATGCTCGTTGTCGATCAGCAGCCAGTCGTAGCCGACGGTAGCGAGAATCTCCGCTACGTAGGCGTCCGCCAAGGCGGTCCAGAAACCGATCTGCAGCTTGCCTTCCTTCAGGCCACGCTTGAAGGGATTCCTGATCTGTTCCACTGGCCCGCGACCTCCTCAGCCTACTACCGCGCGCGATTGATCACGGAACGTCCGGCGCACGGCGGCCCGGCAACGCCCGGCACGCCGGCGTTCAGACGAAATTCAACGGGACGCCGCCGAGAGAGCCGTAGTCGACGTGGAAGGTATCCCCGGCGTGCGCGTAGGTCGGGCTGGTAAAGGAACCGCTGAGAATCACGTCCCGCACGTTCAGCGACTCCCCATAGGGCGCAATCTTGTTCGCCAGCCACGCCACGCCGGTCGCCGGATGGTTGAGCACCGCGGCCGCCAGCCCGCTCTTCTCGATCACGCCATTCTTGTAGAGCAGCGCGCCGACCCAGCGCAGGTCCACTTCGGTCGGCCGCACGGCGCGCCCGCCCATGACGATGCCGGCGTTGGCGGCGAAGTCCGAGATGGTGTCCATCACCTTGCGCGGCGCCTTTGTGTCGCGGTCGTACTGCTCGATCCGGGCGTCAATGATCTCGATGGCCGGCGTCACGTAGTCCGTCGCATCGAGGACGTCGAACACGTTCACGCCCGGACCGTTCAGCGGCTTGCCGAGCACGAAGGCCAGCTCCACCTCGACCCGCGGGGCAATGAAGCGTTCGGTCGGAAGATCCTGCCCGACCTCGAAGAACATGCTGTCGAGCAGCGGCGCGTAGTCCGGTTCGGTGATCTGCGACGCCAGCTGCATGGCGCGCGACGTCAGGCCTATCTTGCGTCCGCGGATGACGCGGCCTTCCGCCAGCTTCATGCGCACCCACTCGCGCTGGATCGTGTAGCCGTCCTCGATCGTCATGTCGGGATAGGCGCGCGAGAACTGCCGCAGCTGGGTGCGGGATTTCTCGGCCGCGTCGAGCTTCTGCGCCAGCTCCTTGACAAGGCTCGGGTCAAGCATGGGCGCCTCCATCGCGCTGCTTCAGAAGCGCATGGAGGTTGTTGTGCTTGAGCGTTCCGTCTCCCCCGAATTCGGCTGCCTCGAACGACAGCGCCAAGCCACGCCTTTGATATACATCCGCGAAGTGTTGCTTGATGACCTCGAAGATGGCCGCCTTGGCCGCCTTGATCGTCTCCGGCGTTCGACCGCGGCCGATCCTGAGCTTGGCGTGGAGGAAGGCGGCATCCAGCGTGCCATCAGCAATGCAGTACTGATCGCAGCGGTAGGCCCGCACGCGGATGCCCCCGGTCGGAAACACCTGCTTGCCGTCGGCGAACTGTTCGCGCATGCACTTGGCGACCTCGTTGCACAGCTGCGAGATGTTGTTCGCGTCGGCCAAGTTGGCGCTGTACTCCATAATCAGATGCGGCAAGGTCTTCTCCTCGCGGTCACGCGGCGAGCGGCAGGACCGGAAGGATGGCGTTGACCTGCCCGGTGCCGGAGCTGCCGAAATAGGGCGTGATGATCTCGGCCTTGCCGCGGTAGTCCTCCCAGCCGAGAGCGCCCAGCAGCATCGCCGTATCGTGCATGCCGCCCTCGCCCCAGCACTTCTCGTTGTACATCGGCAGCATGTCGCAGAAGGTCTTCCATTCGCCCTTCTCCCACAGCGAAAGGACCTTGTGATCCATCTGCTCGAGGAACGGATCCCACACCTTGTGGAGAAACTCGGGCGCGTGCCCGTTGTTGGCAAAGTGGTGGCTGAGCGACCCGCTGGCAAGGATCGCCACCGTACCGTCGTAGTGCTGCTCGATGGCTTCACGGAACGCAGCGCCGAGACGCACGCTGGTCGGGAGGTCGTGCCATGCACACCAGCCCGCTACCGACACCACCTTGTAGTGCTGGTCCGCGTTCATGTAGCGCATCGGCACCAAGGTGCCGTACTCCAGCGCCAAGGTCGTGTCGCTGTGCGCCCGCGTGCGGATGCCGTGCGCGTTGGCCACGTCCGCCAGCGCCTTGCCGAGCCCGGGATTGCCCGGGTACGAATAAGGCATGTTCTTGATGAAATGCGGCAGCTCGTTGCTGGTGTAGATGCCCTCGAACTTGGGCGCACAGTTGATGTGGTATTCACTGTTGACCAGCCAGTGCACGTCGAACACGACGATGGTGTCCACGCCCAGCGCACGGCATCGCCGGTCGATCTCGTGATGGCCTTCGATAGCCGCCTCCCGGCAGCCGTGGTTGGGGCCCGGCAGTTCCGACAGATACATGGACGGGACGTGGGTGATCTTCGCGGCCAGTGCCAGCTTGCCCATGTCAGCCTCCTCGAATGATGGTAGTGGTTGCGGCGCTCTCAGGCGCCCCAGTGCGGAATCGGGTGCGAGCCGAGTGAGACGGCTACGTTCTTCGGTTCGAGGAACACCTCATAGCTCCACGTACCGCCTTCGCGCCCGGTCCCGGAGGCCTTCGTGCCGCCAAACGGCTGGCGCAGGTCTCGCACGTTCTGGCTGTTGACGAAGCACATGCCGGCCTCGATGGCCGCGGCGACGCGCAGCGCGCGTCCCGTGCTTTCGGTCCACAGGTAGCTCGACAGCCCGTACTTGATGTCGTTGGACAGGCGGATCGCCTCTTCCTCGTCCTTGAAGGGGATCAGGCAGGCGACCGGCCCGAAGATCTCTTCCTGCGCGATGCGCATGCGGTTGTCGACGTCGACGAACACGCTCGGCAACACGTAGTTGCCTTTCTGCAGCTTGGCAGGCAGCTCGGGCTTGTCGAGGCCACCGCAGGCAAGCGTGGCGCCTTCCTTGGGGCCGAGCTCGATGTAGCTGCGCACCTTCGCGAGATGCCCCTGACTGATCATCGGGCCGATGATGGTCTTCGGATCCAGCGGATCGCCGACGGTCTTCGCCATGTTCTTCGCGCGCTCGATGAAGCGATCGGCGAATTTCTGGTAGATGGCTCGCTGCACGAAGATGCGCGAGCCCGCGGTGCAGCGCTCGCCGTTGTTGGAAAAGATCATGAACACGGCGGCGTCGAGCGCGCGCTCGAAGTCCGCATCGTCAAAGATCACGAACGGCGACTTGCCGCCGAGCTCCATCGAGAACTTCTTCAGCCCGGCGACCTGGATGATGCGATTGCCGGTCTTCGTCGAGCCCGTGAAGGAGATGGCGCGCACGTCGGGATGCGCGACGAGCGCTTCCCCGGCGGTCTTGCCGTAGCCCTGCACGACGTTGAACACGCCCGGCGGGATATCCGCCTCGAGCGCGAGCTCGCCTAGCCGCGCCGCGCTCAGGGGCGAGAGCTCGCTCATCTTCAGCACGGCGGTGTTGCCGAAGGCCAGGCACGGCGCCGTCTTCCACGTCGCCGTCATGAACGGAACGTTCCACGGCGAGATCAGGGCGCATACGCCGACCGGGTGATAGAGCGTGTAGTTGAGGTGCGTCGCATTCGGATAGCTCTCACCGTTGACCCGCACGCACATTTCGGCAAAGTACTCGAAGTTGTAGGCCGCGCGCGGCACCAGCGCCTTGCGCGTCTGGCCGATGACCTGCCCGGTATCCCGCGTCTCCAGTTCGGAAATGGCGTCGACGTTCTGCTGGATGAGCTGGCCCAGGCGCCGCACGCGCTTGGCGCGCTCCGGTGCCGGCATGTGTGACCACTTCGGAAACGCCGCCTTGGCAGCCGCGACAGCCGCGTTGATGTCCTCGACCGTGCCACTGGCCACTTCCGCCAGCACTTCCTGCGTCGCCGGATTGACGGTCTCGAAATAATCCGAGCCCGCCTTCGGCTTGCCGTTGATGAGATGTTCGACGCGCACCGTATTTTTCTCCTGCACGATCACGTGCGGTTGAAGTCCTTGTCTGAAGCAATGAAGTTCGTGAGACGGCCGATGCCTTCGATCTTGCAGGTCACTTCATCGCCCGCATTGACGTTGACGACGCCCTCAGGAGTTCCCGTGAGGATGACATCGCCCGGCGCGAGCGTCATGAAGCCGCTCAGGTACTCAATCAGCGCCGGCACGGGGGTCACCATGTCGCGGGTGTTGCCGGACTGCGTCTGCCGGCCATTGACGTAGGTATGCAGCTCGAGGTTGCCTGGGTCGGGAATATCCGCCGCATCGACGAGCCACGGGCCCAGCACCGTGCCGCCGTCGCGATTCTTCACGCGCAGATTCGGCCGGTAGTAGTTCTCTAGATAGTCGCGGATGGTGTAATCGTCAGCGATCGTGTAGCCCGCGACGTAGTCCAGCGCCTCGGCGCGCCTCACCGATCGCGCGTTGCGGCCGATGACGACCGCCAGCTCGCACTCGTAGTGCATGTTGGTGACGCCGTCGGGCCGGCGCATGACGCCGCGGTGGCCGACAATGCCGTTCGGCCCCTTGAGGAATACGAGCGGTTCCTTCTGCTTGGAGAATTTCAGCTCCGCGGCATGCTTGGCGTAGTTCAGGCCGAGCGCGAAAATGGTTCCAAGCTCAAGCGGTGGCAGCCAGACGACGTCCTGCTCGCCGCAGATGCGCCCGTCCGCCAGACGCAGGCCGCGCTCGTGCGGCTGGGCTTCGTGGATCGCTCCCGCAAAGGCGACGCGCGCACGTTTCACGACCCTGCTCCCGCATCAGCCGCCACCAGTTCGAAGCGCAGCGGCGCCCAGTCGCCGACCGAGAGCGTCACGCGGTCGCCAGCGTGCCCTACCGGCGAGCCGTGCAGAACGCCCATCGTCAGCACGTCCCCGGGGACCAGCGTCATGAACTCCGTCACGTCCTGCAGCAGCCGCGCGGCGCTGCGTACCGCCGTGCTCGTGCTGCCCGAGAACGAAGCACCGCCCTCGATCGCCATCGTGAGCGCGAGCGCGTCCGGATTCGCCACGTGGCGGCGCGCCACGACCGCCGGGCCGATCACGCAGAAACCATCCCGCGCCTGGTCGCCGATCGGCAGCCTGTAGACGCTCGCGTGCGGGATGCTCAGGTCCGCGACGCCGACGAAACCGGCGACGTGTTCCATCGCGTCCGCGGCCTTCACGCAGCAGGTCACGCGCCCGATGACGATCCCCAGCGAAGCACCCAGCCGGACACCCTTCGCGTTGTCCGGCACGACCACCCGGGCACCATATCCGACCAGCGTGTTTCGCGGCTTGACGTAGAGGATCGGTGCCTGCGGCGGCGCCTTGTAGGGCGCGTCGCGCATCTCCGGCTCCAGCGCCTGCTGCGCGGCTCGGTCGTTCAGCAAGCTGGCATAGACCGTTCCGGACACTGGAGGCCGGAAGCCCCGCTGTGTCCGCAGCATGCCGCGCAGGCCGGAGGCGTCGACGTCGCGCGCGAGCGATTCCGTTGCGAGAGATACGCGATGGTCGTTCACGACAAACATCGACAGCGCTCCGGAACAATTCGTTATGATGTTAGCATTCTGGTTCGCGAACCTTGGCAAGTCAAACCCCTCCAGCTCGGCAGTCGATGACCTCCGCGTGCGAAGCAAGTGCCGTTGCCCCCACCGATGTCATGGACACCGCGATCACGCGACGCAACCTGCCCATGATGCTGCTGCGCGCGCGTGAACGGATCATGGTCCGCTTCCGGCCGCTGCTGAAGGCACACGGCGTCACCGAGCAGCAGTGGCGCGTCGTGCGGGCGCTGCACGAGCACGGTGCCGCCGAACCGCGCGAACTGTGCGATCTGTGCGCGCTGTCGGGGCCGAGCCTGGCCGGCATCCTCGCGCGCATGGAGGCGCTGGGCCTCATCGACCGCCGGCGCTTCGACCACGACCGCCGCCGGGTGCGCGTGTCCCTGACGCGCCGGAGCACGTCGCTCGTGCATCGCGTGTCGGCAGAAATCGAGGCGCGATACCGGGAGCTCGAACGGACGGTCGGCAGCGAAACCGTCGCGCGGACCTACGCGTGTCTGGAAGCGCTGGTGGCCGGTCTGGACGGTTCGCCGCCGCGCAGTCTGGACGGCCACACGGCGGAGTTCACGCCCGACGCTGATGCTGACCGCGGTATTCGGTAGGGCTCATGCCGAACTGCGACCGGAAGCTGCGGCAGAAATGCGCCGCGCTGTTGAAGCCCCACGCATAGGCAATCTCGCTCACCTGCTGCGAGCAGGGCCCATAAACGAGGTTGTGCGCACAGCGTTCCAGGCGTCGCGCCCTGACGTATTCGCTCAGCGTCGTGTGCTCGTCGGCGAACAGGCTGCAGACATAGCGCGTGGAACAGCCGAGCACGCGTGACACGGCACTGAGCGTCAGCGGCTGCTGCAGATGCGTGTCCACGAAAGTCTTCGCCCGGTATAGCAGCGCGGCGCGGTGGGACGAGCTGGCGCTCGGCGACACGTCCCGCAGGTGCCGTGCCAACGCCAGCGCCAGCATGTCGACGGCCTGAACGGACAGTTGCTGCGCAGTGCCCTCATCGACCTGCGCGCCGACGCGCGCGACGCCAGCGAGAAAGTGTCCGGTCAAGCTTCCCACGTCGTCGTCATTGCCGATCCGCAGCGCCGTGTAGCGCTCGAAGCTCCCCAGCCGCTGCTTCAGCAGCAGCCTCGGAAACTCGAGGATCACCTGCGAAAAACTCGTGTTGAACAGCAGCGTGTAGGGCCGCGTGGAATCGTGGATGGCCAGATCGCCGCGCCCAAGCATGGCGGTGCGGCCATCCTGACGGATCTGGAAGCTCCCGGCGGTGACCACGTTGACGAGCACTACATTCTTGCGGTCGTGGACGATGCGGCGCCGCGTGCGCTGCGCCTCATGGCTGGTCGCCGACACGCGGCTCACCTGCAGCTGACCGACCCTCGTTGTGGACACGCTGCCGCGGAAGCGCGGCGGAACCTCCACGTCGCACCCGAAGGACTCGTCCATCGAGCGTTCCCAGTTCGACCGCCGGTCCGCGCCCGCCGGGTCCGGCCGTTGCGCAACGGGCGTCATCCTCCTTCTCCTCCAGCATCGCAGCTGCTGGCTGCACTTCCGTCACATCGCAGGACTATAACGCATCGCCCTTCGCCCACTTCGACACGAACCTGCCGGGCGCTGGACAAGACGACCCCGCAGCTTTCAGGCGAGAGCGCCGACAACCGCGCTGAGCATGCTGATCGACGTCGCGGCGATGCCGTCGAACGGTACGCGGATGGCCTCGCCTTCCCGCCGCGTGCCGAGCACGTACAGCAGCGGCAGGAAGTGCTCGACGCTCGGCAGCGCCCGCGCAGCATCATCGCCCCACTGCTGAAAGCCGGCGAGGGCCTCGATCCTGCCTTCGAGCAGGCACTGCTTGACGCGCGCCTCGAAGCGCAGCGCCCAATCGCGCGGCGGCGCGTCTTCCCGGCGGTCCAGCACCCGCAGGTTGTGCACCACGTTGCCGGTGCCCATGACCAGCACCCCCTCGTCCCGCAGCGCCGACAGCCGGCTGCCGAGTTCCAGATAAGCGGTCGCCGGCCGGTCGACGTCGATGCTCAGCTGCACCACCGGCACGTCCGCGTCGGGGTAGCACTTGCACAGCACCGACCACGTCCCGTGATCCAGTCCCCACTTCTGGTCCATGTACACGGGCACCGGAGCGAGCAGCGCAGCGATGCGCTCCGCCAGCCGGGGCGCGCCCGGCGCCGGGTACTGCATCTCGAACAGCGCGCGCGGAAAACCGCCGAAGTCGTGGATTGTCGGCGGCATCTCCATGGCGGTCACCGCCGTTCCATGGCTCAGCCAGTGTGCCGAGATCGCAACGATGGCGCGCGGCGCGGGCCACGTCGCGGCCAAGGCGCGCCACGCTTCGGTGTAGCGGTTCTCGGCCAGGGCGTTGAGCGGGCTGCCGTGCCCGAAGAACACCGCCGGCATCCGCGCCGCGGTCGCCGTCATGGGCGACCTGCGCACGAGAGGGAAACGGCACCCGCGGCGTGCCGCTGGACACCGTTCAATCGTCCACGCCGTTCAAGTCGTGACATGGGCAGCATCCTCGTCGGCTACGTCGTGCGCGGGGTCGTCGGCCGGCAGCGAAAGCACGCTCGCGCTCTCCTCGGCAGGCAGGGCCTGCACGTCGCGCAGGCGCCGTTCCACCGCGCGTTTGCGGACCTCGGAGTCGTCGATGGTATTGCTCGCCTCCCGCAGCTTCTTCTTCACCTTCGCAAGCACGACGCCGAAGCGGTCGAACTCGGTCTTCACGGCACCGAGCACCTGCCACACCTCGCTGGAGCGCTGCTCGATGGCCAGCGTGCGGAAACCCATCTGCAAGCTCTTGAGCAGCATGGCGAGCGTCGTCGGTCCGGCTACCACGACCCGGGAGTCGCGCTGCAGCGAATCCACCAACCCCGGTCGGCGCACGACCTCGGCGAACAGGCCTTCGGTGGGGAGAAACAGGATGGCGAAATCCGTCGTCGCCGGCGGTGCGATGTACTTTTCGCCGATCGACCGGGCCTGCAGACGGATCGCCTTCTCGAGATCCGCGCCGCAGCTGCGGACCCGCTCCGCGTCCGCGTGCTCCTGGGCATCCTGCAGACGCTCGTAGTCCTCGCGCGGGAACTTCGAGTCGATGGGCAGCCACACCGGCGCCTCGTCTTTCGCCCGCCCGGGCAGGCGCACCGCAAAGTCGACGCGTTCGCTCGAGCCCTGCCGCACCGCGACCTGGCGGTCGTACTGTTCGGGCGTCAGCAGATCCGCCAGCAGCGTATCGAGCTCCAGCTCGGCCCACGTGCCGCGCGTCTTGACGTTCGTCAGCACGCGCTTCAGATCGCCTACGCCGGTCGCCAGCGCCTGCATCTCGCCCAGCCCCTTATGCACCTGCTCCAGCCGGTCGCCGACCTGCTTGAAGGACTCGCCCAGGCGGCGCTCCAACGTCTCGTTGAGCTTTTCGTCCACCGTTCGGCGCATCTGCTCGAGTTTCGCGGTGTTTTCCTCGCGCAGCGTCCTGAGCGCTGCCTCCAGCGTCTCCCGCAGCCGTTGCGCCTGTTGCTGCTGCTGCTCGACGAGCGTCGCCAGAGCCTGTCGCTGTACTTCCCCGAAGCGCGCGAGGACCTCGCTCTGTTCGGCTCGCGCCTTGCGTGCATCCTCGAGGTACTGGCGCTGGCTCCCCACCTGCTGCTCGGCCCTGACATGCAGCTCCGAGGCAAAGGACTGCAGCCGATGCTCGACGCCGCTGCGCAGCTCGGTCTGCTGCGCCACGAGCAGCTTGCCGAACTGCTCGAGCTGCCCGCCGAGCTCGCTGCGTTGGCCGCGGGCCTGCTCCGCGACTTCGCGCCGCGTGTCGCGTGCCTGTTCGAGAGTCAGGCCGCGCAGCGTATCCAGTCCTTGCGCATCGCCACGGCGCAACCACGCGACGAACACGGAAACGGTCGCGGCCAGCGCGGCAAGGGCCGCGAGGACCAGCGTGATGAGCGCAGTGGCGTCCATGCCGACCAGTGTAGCGGTGGGCGCAGGCGAGACGGGCTGTGCAACTAGGTCGGGCGCGGCCGGTGGCGCGCGAAGGCCTGCAGGAACTCCATCTGGTCGGCGAGGATGCGCCGGTTGCTGAGAATGAGGTACTCGGCGCGGTTCGGCGTGAAGGGCACGGCGAGCAACTTCATGCCGGCTTCCTCCGGCGTCCGGTCGTCCTTGCGCTGGTTGCAATGCCGGCACGCCGTCACGCAGTTGCTCCACACGCTGTCGCCTCCGCGGGACACCGGAATCACGTGATCGCGCGTCAACGCGTGCGCGGAGAAATGACGTCCGCAGTACATGCACAGGTTGCCGTCGCGCTGGAACAATGTGCGATTGGTGAGCATCGGCGCGTTCACGCCGACGCGCCGCGTGTGATCGACGACCGCGATGATCGAACGGATCGCCAGCGCGGAGCGACAGCCCGTGGATGCGCTGATCCCGCCATGGACGACGAAGCGCTCGGCTCCCGCCTCCCACTGCACGCGCTGGCGCGCGTAGAGCGTCACGGCGGTCTGCCAGTGGATCCACGCCACCGGCATGCCGCCCACGTCGAGCTTGAGAATCGAAGGAATCACCGCGCCAATCTATATCAAACGCTCGTCCCGATGTTGACGATAGAACGCGTGAAATCGGGGGCAACTCGCCGCAATGCGCTCACGTTCGCGCTCGTTCGTCGCGGCGCGCGACGACGAGGAGAGGATCGGCAGCCGCCGCACGGCCGAGGCGCGATCCCGCTTCGTCGTGTTCGACCGGCCTTCGTCCATCGCGCCGCAAGCGGCAGGCTCCCGCATCGCGCGAACGGCGGCAGTCGCCGCTTCGCCCTCGCGGGGGACGCAGGACAGTCAAGCCCGCTGGATCAATTCGATCTTGTATCCGTCGGGGTCTTCCACGAACGCGATGACCGTGTTGCCGCCGTGCTTCATCGGCCCCGCGTCGCGCACCACGTTGCCGCCGCGGCTGCGGATGTCCGCGCACGCCTTGGCGGCATCCGGAACGGCCAAGGCCACGTGTCCGTAGGCGTCTCCGAGCGCGTACTCGTGCGTGTCCCAGTTGTGCGTGAGCTCCAGCACCGCGCCTTCCGCCTCGTCCTGATAACCGACGAAGGCCAGGGTAAAGCGGCCCTTCGGAAATTCCTGCCGGCGCAGGACGCGCATGCCCAGCACCTTCGTGTAGAAATCCAGCGAGCGCTGCAGGTCGGTCACACGCAGCATGGTATGAAGAATTCGCATCGGCAACTCCGTCGTCTGAATGTTTCGTCGGCCTGATTCTGCCACCGCGAAGCACGGCGCCACGGCCGGCGTGACAGAGCGCAGCGCACTCCCGCGTTCCGCGCACAAGACGCGGCCGGTACGCCTCCCACCGCTCCCGCCGTGCGGAGGGGATGCCGCTAGAATCACGGCCGCAGAAGATCGACCAGCCAACGCATCCGCGCGGCCGGCAACCCACGCGTACGAACCGCTGCCCATGCCCACGATCCTCAACCCGGTTGAAAAGCTCCTGGAGCAGGCCGCCACGCGTGGCACTCGACCCTTCCTGCACCAGCCGTTGCGCGAAAGCTGGCGCACTTACTCATGGGCCGAAGTTGCCGACGGCGCGCGGCGTATCGCCACGGCGCTGATCGCGCTCGGACTGCCGAAGGGCAGCCGCGTGGCCATCGCGGGCATCAATACGGCGCACTGGTTCATGGCCGACTTTGCCTGTGGCCTGGCAGGCATGGTCAGCGTCGGGCTCTATCCGCACCAGGCGCCCGAGCACACGCGCTTCATCCTGCACGACAGCTCGGCCAAGGCACTCATCCTTGGCCCGCTGCCGGACGCGGACAAGTTCCTCGCGGCCGTTCCGACGGACGTGGTGCGCATCGCGACGCCCTATGTCGAGGTCCCCAAGCCGCTTTGCCAGCATCAGTGGGACGAGCTCGTCGCCACGCACGAACCCATCGCCGCACCGGTGCCGCGCAACGTCGACGAGCTGTGGAGCCTCATCTATACGTCAGGCACGACCGGCAAACCCAAGGGCGTGATGGTAACGGCAGCGAATCTCGGCTTCGTGGCGAGCGGGCTGCTGCGGTACCTCCCGTCGCGCGGTGCGGAAGCCTTCCTCTCCTACCTTCCCTTGGCGCATTCCTTCGAACGCGCCGCTATCGAGCTGTCGAGCCTCTACCTCGACGCGGAGGTCTATTTCCTCGCATCGCTCGAGCAGCTGGGCGAGACCCTGCGGCTGGTGCGCCCGACGCGCTTCTTCAGCGTACCGCTGGTGTGGACGCGCATGCAGCGCGAGATCCTCCTGAAGCTCCCGCAGGCGAAGCTGGACCGCCTGCTGGGCATCCCGCTGGTCGCAACGCTGATCCGCCACCGTATCCGGCGCGCGCTGGGGCTCGACCGCTGCTGGTGCATCATCTCCGGCGCGGCGCCGCTGTCGCTCGAGACCATGCGCTGGTTCTCGCGCCTCGGGATCGAGATCTGCCAGGGCTATGGCATGACAGAAAACGGCATCTACTGCTCGACGAACCTGCCGGGCGCGAATCGGCCCGGCAGCGTCGGACGCCCATTCCCCGATTCGGAGGTGAAGATCGTCGCCGGAGAGAATAGCGAAGGCGAGATCCTCAACCGCCATGACGGCATCACGCCCGGATACTTCAACAACCCCGGAAAGACCGCGGAGCTCTTCACCCAGGACGGCTGGCTGAAAACCGGCGACATCGGGCGCCTCGACGCCGATGGATATCTGTGGATCACGGGGCGTGCCAAGGAGATCTTCAAGACCGCGAAGGGCAAGTACGTGGCGCCAGCGCCGATCGAGAGCGCGCTGGCCGCCGCGGGCGGCATCGATTACCTGTGCCTCACCGGCGCCGAGCTCACGCAGCCGATCATGTTGGCCGTGCTCGACGCACAGGAGCGCCGCCAGTCGCACGCCGCCGTGAAAACACGACTCGCCGAAGCCATGGCGGAAGTCAACGCCGGGCTCGAGCCGCACGAGCGCATCGCGAGGATCATCCTGGTCAAGGACGACTGGAGCATCGACAACGGCCTGCTGACACCGACGCTCAAGGTCAAGCGCGCGGCGGTCGAGCAACGTTATCGAGCCCTTCTGGAAAAGGAGAACCGTGACCCGGAGCCGGTGGTCTGGGAACCCTGATCCGTCGCGCCTTCATCGCCGTCCCCGTTGCCGCGGGCGCGTGGTACGCGCCGCTCGTCGCAGGGCTGCCGGAAAGGCTGCGTGCGCAGCACCCGCAGGACCTGCACATCACGCTCGCCTTTCTCGGTGACTGCACGCCCGCAGCGGCGCTCGCCGCGTGGGCGCTCGTCGAAGCAGAGCCTCCGGCGCGCGCAACCCTGCGCCTGGCGAAGCCGGCGATTTTCGGCAGCGGACGCGCCATCGGATTCGATCTCGAGGGAGCCGACGCCCTGTGCGCGTGGATGGCGCGGTATCGAGCGCGATCCCCGACGGCGATCGATGCCACCAGCGACAACCGCGCGGTGCGTCCGCACCTCACGGTTGCGTGGACGCGTCATCAACGCCCGGTAGACGAAGGGCTCTCAGGGATTCCTGGGCTGCTCAGCGGATCGGTGGGCCTGCCGATACCCATGGCCACGGTTGCGCTGTGCCGCCGCGCCGAAGGAAACGGCCGCACGGCACCCCGCTACCGCACGCTCGAACGGCTGGCACTGCACGCCTGAACGCGGCCCCCTCAGGCGTCCGACGGGTCGTGCGCCTCAGCGGAATCGCCCGAGTCCTCCCAGTCGGCCGCCGTCAACGGCGGCAGGCCCCAAGCTGCGCGCGCCTGGTCGCAGCGCGCATGACGGACGCCGTCCGCCCAGGACGGCGTGAACTCCCGGCACACGCTCGGCCTGCGAGGGTGAATGGAGCACCGCGCCGCCGTGCCAATCTCCCCATCGAGCGCGATGCAGCGCGGCTGGGAGCGGTTCGTTCCCCGCATGACCCGCCGGAACGGGCTGAGCCGATCGGTCAGCGCCGCGGGGACTCCGCCCGGCGTGGCATCGTCGCCCTCCGCCCAGTAGAAGGACACGCGAAACCGGGCGCAGCAGGCGCCGCAGCGCAGACAAGGATTCGGCCTCGCCATGGGCATCACGACACGCGCAACCGGCAGGCGCCGGCACGCGCAGTATCCGACGCCGGCCACGCGGCGACAACGCCCGGATCAGCGGGCGGGGGGCGGGCCGGCTTCCAGCGGCGGCAGCCGCGCCGGAGCGTCGGCAGGCGGCTTGTCGCCGTAGGTGACGCGTACGCGATACCGCTTTCCAGACTGCGGATCGCGGATCTCCGACGGCCCGCGGTACTCGAGCAGGCTTCCCGTCGCGCCGTCAAAATCGAAGAACATCGGCTCGTCATCGAGCAGTCGCAGCAAGGAGGTGCGCTCGACCTTGAAGCGCACCACGATGGCGCCGCCTTCGCTGCCATCCGCGAGCCGCGTGATCCTGAACGTGCGCGCGTCGAGTTCGCCGGGCATGGCGAGCCATATCTCCCGCGTAGCCTTGGGTGCGAAACCGGCAAGGCGCGTCGCAATGAAGCGCTCCAGCCCGACGCGGCCGGCGGTCATGGCGGCGTGCCGCGCGATCTTGGTCTGCTGAGGTGCCGCCTCGCCGGGCTGCTGGCGGAACAGATAGACGGAATCCGGACTTACGCGGCTCACGCCGGCGGTGTACTGCGGATGGTCCAGGTCAAGGTGGTAGAGCGGGATATCCGCGCCCGGCGGGAAGTCGATGACCTTTGTGCCGAGGCGTGTCCCGTCCGGCGCGAAATAAGTGACCGCACCACCGATCCAGCGACCGTCGCGCCGGTACTGCTCATGGACTTCGGTATAAGCGTATTTGCCGCTCGCGAGCACCCGCGCATAACCGTAGAAGTGGCGCACCTCCACGTTGCGCTGCACCACGATCGACGGCAACCTGGTCGGCGCGTCCGCAGCCGCGGCGCCCCCCACGAGGAATCCCGACAGCAGGAGGCCCAGCATCAGCCAGACAAGTCTTGTCGACATTGAGATGTACTCCGATACCGCGCGCCCCGAACGACGGACACCTTCCGTGAACGTCCCGGCTTTCCGGCTCATCCGGGCAGGCGCGAGTAACGATGCGCCGTCGCGCGTGACCGCCTGCCGGCGGCAGCCCCACGGACGACCACCGGCGCCACCACGCCGCCAAAGCGGGCGCAGCAGGCATACCCGGTAACCCGCTCCGCCGGCGCCGATCCGTATCCGCACGCTCAGGCACCGCGACAGCATACGCTGAGCGCTCCACGACTTTGACCCTCGCGCGCCACGAGGCCTAATCTGATCGCGCCAACGCAAAACGCGCGCCGAGCGACGCGTTCCACCACCGGCACACAAGACAACCAAGGTGAAGAGGATGCCCAAGACCACAGACACGCAGGCACAGTTGGAAGACCTGTTCGGCTTCGGGGATATCGTCAAGATATTCCAGCGGTTCAATATTCCCGGCGTGGATATGGGGGCCATCATCGAAGCCCAACAGAAGGACATGCAGGCCTTGGCGGATGCCAATCGCGAGGCCTACGAAGGCATCAAGGCGCTGGTCGCGCGGCGCAACGAGATGTTCCAGGAAGCGCTGACGCGCTGGCAGAAGAGCGTGACGGACACCGCCGGCAACCACGAGGCCATGGAACGGCAGGTCGAGGTCGCGAAGAAAGGCATCGAGACGGCCGTCGACAATTTCCGCGAGCTGGTGGAAATGGAAGCGGCGGCACAGGGCAAGGCATGGAAGATCATTCGCGATCGGTTCGAAGAAAATCTCAAGACGATGCAGTCGCTGCTGCATGTGAAGTAACCGGCGCGCGATCAACGTCGGGATACGGCCTTCATGTTGGGGCGGCGTAGCCGGCCACCGCAGGAAACAGCTGTGCGAGCAACGAAGTCGAGCGCGCGAGCGCGGCGTGCCAGGGCCATCCGACGATCTCGGCGCCGCTGGCGGCATCCCGGAACGGCATGCGCTCGCCGTCGCCGATGGCAAGGCGATAGTCCATCGTGACTTCGGTACCGCTCGGCAGCTCGCGCAGGGCGAACAGGAAGCCGAGGTGCCAGAGCGCGGTCGGCGAGAACGAGTGGTTGACGTAGCACTCGTCGGTCCATTCCGGCGTCAGCGAGAACTGGCGTTCGAACCACCGTACGCTGGAGCGCACTTCGAGCGACTCCGGATCAAAACGCCGCAGGCGCGCCTCATCCCACACGGTGTGCACGTTGTCCGGCGCGATGACCACGCGCCCGGGAGCCACGGGCTCGGCGACGAAAAGGCCCTTGCCCGCGCCGGGAATTGCCGACGGAGCCAGGCGATAGGAAGGCAGGATCATCGACGATCTCTCGTGGGAACCTGATCGACCGCGTCAATGCTGCGTGGCGCCCAGCGCGCGAGCCTGCTGGGCAGCGAAGAGATCGTGTACTTGCAGGGGAGAGTAGCGCTGTACCCGCCCGCAGAACTCGCAACTCACTTCCACCTCGCCGCGTTCCTCGAGCAGCTTGCGTATCTCGGCCTCGCCCATGGCGATGAGCAGCCGCGAGACTGACGCTCGCGAGCAATGGCAGGCGAGCTCGATCGCACGTGGCGCGAACACGCGCAGGGGCTCGGCGTGAAACATGCGTCGCATCAGCAGCTCCGGCTCCACGGCCAGCAGCTCTGCGCCATTCAGGGTCGCGAACAGCGCGACGAGGTACTCCCAGTAGCTGTCCTCTACCTTCGTCGAGGCCCCCGGCGGCAGCGGCATGCGTTGCAGCAGGAGGCCCCTTAGACGCGCATCTCCTGCGACGAGGCACAGGCGCGTCGGCAGCTGCTCGGACTGCAGGAAGTAGCCTTCCAACGCCTCCGAGAGGCGATTGCCGACCAGCGGCACGACGCCTTCATAACGCGTGTTGCCATGGCGTGGCTCCAGCAGCACGGAGAAGCGCCCCCCGCTCAGCAGCTCCGCGAACTCTCCGTCCGCGCCGACGCGCGCCTTGGCCATGCCGCGCAGCTGGAGCTGATCGTCGATCTGGACCACGAGCAGCGTGAGCGGCCCGTCGCCGGCATATTGCAGGCTGACGCGGGCCGCGGACTTCAGGTGCGAAGCAAGCAGCGGCGTGGCGGCCAGCGCCTCTCCGACGATCCGCCGCACGCCTGGCGCGTAGGCCCGCGGCTCGAGCATTTCGGTCACGCCACGGTGCAGGTCCACGAAGGCGCCCCGCACGGCGTAGCCCTCAAAGAGGAACTGCGTCAGCGCATCGCGCATTCAGCCGGCCAGCTTGCGCTTGAGCAGCTCGTTGACCAGCGCCGGGTTGGCCTTGCCGCGCGTAGCCTTCATGACCTGGCCGACGAAGAAGCCGAACAGCCGGTCCTTGCCGGCGCGGTACTGCTCAAGCTGCGCGGGATTTTCGGCCAGCACCTTGTCGACCGCCGCCTCGATGGCGGACGTGTCCGTGATCTGCACCAATCCACGTGCCTTGATGATCGCGTCGGCCGCGCCGTCACCGTGCGCCTCGCCGGCGTACATTGCCTCGAACACGTCCTTGGCGATCTTCCCTGAAATGGTGCCGTCGGCGATCCGCTTGAGCAGCCCCGCCAACGCCACCGCGGGGATCGGTGAACCAGCGATGTCCTGCCCGGCCTTGTTCAGCGCGCCGAGCAGATCGGTCGACACCCAGTTGGCGCACAGCTTGGCGTCTGCGCCCGAAGCGGTGACGACCTGCTCGTAGTATTCGGCGAGCGCGCGTTCCGCCGTCAGCGTCGCAGCATCATAGGCGGATAACCCGTAGTCGCGCTGAAAGCGCTCGCGCTTGGCTTCCGGCAGCTCGGGCAGCGCCGCGCGGATGGCGTCGATCGTCTCCCGTTCACAGATGACCGGCAGCAGGTCCGGATCAGGGAAATAGCGGTAATCGTCCGCATCTTCCTTGACGCGCAGCGTGCGGGTCTGACCGCTACCCGGGTCGAACTGACGCGTCTCCTGTACCACCTTGCCGCCACTCTCGAGCACCTCGATCTGTCGATTGATCTCGTATTCGATGGCGTGCTCGACGTAGCGGAAGGAATTGACGTTCTTCGTCTCGCTGCGGGTGCCGAAGCCGGCTGCGCCGCGCCGGCGTACCGACACGTTCGCGTCGCAACGGAAATTCCCTTCCTGCATGTTGCCGTCGCAGATGCCGAGATAGACGACCAGCTGATGGAGCTTCTTGAGGTAGGCCACCGCCTCGGCCGCGCTGCGCATGTCCGGCTCGGAGACGATCTCGATGAGCGGTGTGCCGGCGCGGTTGAGATCGATGCCCGTCATGTGCGGATAGGCGTCGTGCAGCGACTTGCCGGCGTCCTCTTCCATGTGTGCGCGCGTGATGTCGATACGCTTGGCGACGCCGTCGACCTCGATATCCAGGTGTCCGCGCGAGACGATCGGCAGCTTCCACTGGCTGATCTGGTAGCCCTTGGGCAGGTCCGGGTAGAAGTAGTGTTTGCGGTCGAACATGCAGCGTTCGGCGATCGTCGCGTCGATGGCGAGGCCGAACATCACGGCCATCCGCAGCGCCTCGGCGTTGAACACCGGCAGCACCCCCGGCATCCCGAGATCCACCGCGCAGGCCTGCGTGTTCGGCTCCGCGCCGTAGGCCGCTGTCGCGGAAGAGAAGATCTTGGAATGGGTGCTGAGCTGGCAGTGGACCTCCAGCCCTATCACGGCCTCCCACGGGCTGTCGACGACGATTGCATCCATGGCGTTTCCGGTTGATTCCTCAGGCACCGGCGGAGCAGACGATCACGCGTCGCCGCAGGGCCGCGCTACGACCTCAGCTTACTCGAAGCCGGCCGGGCGGCGACGATGCCAGTCGGTGGCCTGCTGGTACTGGTGTGCAACGTTGAGCAGGCGCGCCTCTTCGAAGTGCGGCCCCATGAGCTGCAGGCCGATCGGCAACTCGTGACCTCCGACTTCCTTGAATCCGCACGGCAGGCTCATGGCCGGCAGGCCCGCGAGGTTCGCCGCGATCGTGTAGATGTCGTTGAGATACATGGACACCGGGTCGCCGGTCTTCTCACCCAGCATGAAGGCCACGTCGGCCGTCGTCGGCCCCAGCAGCACATCCACCTGTTCGAACGCGCGTGCGAAGTCCTCCGCGATGAGGTGGCGAACCTTCTGCGCCTGCAGGTAGTAGGCGTCGTAGTAGCCGTGGCTCAGCACGTAGGTCCCGATCATGATGCGGCGCTGCACTTCCGCACCGAAGCCCTCGGCCCGGCTCCTGCGATACATCTCCTCGAGCGTGCCAGCATTCGCGGCACGGTAGCCGTAGCGCACGCCGTCGTAGCGCGAGAGATTGGAGCTCGCCTCGGCCGGTGCGATGACGTAATAGGCGGGCACCGATAGCATCGAATGCGGCAACTGGACTTCCGTGCAGCGCGCGCCGAGCTCTTCGAGGACTTTCGCGGCCGCGCGCACGGCGTCGCCGACGGCCGCATCCAAGCCTTCCGCGAAGTACTCGGCGGGCAGACCGATGCGCAGGCCGGCCAACGGCTTGTCGAGCGCGGCCACGTAATCCTCCGACGGTCGATCGACGCTGGTCGAGTCGCGCTCATCGAACCCGACCATCGCGCCGAGCACGCAGGCGGCGTCTTCCGCGGAATGAGCGATGACGCCGCCCTGGTCGAGGCTCGAAGCGAAGGCGATCATCCCGTAGCGCGACACGCGACCGTAGGTCGGCTTGATACCCGTGAGCCCGGTGAGCGCCGCCGGCTGACGGATGGATCCGCCGGTATCCGTCGCGGTCGCGGCCGCCGCAAGGGACGCCGCCACCGCCGCCGCGGAGCCGCCGGAGGAGCCGCCCGGCACGCGCGCCGTGTCCCACGGGTTCTTTACGGGTCCATAGAAACTGGTTTCGTTGGACGAGCCCATCGCGAACTCGTCCATGTTGCATTTGCCAAGCATCGGCGCGCCGGCCTCGGCGTGCAGCTTGTGCACCACGGTGGCGTCGTAGGGCGCGACGAAGCTGTCGAGCATGCGCGATCCGCAGGAGCTCCGGACGCCTTGAGTACAGAAGATGTCCTTCTGCGCGATGGGGATGCCGAGCATGCGCGGCAGGTCGCCGCCGGTCGCGAAGCGCTTGTCCGCCGCGTCCGCCTGATCCAGCGCCCGCTGCGCGGTCACCGTGATGAAGCTGTTGAGCCGCGCGTCCAGCGCCGTGATGCGGTCGAGAAAATGCTGTGTCAGCTCGCGCGAGGAAAACTCGCGTGCGCGCAGCGCCGCCGACAGCTCCTTGATGGACTTCTCGTGCATCCGATTTCCCCGACGCAGACCGGATTTCCTCGGCGCGTGCGGCGCCGTCACCGGCCGCGCGTTATTCGATGACCTTGGGCACCAGGTAGAGGCCGCTGTCGACGGCGGGGGCGACGGCCTGGAAGGCCGCGCGATGGTCCGACTCCGTCGCGACGTCCGCACGCAACCGCTGCACCATGCCGACCGGATGAAGCAGGGGCTCCACGCCGCTCGTATCGACGGCCTGCAGCCGATCGACGAGCTCGAGGATCGCTCCGAGCTCCTGCGCGTAGCGCTGCGCCCGCGCCGGATCGACGTCCAGTCGCGCCAGCTTTGCCACCCTTTGTATCTGTTGGAGATCCAGTGCCATCGTGCGTGCAGCCCCCGCAGGCGCACGCGCAGCCGTGCCCTCGACAGACGCAGCCAGCAGTACGCGGAATTGGGGAAATAGTTTATGATTCCTGACGGTCTGATTCTAGCTGCTGCACTCGCATCGCGCACACTGGTGCGGCGCGGCACCCGTTGATTCCACAAGACTATTGACACCGGTGCCGCGGTCTGGCCTGGCCACCGGTTGAGCCCCCCGCCTCATTACCGAGAAGACGCAGCCGATGTTCGACGCCGTCCGCCGACTGTTCATCAACGATCTTTCCATCGATCTGGGCACCGCCAACACGCTGGTCTACATGCACAACGAAGGCATCGTCCTCAACGAGCCCTCGGTGGTGGCCATCCGCATGGACGCGCGCGGCAGCAAGAAAGTGGAAGCAGTCGGCATTGACGCCAAGCGCATGCTCGGGCGCACGCCCAGCAACATCTCGACCATCCGCCCCCTGCGTGACGGGGTGATCGCCAACTACACCGTCACGGAGAAGATGCTGCAGCACTTCATCCGCAAAGTGCAGAAAGGCCGCGTGATGCGGCCGATCACCCGCGTGGTCGTGTGCGTGCCGTTCGGCTCCACGCAGGTTGAACGGCGCGCCATCCGAGAGTCGGTGGAAAACGCCGG
>DASVGQ010000140.1:0-3599 GCA_036379455.1 Nevskiaceae bacterium
GGTAACGGACGTCCGCGGAGCCCGGGGCTCCGCCGCTCCCTACCCGCACACGATCAGGTCTTGCGGAGGAGCTCGAACATGGCTGACAAGCACACGACGGAACAGAAGGCAACGCTCGACGTACGCTGGAAGGAAGAGGAATACATCAACCCGCCGCCGAAGTTCATCGGCCAGGCCTACTGGAACGACCCGGCGGTCTTCGAGCGCTTTGACGAGAAGAACTTCCCCGAGTGCTTCCGCGAATACGGCGATCTGCTCACATGGTCGCGCTACTGGCATACGACGCTGGACAGCTCCAATCCGCCGTTCTTCAAGTGGTTCGTCGGCGGACAGCTGAACGCTTGCTACAACTGCGTGGACCGGCATCTGGAAAAGAACCGCAACAAGGTCGCCTACTACTTCGTGCCGGAGCGCCTCGAAGAGCCGCCCGTCGCGCTCTCCTACCAGCAGCTCTACCGGCGCGTGAACGAGGTGGCCGCCATGCTGGCCGGCTTCTGCGGCCTCAAGCGCGGCGACCGCGTGACGCTCCACCTGCCGATGACGCTCGACCTGCCGATCACGATGCTGGCCTGCGCGCGGCTGGGCATCATCCATTCGCAGGTGTTCTCGGGCTTCTCGGGCCGCGCCGCGGGCGATCGCATCGCGGATTCGCAGAGCCGGGTGCTCATCACGGCCGACGGCTACTACCGCGGCGGCAAGCTCATCGACCACAAGGACAAGGCCGACATCGCCGTCAAGACCGCCGCCGAACAGGGCGCCAAGGTCGACAAGGTCATCGTCTTCCGCCGCCACCCCGGCCAGTACGCGAGCAAGACGCCGATGGTGAAGGGCCGCGACCACTTCGCCGACGAAGTGCTCAAGGACTACGCCGGCGCCGAGGTCGCGCCGGTCAACGTCGACGCGACGGACACGCTGTTCCTCATGTACACCTCCGGCACCACCGGCAAGCCGAAGGGCGCGCAGCACTCGGTAGGCGGCTACCTCGCCTACGTTGCCGGCACGACGAAGTTCATCCAGGACCTGCATCCGACGGACGTCTACTGGTGCATGGCCGACATCGGCTGGATCACCGGCCATTCCTACATCGTCTACGGACCCCTGGCGCTGTGCGCCACATCGATCCTCTACGAGGGTACGCCGACCTACCCGGACGCAAGCCGGCCGTGGCGCATCGCCGAGGAATACGGTGTGAACATCTTCCACACCTCGCCAACGGCGGTGCGCGCGCTGCGCCGCGTGGATCCGGACCTGCCACGGAAGTTCAAGCACCACTTCAAGCACATGACGTCGGTCGGCGAGCCGATCGAGCCGGAATCCTGGCGTTGGTACTGGGACGCCATCGGGAAGCGCGAAGCGGTCATCGTCGACACCTGGTGGCAGACGGAGAACGGCGGCTTCCTGTGCTCCACGGTACCCGGGTTGCACAAGATGAAGCCGGGCTCGGCGGGCCCCGGGCTGCCGGGCATCTACCCGGTCATCCTCGACGACAACGGCAAGCCGGTCGAGCCGGGCAGTGGCCACGCCGGCAACCTGTGCATCCGCAACCCGTGGCCAGGCCGCATGCTGACGATCTGGGGCAACGACGAGCGCTTCGTCAAGACCTACTACGCGCGCTTCGCGAAGAAGGACTCGAAGGACTGGCATGACTGGCCGTACATTTCCGGCGACGGCGCAACGATCGCCAAGGACGGCTACGTCCGCGTGCTCGGACGCGTCGACGACGTCATCAACGTCGCTGGGCACCGGCTCGGCACCAAGGAGATCGAGTCGGCCTGCATGACGGTGCCCGAGATCGCCGAGGCCGCCGTCGTCGCCGTGCCGGACGACATCAAGGGCGTCGTGCCCGAGGTCTACTGCTCCCTGCGGCCTGGCGTGAAAGCTACTGAGACGCTGTCGAAGAAGGTGTCGGATGCGGTGGTTGAAGACATCGGCGCCATCGCCCGTCCGCGCAAGATCTGGATGGTGCCGGACATGCCCAAGACGCGCTCCGGGAAGATCATGCGGCGCGTGCTGGCCTCCATTTCCGCCGGCAAGGAGCCGGGCGACGTCACGACCCTGGCCAACGGCGAAGTGGTGGAAAAGATCCGCGTGCAGGTGCAGGGAAAGTAGCGACCTACTTGCGTCAGACGACCTGCACCGCTGCGCGTGCGGCGGTGCAGGTGTTTCGTTCGCGCACCGCTCGTGCGCAGTTGCCCGCGAGCCGCGGGCACTGGCGAACGTCGCCGCGCGACCGCTTCGATCGCGGCCCACGCGACCTCAGTCAGTCGTAGCGCGCCACCGTGAAGGCGATCAGCACCGGGACGTGCACCGCGTAGACGACAATCGTCAGCGTCAGCACGACCAGCAGGTCGCCGCCGAGGCCGTCGCGCACGAAGGCAAATTCGATGATGCCGGCGGTGATGGCATATGCCAGCAGCGCCCAGCCGGCCACCTGGAAGAAGCGGCGCCAGTGGAAGCCCGGTACGCGGGCGAGCAGCCCGAGGTTCACCGCCAGCAGCACGCACGACGCGACGAGCAGGGCGACCGCGGGCGCAAGCGGTACCGCTTCCGGCAGATACGACGCGAGGTAGATGACGCCGATGACGATGAGCGCGAGCGAGGCCATGCCGAGCTGCGTGACTGGCGGCATCCTCACCACGTCTGGCGCACGTTCGTCGACCATCAGCCCGAGGCGATCCGCGTCATGATCACGAGGATCGCGATCTGCATGGTCCCGGTGATGCCGGCCGCGTAGACGAAGCGCTTCATCAGTTTCTCGATCACCGGCGGGCGCGGGTGCGGCTTCTTCAGTTCGGTCAGCACCGCGATGTTTGCCGGTTCCAGCAGGCCGAGCGCCACGACCGCCATGACCCCCACGACGATGTAGCTGGCGACGATCCACCCGTGGCGGTAGTAGGAGCCGTAGATGAAGCCCATGTGATGCCCGAGCTGCCAGCCGGCCGCCAGCGTGACGGTCACTACCGTCGGCATGATCAGCACCATCTTCGGCATCAGACGCACGGTGAGCTCGGCGCGCGCCGGAACGGAGAGCCGGTGCATGAGCGGCCCGATCACGAAGCCCAGGAACAGATCGATGATGGTCCACGCCGCGCCGAATGCCACGTGCAGGAACATGAGCGGCCAGAGCGCGTCGACGGCGATAGCGGCTATCAGCGCGGCGAACACCACGGCGACGATGGGCAGGCCGCGAAGCGGGACGACCTCGAAGTCCGGCACGGCACGCGCCGGCCGTACCGCGGTCGCGTCGCTGCGCGTGGATCCAAGGACGGTGCCGTTCACCGCAGGATGCTACGGCGACCACGAATTCACCGTCAACGGTGCTGCAGCGAGAATATATGGTTGCTGTGCCTACGCTGCAGACCCGCAGGCGGGTCCAGAACCGTCGGGCAGTAGCGGCAGCGTCGCACGCTTGCGATGCAGCCTGCACCTGAAACCGGGCGCACCGTCACCGGCGGCACGCTATGAGGGATCGGCGCGCTACCAGCGGTACATGGGAAGCGGATTGAACGGGTGCTTCACAACCCATCGGGTCGCGAGTTTGACCAGCGACTCGTGAAAGCCGTTGTTCGGGTACTCGGATTTGAGCTGCGCGATCAGCG
>DASVGQ010000141.1:0-2536 GCA_036379455.1 Nevskiaceae bacterium
ACCAATCGACGGCCATGAGGCTGCCGCAAGGGCGCCCGGACCTATCGGATCACCGACCATGAGCGGACCCTTGGAAGAGCTGGTGCAGCTGCTGGACCTGGAGACGCTCGAGCAGAACCTGTTCCGCGGCCACAGTCGCGAGCTCGGCCGACGCAGCGTCTATGGCGGCCAGGTGCTGGGCCAGGCGCTGGTGGCGGCCGGGCGCACCGTGGAGGGCGCGGAGCCGCACTCGCTGCACGGCTACTTCCTGCGGCCCGGCGATCCGCACACCCCGATCGTCTATGAGGTCGACCGGGTACGCGACGGCCGCCACTTCTTCACGCGGCGCGTACAGGCGATTCAGTTCGGGCGGCCGATCTTCACCATGATCTGTTCCTTCCAGCTGCCGGAATCCGGGCTCGAGCACCAGACGCCCATGCCCGACGCGCCGGACCCGGAGACGCTGCGCACGGAATACGAGCAGCGGGAAGAATGGATTGCCGCTCACCCGGACGCGGTCCTCCCGGAGCGCGTGCAGCGCATGGTGCACCGCCCGCCGCTGATCGAATTCCGGCCGGTGCGCTGGTGGAATCTGCTCGACCCGGACGTGCAGCCGCCGCGCCGCATGGTCTGGTTCCGAGCGGTCGGGGTTCTGCCGCCCGAGCCGATGCTGCACTGCTGCGTGCTGGCCTACGCCAGCGACGTGCCGCTGCTCGCCACCGCACTGATGCCGCACGCACGCAGCCACCTGCTGCCGGGAACGGCCTGCGCGTCGATCGACCACGCCATCTGGTTCCACCGCGCCATCCACGCCGACGAGTGGCTGCTCTACTGCCTCGAGAGCCCCACGGCGCAGGCCGCCCGCGGTTTCGCACGAGGGCTGATCTACGACCGCGGCGGCGCGCTCGTCGCCAGCGTGGCGCAGGAAGGGCTCATGCGCGACCAGCGCGGGCGGGACGAAGCGTCGGCTTGAACGCGCCGCCGTCGCTACGCGCGGAGCTGGTCGCCACGGCGCACCGGCTGGCGGCCGCCGGCCTGGTGATGGGCACCATCGGCAACCTGTCGGTGCGACGCGGATCCCGCATGCTCATCAGCGCCAGCGGCGCGCGGCTCGACACGCTCACGGAGAGCGAGCTCACGGAGCTGTCGCTCGAAGACGGAAAGGTCGTCGACGGAACGCTGCGTCCCAGCTCGGAGAGCGGGCTGCACCTTGCCGTCTACCGCCAGCGCGCGGAGGCCGGCGCCATCGTCCACACGCACGCGCCGTGGTCCACGGCCATCGCCTGCGCACGTGACGAGCTGCCCTCCATCCACTACCAGATGCTGGCGCTCGGCGGCGCGGTGCGCGTCGCGCCGTACCGCTGCTTCGGCACGCCGGAGCTGGCGCAAGTCACCCTGACGGCGCTGGAAGGGCGCAGCGCCGTGCTCATGGCCAACCACGGCGCCACCGTGTTCGGCGCGAACCTCGCGGCCGCCTTCGAGGCCGCGCAGACGCTCGAATTCGCCTGCGCGCTGTACTGGCGTGCCGCGCAGCTGGGAACACCGCATGCGCTCGATGCAGCCCAGTGGCGCGAAGTCACCGCCCAGGTCGCGCGCCTGGGCTACGGCGTCACGCACCCGCGGTAATGCGCTTGGCCCCGGCGATCCCGACGCCGTTCAGACCTGCCTCACCGGCCGAGCGACCCGGAGCAACATCCCGTGACGCACGGGTCCGACCCCATCACACGCTCGGCGAACTGCTCTTCCCGTCCGCGTCGCTCGCGGTGGCGCTGAGCCTGTTCGAAGGCAGCCTGACGCTGCGGCTGGGCGACCTGCACCAGGTCAGCAAGGCGGTCCGTGGCATCGTCACCCATGACGCGGCCGTCGCAGTGGTCCTGCTCGCTGCTGCCGCCCACTGGATCGCGGGCGCAAGCTGGCCGACCGCCTTCCTGTTCGGCGCGCTGACCTGCGTCACCGGGCCGGCCGTCATCATCCCGATGCTGCGCACGCTGCGCCGCCATACGCGGACGGCGGACACGCTGCGCCGGATCGAAGAACCCGCCCATGCGGCCGCGGCCGCATGGGCCTTACATCGCCTTGGGCCAAGCAGCACGCTTTCCGAACGCCTGCAGCGCCGACGCCCTCAGGGAAAGGCCACCGTCCGGCTGGATGCCTTCGCGCGCGGCGACAGCAGCGCGGCGAGCTCGTCCAGCGCGGGCCGGGCTGTCTCCTCCAGACGCCACGGCGCGCGCAGCACGGCCAGGCCGCAGGCGTGCATGCGGCCATCACCGCGGTGGCCGACGTCCAGCTCGAAGTCGAGCAACGGCTGCCTGCAATCGCGCGCAAGGCAGCGCAGCGCATGCGCGGCCGCATGGGGATTCTTCAGCGGATACCACAGGGCAAAGACGCCGCCGGCGTAGCGCTTCGCGGCGCTGATGATGAAGGCGCGCGCGGCGTCGAACTCGTCGGCGCGCTCGAAGGGCGGATCCACCAGCACCAGCCCGCGGCGTTCGCGCGGGGGCAGCGCGCCGAGCAGCCCGTAGCCGTCACGCCTCTGGACCTCGGCGCGTGGAACCGT
>DASVGQ010000142.1:0-2613 GCA_036379455.1 Nevskiaceae bacterium
CGCATGACCACCGACGTCGACCAGTTCGAGTCGCTGCTCGAGAACGGCCTGCTCGGCGCGCTCGTGGCAGGCGTGACCTTCGTGGGAGTCGGTGTCGCGCTGGTCGTGGTGGATGTCGAACTCGGCCTTGCGACGCTCTCGGTCGTGATCCCGCTGGCGATCGCGACGTATTTCTTTCGCAAGCGCGCATCCAGGCTCTACGATCTCTCGCGCGAGCGCATCGCGGTCGTCAACGCGGCCTTTCAGGAGAGCCTGTCCGGCGTGCGCGAGTCGCAGGCGTTCACTCACGAGCAGGCGACGATGCGGCGCTTCCACGGCTTCGGCGGTCGCTACCTCGACTCGCGCGTGGCGGCGCAACGGCTCGTGGCCGTCTACTTTCCGTTCGTGCAATTCCTGTCGGCCGTCGCCGATGCGATCGTGTTGGGGCTCGGGGCGGTGCTGATCGCATCCGGTCACCTTACGACCGGCGCGCTGATCGCGTTCATGCTCTACATCGACATGTTCTTCTCGCCGATCCAGCAGCTCTCGCAGGTGTTCGACGCGTGGCAGCAGACGCGGGTCTCGGTCAACCGTATTTCTGGGCTGATGCGGCTGAAGTCCCTGACGCCGTCGCCGGAGCGTGCCGCGCCGACGGGGAGGATGCGCGGCGAGGTGCAGTTCGACGACGTGCACTTCGCCTACCCGGTTGCGCCCGTGCGGCAGGCCGAGGTGCGTGGGCCGCGGGATGCGCGGCCCGTGTTGGCAGCGGATGCGCTGACGGTGCGGCCGACCGAGGCGCTTGCCGGCATCGAGCTCACGGTGGATGCGGGCGAGACGATCGCGCTGGTCGGCGAGACCGGAGCGGGAAAATCGACCGTGATGAAGCTGCTGGCGCGGTTCTATGACCCGGATCGCGGCAGCGTGCGTGCCGACGGCACCGACCTGCGCCGCTTCGAGCTCGGCGACTACCGACGGGTGCTCGGCTACGTGCCGCAGGAGTCGTTCCTGTTCACCGGCAGCATCCGGGACAACATCGCCTATGGCAGGCCAGAAGCGAGCAACGAGGAGGTGCGGGCCGCTGCCCGCGCTGTAGGGGCCGAGCGGATGATCGCGACCCTGCCCGGCGGCTACGACCACGTCGTGAGCGAACGCGGCAGGTCGCTGTCGGCAGGCCAACGGCAGCTGATCGCGCTGGCGCGCGCCCAGCTGGTCGACCCGGCCATCCTGCTGCTGGACGAGGCGACCTCGAACCTCGACCTGCTCACCGAGTCGCGCGTCACCACTGCCATGCACCGGCTTGCCCGTGACCGCACCACGGTGCTGATCGCGCACCGGCTGCAGACCGCGATGGGGGCCGACCGCATCGTGATGCTCGGCCACGGCCGCATCATCGAGGTCGGCAGCCACGACGAACTCGTCGCCGCCGACGGTGCCTACGCCGCCATGTGGCGTGCCTTCGAAGACGCCACCGTGCGCTGAGCGCGCTGTGCGCCTGCCGCGCCCGCCGCGGTCCCCGTGCATAACTCATGCAGTCTGCGGTGGCGCCGCGGCGCGGCCCCGGAATTCTGGGCATCTCGGCGAACTGCCCTGCAGAGTGCATGAGTTATGCGCAGGCGGGAGGGGGCGGAGACGACTGTAGGAGCTGGGCGACCACGATGGTGGCGGCGCGAGCCCGGTCATGCTGGGGCACGGCATCCAGGCCTGTTGCGGCGAAGGCCGCACACAATGCGGGCGCCTGGGCAACTGAGGTCTCGATGAAGATGCGGCCGCTTGCAGCCAGCCATAAAGGGGCCTCGGCGGCGACGCGGCGGGCCAGATCGAGCCCATCGGTGCCGCCGTCGTGGGTCACGACAGGCTCGTGCTCCCTCGCCTCGACCGGCATCAAATCCAGCTCGCCCGTGGGCACGTACGGCACGTTGGCGGTGAGCACGTCGATTCGGCCCCGCAGCTCGGTGGGCAGCGGTGCGAAGAGATCGCCGCGGTAGACGTGCCCGCCGACAGGGTCGAGGTTGCGCCTGGCGCACGACGCGGCGACGGCCTCGATATCGGCCGCGTGCAGCTCGCCGCCGGTGCGGGCATGCACGGCGAGGCCGATGGCGCCGCAACCGCAGCACAGATCGAGAATCACCGGATGCTCCGGGGCCAGCTTCGCGGCACGCTCGGCCAGGAACGCGGTGCGCTGACGCGGGATGAACACGCCGGAGTCGATTGCCACACGCATCCCGCAGAACTCGACCCAGCCGAGGATGTACTCCAGCGGCTCACCGGCGACGCGGCGGGCGATCATCTGCTCCAGCGCGGAGGCGTCTCTGGATGTGTCGGTCATCGCCGCGGCCGCAGGATGGGTCCCGCCGAAGCTCCGGTCCGGAGCATCCTGTCGGGCTGCTTCGAGCAGCAGCAGTGCCTCGTCCTCGGCGAAGACGCAGCCGGCCGCGCGCAGGCGGGCGACCACCGCATCCGTCTCGATGGCGGCACCGCTGCCAGGATCCGCATCCATGCCGTGCTCCCGCCCCTGAGTCCGCCGCGGCTGTGCCGCCGACCGAGATCTCAGCCTAAAGGATGACGAAAGCCCTCCAAGGGTGGATGCCGCGGCTCGCGCATCCGGCTTGGCTGGAAGCATGATCAACGCGACGG
>DASVGQ010000143.1:0-3518 GCA_036379455.1 Nevskiaceae bacterium
ACCGGGCGTCACGATGCGATCCAGCAGCGCCTTGAGCAGCGCCGGAGCCGATCCCCACCAGGTGGGATAGACGAACACGAGGCGCTGGGCCAAGTCGACCAGCGCGCAGGTTGGCGCGTCCGACCAGCCCCGCAGCGGTTCCGGCGGCGCGGTCTACCTGGCTGCCGCAAGGCCGTCATCAATTGCCCGCCCGTATGCGAGCGCGTGTCCCGGCGCAAGCCGGCCGGCGCCGTCCTTGTTGCGTCGCGCTTCGCCGGGCGCTGCAGTGGAACTCAGGAACCCGCACCCGAGCCGCCGGACGCCGCGGCGTCTGCCATGCAGCTGTGGGTGGGCGCGCGCCAGAGCATCAATCCGAATTGATGCCGCCCTGGCCGGGCTGGTGCGGCATGGCCGAGCCGCCGGGGCTCTGCGGATTGGTCTGTGATCCCGGCGCGTGCTGTCCCGGCAGCTGTTCGCCGGGCACCTGGCCGGACTGTCCTTCATCAGGCTGCTGTCCGGGAACCTGCTGCTCGGGCATCTGCTGGTTCGGCATCTGCTGGCCGGGTTGCTGTCCGGGCATCTGTTGCTCCGGCATCTGCGGACCCGGGCCGGGCTGCTGCGGGCCCTGCGGTCCGGTCTGGCCCGGCATCTGCTGGCCGGGCTGTTGCCCTGGCATCTGGGGCTGCTGCTGCGGCGTCGACGGCGAACCCGCGCCTGCGCTCTGCGCGTAGGTGGGGCCGATGGCGGCCATGCCGAGCGCCATGATGGCGGCGCCGATGGCGAGGCGGTTGAAGTGCGGCGTGTGGGACATGGGAATTCTCCGTGGGGGCGAGCCCTGTGCGTTGTCAGAGCGGTCAACGAATCGTCGACATGTCCACCCTACGGATCGCTCGTCGAGCCCGGAAGAGCGCCATGCATCACTCGATCCGGTAGTTAGGTACCAGCTGTACGGAGTCACGGTGCGGCCCACGCGGTCGTTGCATTTTTGTCCTGGCGAGGCCTGCGCGTGAGCAGATCGACGCCGAACGACAAGCGGCGACGAGCGGTTGAACGCGGACTTTCGTCCAGTGGCCGGGGCGAGCGGTGACGCGGCCTGGTGCGGGCGCATGCCCGTTCATGGCACACATGTATCGGGCGTGAGCAGGGCGCCGAGGTCGGCGCTCGCGCCGCGCAACGCGCGGGCGTGCGCTCAGATGTGCACCCGCGCGGTCATCTCGAGCACCTGCGCGTCGGGGAGCTGGTAGTCGGCCGTCGGGTCGATCGAGTTGCGCACCATGAAGCCCAGCAGGCGGTCGCGCCACGTGGACATGCCGTCGCGACGGCCGTGGCGGCTGGTCGGCAGCCGGTGGCCGATGTAATAGGTCACCGCGTCGAGCTTGATCGTGAGGCCGTGGTCCTTGCAGGTCGCCAGCTCGGAAGGGACGTTGGGCTGCTGCATGTAGCCGTAGTGCAGCACGACGCGGTGGAAGCCGTCCTCGAGGTCGGTGAATTCCATGCGTTCGTCGCCCGTCGTGCGCGGCACGTTTTCCGTCAGCACCGTCAGCAGCACGACGGTCTCCTGCAGCGCGTGGTTGTGCGCGACGTGGTGGTTGAGCGAAGGCGGCGTGTCTTCGAGCCGCACGGTGAGGAACACCGCGGTGCCCGGCACCCGGGCAACCCGTTGCTCCTTTAGCTCCTGCTTCAGCGCCGCGAGCGGCTTGGCGTCGCGGTCGGTTTCGCGCGTCAACAGCTCTCCGCCGCGGCGCCAGGTCGACATGACCGTGAAGATGACCGCCGCGACGGCGATCGGGAACCAGCCGCCGTGCGGAATGCGCATCAGGTTGGAGCCGAAGTAGGCGAGGTCGATGCACAGGAAGCAGACGACAAACACCAGCGCGCCCCAGCGCTTCCAGTGCGCGCGTTCGCGCAGCACGAAGAACATCAGGATGGTGGTGACGACCATCGTCGTGCTCACGCTGATGCCGTACACGCTGGCCAGCTTGCCGGAGCTGCGGAAGGTCAGCACGAGGAAGATGGTGGCGACCATCAACGTCCAGTTGACCGCCGGGACGTAGATCTGGCCCGCCGTTTCGGTGGAGGTCTGCAGCACGCGGGAGCGCGGCATCATGCCCAGCCGGCCCGCCTGCCGGGTCATCGAATAGGCGCCCGAGATGACGGCCTGCGAGGCGATGATGGTCGAGACGGTCGCCAGCGCGACGGTCGGATACAGCATCCAGTGTGGTACCACCTCGAAGAAGGGATGCGTAACCTTCCCCGACGCGTGGAGCAGCATCGCCCCCTGCCCGAAGTAGTTGAGCAGCAGCGCCGGCAGCACCAGGCAGAACCACATCCACTGGATAGGCCGGCGGCCGAAGTGGCCGATGTCCGCGTAGCAGGCCTCGCCGCCGGTGGTCACCAGGAAGATGCCGAACAGCGCGAGGAACGCGACCCAGTGGTCGTGCTGGAAGAAGCGCAGCGCGTAGAGCGGGTTGATCGCGACCCACACGCCCGGCTCCTGGGCGATGCCGTAGACGCCGAGCGCCGCGATGACGACGAACCACAGCGTCATGATCGGGCCAAACACGGCGCCGATGCGCGCCGTGCCGAAGCGCTGCACGGCGAACAGGGCGACGAGGATCACGATGGTGATGGGGATCACGTCGTGCTGCAGCCGCGGTGAGGCGATGCCGAGGCCCTCCACCGCGCTGAGGATCGAGATGGCCGGCGTGATCATCATCCCGGCGTAGAGCATCGCCGCGCCCGCCAGGCCGAGCAGCACCAGCATGCGCCGCTGCACGCGGTCGAGCCGCCGCCACGGCCGCAGCAGACCGATCAGCGCGAAGGTGCCGCCTTCCCCGCGGTTGTCGGCCCGCAGCACGAAGGTCATGTACTTGACGGACACCACGAGGATGAGCGTCCAGAACACCACGGACAGGATGCCCAGCACGTTGGTGCTGTTGCGGGCGAGGGGCGCCGATCCGCCGCTGAAGGCCGCCTCCAACGCGTAGAGCGCGCTGGTGCCCAGATCGCCGTAGCAGATGCCGAGCACGCCCAGCGCCAGCACCATCGACTTGCGGACCCCGGCGCGGCCGTGGCCGCCGTCGCCAGACGCCTCGGGCGCGCGCTGCGGGCGGTTTTCGGTCTGGACTTCCGGCGGCTCGCTCATGTCTGCGAGATCGTGAGGTCCGTAACCACGGACGCCGCGCTCCCGTTGGCGTCAGCGGTGCGCCGTGCCGTCGGCGTCGGGAAGTGGGTCACTCCACACAGACCCTGCGTCTTGCGGCGGCGTTCACCGCGCGCCGGGTGCGCGCCGCCGCGCACGCCGGGGTTCAGCGGCCCGGCCGTCGCCGGCGTCCGACCACCAGGGACGGGAGGAACAGGACCAGGAGGATGGCGAACAGGATCTGGGCAATGCCTGCCGCCGTACCGGAGATGCCGGAAAAGCCGAAGAAGCCGGCGACGGTGGCGATGATGAAGAAGACGACGGCGTAATAGAGCATGTCGATCTCCGGAAGGGCGGGCGCAACGATGCTGCGAACTCGCGCGGATCAGCGGCCGAC
>DASVGQ010000144.1:0-5245 GCA_036379455.1 Nevskiaceae bacterium
CCTCCTTCGGCATCTACTTTCCGAAGTTCATCGGCACCATCTACGAGCTGCAGTCCGCGCCGCTGTCCTACCTCGAGATCGTCACCGGCTACGTCGGCGCGGCCGCCACCAAGGCGATCGTCGTCGGGCTGATCATCATCGTCACGGCGCGCGCCTTCGTGCCCTACTCGATCGAGCATCCCGCGGTGATGGTGCTGTTTCTGGTGCTGACGACGGTCGGCTTCAGCCTGTTCGGCTTCATCATCGGCATCTGGGCGGACAACTTCGAGAAGCTGCAGGTCGTGCCGCTGATGATCATCACGCCACTGACCTTCCTCGGCGGCAGCTTCTATTCCATCGACATGCTGCCGCCCTTCTGGCAGAAGGTGACGCTGTTCAACCCCGTCGTCTACCTCGTATCGGGCTTCCGCTGGAGCTTCTTCGGCATTGCCGACGTCAACGTCGGCATCAGCATCGCGGCGACCTTCGCCTTCCTCGCGCTGTGCCTCGTCGCCGTGTGGTGGATCTTCCGGACCGGCTGGCACCTGAAGGCCTGAAGGGTCTTTCCGGCAGGCCGGCGCTCAGTCGTCGTACAGCGGATATACGACGCCCGGTTCAGGCGCCGCCGGATAACCGGGATGCCGGCTCCGCAGCGCCTCCCAGTCCCAGCCGTCGTCGACGACGCTGCCGTCACAGTCTGCGTAGGGACACCGCCGCAGCTCCCCGCAGGGGCTGAGCCGGTACTCGCCGTAGCGATAGCCGCGCTGGCAGCTGCGGCACCACAGCCAGGCCGGCTGCGGATCGCGGCGGATGAAGCGCCCCGGCCCGGTTCCGTCGGGATCGAACAGCGCGCCGCGCTTGAGGTCCATGGCGCCACGCTACACCCGTCGCGCGCGGCGGAGAGCGGGAAAGCGCCTCTCGATACCGAGACTCCCCGCAACGGCGCCGGTACTTCCGGGTCGTTCGTGGCCGCGGAGACCATCCCGCGTTGCGACCCGCGGAATGCCGGCGCAGAGTCGGATGACACCACCCCGCGCAGCATTCCGCCGCCGGCAACTTGAACACGCTCTGTCTGCCCACCTTCGATGACGTGACCGCCGCCGCAGCGCGGCTTGCCGGGCACGCAAACCGCACGCCGGTGCTCACTTCGCGGACCGTGGACGAGATGACGGGTGCCCACTTCTTCTTCAAGGCGGAGAACTTCCAGCGCATGGGCGCCTTCAAGTTCCGCGGCGCGTACAACGCGCTGGCGAAGCTGGAATCCGCGCAGCGCGGTGCCGGCGTGGTTACCTTCTCCTCCGGCAACCACGCGCAGGCCGTCGCTCTCGCGGCGCGGACGCTCGGCATCAGCGCCACCATCGTCATGCCCAACGACGCGCCCGCGGGCAAGCTTGCGGCGACGCGCGGCTACGGCGGCCAAGTCGTTTCCTACGACCGCTATCGCGAGGACCGCGAGGCCATCGCTCGGCGCCTTGCGGCCGAACGCGGCCTCACGATGATTCCTCCCTACGACCATCCCGACGTCATCGCCGGGCAAGGAACGGCGGCGAAGGAGCTCGTCGAGCAGGCCGGTCCGCTCGAGGCGCTGTTCGTACCGGTTGGCGGCGGCGGCCTGCTCGCCGGATCGATCCTTGCAGCGCGGGCGCTCTCGCCGGGGTGCGAGATCTACGGCGTGGAGCCCGAGGCCGGCAACGACGGCCAGCGCTCGTTCCGCTACGGCGCCATTGTCCACATCGACCCGCCGCACACCATCGCCGACGGTGCGCAGACGCAGCATCTGGGCGAATACACCTTGCCGATCATCCGCGGCGGCGCCACCGACATGCTGACCGCCACCGACGCGGAGCTTGTCTCCGCGATGCGCTTCTTCGCCGAGCGCATGAAGATCCTCGTCGAGCCGACCGGCTGCCTCGGCTTCGCGGCGGCGCGCGCCATGGGCGCGGCGCTGCGCGGCAAGCGCGTCGGTGTGATCATCAGCGGCGGCAACGTCGACCTGGCCCGCTTCGCGGAGCTGCTCTCAAGCTGAATCGCATCGCCAGAATCGTCGCCGCGCGTGCCGCATTCCCCGTGCGGCATCGGCGAGCGCGGACGCGGCCAGCAGATGCCCGCCCGGCGGGCGCGCCGCCGGAGAGGCCAAGAGGAGCTTCGCCGCGTATGTTCAGGTGCTCACCCGCCGGCCGTTGCGCCAGGTGGGCGTCCAGCCCAGCAGCTTCGCCGCCTTGTCGATCGCGACCGTGCCGTCGTTCTCCGCGATGTTGTAGACGCCGGCAGCACCGCAGCGCAGCGCCTTGTACGCGGCCAAGGCGGCATCCTCGACGTGCACGGGGCCTCCTGCCGGCGCTGCGTCGAAACCGGTGCCGGGACCGTACAGCTTGCCGTAGCGCAACACGATGCCCTTCAGCGGCGCCTCCAGTACCTGCGCCTCCAGGCTCGCCACCGCGCGCGCCGTCTCGCCGTAGGCCGCGTCATCGACCGCCAGCGGCGCCTCCTCATGGTACGGCCGCGGCCCGGGCGCATAGACGAACGCCAGGCTCTGCGCAATCAACCGAGGCGCGCGCGCAGCCACCGTCGCCGCCACCAGGTTGCGCGTGCCCTCGATGCGGATCCGCGCGTTGCGCTCCAGGGCCGCGGCCATCTGCTTCGGATCGAGGCCGTCCGGCAGCGCCGTGAGCTGATGGACCACCGCGGAAGGGCGCGCATCGCACACGGCGAGCCTGAGCTTCGCAGCGTCGTAGACGTCCACCACCACCGGCTCCACGCCGAGCTCGCGCAGCACCTGCACCTTTTCCGCCGAGCGCGTGGTACCGAACACCTGCCACCCGTCGGCTACCATCAACCGGCACAGCGCGCGCCCGATCACGCCGCTGGCTCCCGCCACGAATGCCCGTTCACGCACGGGTAGCCCTCCTCAAAAAGCGATCGAGCCAGCCTAACGCCAAGCGTCCCGACGTGGAATGCACAGGCTCCGGCGTAATCGCTGAATTCCGCGCACAATCCTGCGCGCAGGCGAACCCGCCTCCCGCCGATATCGGAACTGCATCGCGCGGCGGGCACGGATCTTGCACGCCGGTGTGGCGTTCCATCGACACGGGCGACAAGGCGCCTGCCTGAGGCTTCGTGGGGAAGGCAACCGTGGCAAACCCGTTCTTCGAGCACCCGATCCTCAACTCGCCGTACGCGTATCCATCGCGACACTGGGAATTGGACGGATCTGGCCAGCCCACGCAGCAGATCCTCGAGACCCGCCGTCCGGCCGACTTCGTCACCCCGATCCCGAAGCCGAAGAAGCAGCACGGGCGCGCCAAGCAGGTGGAGCTGAGCCTCGGCAACGACGCCGGGCTGTCGACCGACCAGCAGCAGTACGCACAGGCCGCGATCATCCGTCAGGTACGGACGCAGGTAGACCGCTGGCGCGAGCTGCCGGAGTCCCAGTGGCGCGTCACGCCGGACACGGCGCGGCTGCTGCGCTGGTGGCGCACGCACGAGTTCAACGGCATCCGACCCTTCTTCTGCCAGGTGGAAGCGGCGGAGACCGCGATCTGGCTGACGGAAGTTGCGCCACAGGTCGGCAAGGCCGGCGAAGCGATCCTTGACCACATGGCGCGTGCCAACCACGACGCCAACCCGGACCTCATGCGCCTGGCGCTGAAGATGGCCACCGGCGCCGGCAAGACGACGGTGATGGCCATGCTGATCGCGTGGCAGACGGTCAACGCGCTGCGGCACCCCTCCAGCCGCCGCTTCAGCCGCGGCTTCCTCGTAGTCACGCCCGGCATCACCATCCGCGACCGCCTGCGCGTACTTCAGCCCAACGATCCGAACAGCTACTACAAGGATCGCGAGCTGGTGCCGCCGGAGATGCTCGGCGACGTCGGCCGGGCAGCGATCGTCATCACCAACTACCACGCCTTCATGCTGCGTGAGCGCATGCAGGTCTCCGCCGGCGGCCGCCGCTTGCTCACCGGGCGCCACCCGGCGGAGAAACTGCAGACGCTGGAAACCGAAGGCCAGATGATCCAGCGGGTCATGCCACAACTCATGGGCATGAAAAACGTCCTCGTCATCAACGACGAGGCGCACCACTGCTACCGCGAGAAACTGCCCGAAGAAAGCGAGGAGGAACAGCTCAAGGGCGACGACCGCAAGGAGGCCAAGGGCAACGCGGAAGCGGCGCGGGTGTGGATCTCGGGCCTCGAGGCAGTGCAGCGCAAGCTCGGCATCCACCGCGTCATCGATCTCTCGGCCACGCCCTTCTTACTGCGCGGCTCGGGATACGCGGAAGGCACGCTGTTCCCGTGGGTGATGAGCGACTTCTCGCTGATGGACGCCATCGAGTGCGGCATCGTCAAGCTGCCGCGCGTGCCGGTCGCCGACAATATCCCCAGCGCCGAGGTTCCGATCTATCGCGATCTCTGGCACCACATCAAGATGCCCAAGGCGGGACGCGGCAAGGCCGGCGCGCTCAACCCCCTCGACCTGCCGACGCCGCTGCAGACGGCGCTGCAGGCGCTCTACGGGCACTACGAGAAGGTCCACGACGCATGGCAGAAGGCCGGCATCGCGGTGCCGCCGTGCTTCGTCATCGTGTGCCAGAACACTTCAGTTTCAAAGCTCGTCTACGACTTCGTGTCAGGCTTTGTGCGCGACCACGCCGATGGCAGCAGCGAAGTCGTCAATGGCCGACTCGAGCTGTTCCGCAACTTCGACGACTACGGCAATCCACTCGCCCGCCCGAACACGCTGCTGATCGACAGCGAACAGCTCGAGTCCGGCAATCCCCTGGACAAGGCGTTCCTCGCCGCCGTGGCGCCCGAACTCGAGCGCTACAAGCGCGAAGTCGTAGAACGTGCCAACGACCCGCACGCGGCGGACAAGCTGACGGACGCCGACATCCTGCGCGAAGTCATGAACACCGTCGGCAAGTCCGGCCGGCTCGGCGAAGGCGTGCGCTGCGTCGTGTCCGTCTCGATGCTGACCGAGGGCTGGGATGCGAACACGGTCACGCACATCCTCGGCATCCGCGCGTTCGGCACCCAGCTCCTGTGCGAGCAGGTCGTCGGCCGTGCGCTGCGGCGGCAATCCTACGACCTCAACGACGCAGGCCTGTTCAACGTCGAATACGCGGACGTGCTCGGCGTGCCCTTTGACTTCACGGCGCAAGCCGTGAACGTGAAACCCCAGCCGCCGCGCGACACGGTCCACGTGCACGCCGTCCATCCCGAGCGCGATGCGCTGGAGATCCGGTTCCCGCGCATCGCCGGATACC
>DASVGQ010000145.1:0-6798 GCA_036379455.1 Nevskiaceae bacterium
CGCGGCTCTGGTGCAGAACGGCGTGACAGCCTCCGGCGACACCAGCGACATCGCCTCGATCGGCAGCCTGTTCTACGAACCGCTGGCCATCTACTGCTACGGCAAGCAGCCGCTGATGCGCCTCTACGCGCTGCGCGGCGGACGGATCGGCATCGGGGCGGCCGGCAGCGGCACGCGCGTCCTCGCCCTGGCGCCGCTCGGCGCCAACGACATCGACGCGAGTAACGCCGACCTCGAGCCGCTGGAAGGTAACGCGACCATGGATGCGCTGATCGCACATCGCGTCAACGCGACTTTCCTGTCCGCCGAGCCGGCCACGGTCGCGAACTTCCGCACCCTGATGCAGGCGCCGAACGTGCATCTGCTCAGCTTTGAATACCCCGAGCCGTACCTGCTGCGCTTCCGTTACCTGTCAAAGCTGACGATCTCCGCCGCCGCGTTCGACATCGGCGCGGATCCGCCGCGGCATGACGTCACGCTGCTCGCCTCGACGGTCCGGCTGCTGGTCCACTTCGGCACGAGCCCGGAACCGGTCGACCTGCTCATCCAGGCCGCGCAGAAGATCAACGGCCGGGGCCCGCTGCTGGAAAAACCCGGGGAATTTCCCGCGGCGCTGCGCCATTCCTGGCCGTTCAGCGACGAGGCCGTGCGCTACTACAAGTCTGGCCGGACCTTCCTCTACCGCGTGCTGCCATTCTGGCTCGCGAGCCTCATCAGCTGCCTGTGGGTCATGATCGTGCCGCTCGTTGTGGTGGTGATTCCGGCGCTGCAATTCGCCCCGACGTCTACGGCTGGCGCGTGAAGAACAAGATCTACCGGCGCTACGGCGAACTCATGGACCCCGAACGCGCCGCGCTCGGGCGCTCGCCGCGGAGCAACGCAGCGCCCTGATCGAGCGGCTGGACACCATCGAGAAAGCCGTCATCGGCCTCAAGATGCCGGGCGCCTTCGCCAATCAGGTCTACGTGCTGCGCCAGCACATCCTGTTCGTGCGCGAGCAGCTGCAGGCAACCTGAGGCGCTCGGCGCCGCTCCGGATCCGCCGTCGCTGCCGTGCGGCGACGCATGGGACGCTCGCCGCCCGCCTCGCAGCCGGCACCATCCACCCGACCCAGCACCGCGGAAGCCCGGCGCGCCGCTCAGAACTTGCCGAAGGAATAGCCGAAGTTGATGGTCGTGAAGGAATCCGAGTGCAGCGTTCCAGCCGGCACCTGTGTGTTGTAGCGCACCTCGTAGGCCAGCGCGGCAAACAGGTTGCCCACGATCGACAGCCTCAGTTCGGAGATCGGATCGATAAAGCTGTTCCTGCCGCCGGATTCAACGTGGACGCTCTGCGAGAAGCGTGCGTGCTTGCTGATATCCCATACGTAGCGCGCGTTGAACACGCCGACCGGCTGCGTGATGTACTTCCGGCTGTCCGCGGCGCGCTCCTGGTCAGCGCCGGCGCCGCCCGCGATCTCGAACTCCTGCGTCGGCGTGTGGATGAGACGCAGGCCGTAGCCTACTGCCTCCGAGCCGCGTTCGACGATGCCCGCAAAGCGGTCGTTGAGATAGCCCAGCGTGCCGAACGTGAACTGCCTGCTCGACAGGTTGTAGCGAAGCTGATCACCTGCCTGCCAGCTCTGCGCCGTGGTCTTGCCGCTGCCGCTGACGTAGATGCCCTGGCCCTGCAGCACGTTGTTCCAGTTTCCGGACAAGGTCCCGAGCTTGCCGTTGAAGTTGCCCGTCGTGCTGTGGCTGTTGCCGCGAACGGCGAGGATACCCAGCGCGACCGTCGCGGCCCACGGCGTGGCCTTCGGGCCCGCAGCCTGTGGAATCACCGGCATGGGCGGCGCGTTGGCAAGCGGCGGGGCGGCGGGCGGCTGAAGCAGCTCCTGAGCAGAAACCGTGGAGACGACGCTCATCGCGCAGAGCGCAGCGATGAGACGACAAGACCTGGAGACCCACATCGCGTGACCCTCACCATGCAAAAACCCTGCGGCCGGCCGGACCGCAGGGCGGGAATTCTGCGGCGCAATCCTACTCCTGCCCGCACCCACCGGCGGAGTACAAAGTCCAGCTGCGGATTTTTCCGCGACAGCACGGCGGGGCGATGCGCGCCACCAAACGCTCGGCATGATTCGCCATGCACCTGCGTTCGTCGCGCGTCCAGCACGGCGACCGATCGAGGCAGTCGACCGTCGCTGACGAACGCTCGAGGACTGACCTGCACACGCCCGTGCAGACCGGAACTTATCCGCCCCCGTCGGGTCCGAAACGAGGTCCGCGCGTAGGGACGGCGCGGGCACAACGGTCACGGTATTCCACCGCGGATGGCAACACACCACGGCACCGCTCACCGGCACCTCGCAATGCCGCGCGGAGCGTCAAGCAGTACATCGGCACGATCCGGCCTCGCGCCCGGGCAACGCGTCGATGCACGGGAACGGGCTCGCCCATGAAGACCAGCGGTTGTGCGGAGGCCGGCGCGACGCGCTGGAACCAGAGTTTCTCTCTGATCGTCGCATTGCTCGTATCGCTGCTGGCGACGATGGCCTGCGCGCCGCGCGTCATGGCGGCACGGCGCGCGAACCGACGCGAAACGCCGCACGCATTCAAGGCGCACCCGTTTCGTCCGGGAAATCGCGCCGCAACAGCACGGAGCGACGGCTGGACGCCAGTCCACGTACGACCGGGCGAAACGTTGTCGGGCATCTTCAAGGCGCAGGGCTTCAGCGCCACTGACGTCGCCAGGCTGCTTGCGACCACGCGCGACAAGAGGTCCCTCGAGGACCTCCGTCCGGGAGAAACGCTGTGGCTCGAGTCCGGGCCCGGTGGACGCTTCGAGGCAATTCGCTATGGCAACGCGACGAGACCAGCGAGTGCCGCGAAGCAGTCCCCGCTAATTGCCGCCAAGGGCACGCCGGCGATCGATCGACGGGCATCACGCCGTGTCGCGCGCCGCGAGAGCCAGCCCGAAGCGATGGACGCCGCGTGGAAGCGGGTTCGCGTCCTGCCCGGACAGACGCTGTCGGGCATCTTCAAGGCGCAGGGCTACAGCGCCGGCGACCTCGCCGAGCTGCTCGCAACGACCGCGAACAAACGTCCGCTTGAGGACCTCCATCCCGGCGAGACGCTGTGGCTCAGGTCCGGACCCAACGGAGACTTCGAAGCCATCCGTTACGGGCAGTCGCCTTCGATGACCATAGCGCTCGCCCAGCACACGGCGGTGGCGCCCGACACCGAATTCGCGCCAGAGCCACCCGCGGGACGCCACGTCGCATGGGGCCAAATCCACGACACGCTCTTCACTGCCGCCGCGCACAAGAAGGTGCCGCCCTTCGTGATCGCTCATCTCGCCGGCATGTTCAAGCAGGCCGTGAACTTCCGCGACCTGCAGCCCGGAGGCTACTTCGCGGTGATCTACCGCGAGGCGAAGAACGACGCGGGCGCGATTTCCTCAGGCCACATCCTCGCTGCCGAGATCCACACGCCGGATCGCAGCTTTGCTGCCTATCGGTTCAAGCCGGTGGCGCGGCCCGCCGCGTACTACACCGCCGACGGCGTACCGCTGCGGCATCCGACGCTGCTGCGCTACCCGACCGACTTCACCTACATGTCATCGCCCTTCGGCATGCGGGTGGACCCGGTCGTCCACCGCTACCAGCTGCACCAGGGCATCGACCTCGCCGCGCCGCTCGGTACGCCGGTCCGCGCCGCGGGCAACGGCGTCATCACCTACCGCGGCTGGGAGCACGGCTACGGCGAGTACATCACGATCCGCAACACCGCGGCCTACACGACCGGCTACGCGCACCTGGCGCGCTTCGTTCCCGGGCAGCACGTCGGCTCGTACGTGAAGCAGGGTGAGGTGATCGGCTACGTGGGCAACACCGGCTGGTCGACGGGCCCGCACCTGGAATACGAAACCTTCGTCGACGGCACGCCCGTCAACCCGTTGACCGTGGCCGCGCCGAAACCCACGCCGCTGGCCGGCGCGCTGCTTGCGGAGTTCCGCCACCAGACGGCGCAGCTGGTGGCGCGCGTGCGCCGCATCAACGCGCATATCGAGCGGCTGCAGGCGTCCGCCGCCGCGGGTTGATTCACCGTCGGCTCATACTGCCGCACGAAGCTGCCGGCTCGGCGCGCGCCTTGACGACCGTTCATGACGCCCGCCGGAACTCGTTTCGCGCGATCTACTCAAAGCCGTCGGTAGCGGTTGTCGGTTCTCGCACGTTTGCTTGTGTTTTTTGCCGTCCTGTGCGCGGGCATCCTGCGGCGGCCGCGTAACAGGAACTCGAGGGCACACAGACACATGTCGATGAACCGAAGCTGGAAAACTCTCACTACCTTGGCAGTGATCGCCACCGCCTCGCTGCTGAGCTTGGGCTGCGTCGCCAAGCCCGCTTCAGCGGAAGCCGCGCCGGCGGCAGCCAGCACCACGGCCGGCGTACCGACGCTGATGACCTCGAATGGCGTGCCTTCGCTCGCGCCGATGCTCAAGAACGTGCTGCCGGCGGTGGTCAATATCGCGGTCAGCGGCGTCGAGGAGGTCAACAACCCTCTGATGCAGAACCCGCTGTTCCAACAGTTCTTCGGCATGCAGGGGCAACAGAAAGAGCAGGAGCAGTTCGAGGCGATCGGCTCCGGCGTCATTGTTGACGCGGCCAAGGGCTACATCCTGACGAACAACCACGTCATCGCCAACGCCAAGAGCATCAAGGTCACGCTCAAGGACGGGCGTTCCTTCAACGCCAAGCTGATCGGGCATGACAAACCCAGCGATCTGGCGGTCCTGCAGATCAAGGCCGATGACCTGACGGCGCTGCCCTTCGCCAATTCAAACGACGTGCAGGTCGGTGACTTCGTCGCCGCGATCGGCGACCCCTTCGGCCTCGGCCAGACGGTCACGGCCGGCATCGTCAGCGCGCTCGGGCGGACGACGAGCATCGGCGGCTTCCAGGACTTCATCCAGACCGACGCCTCGATCAACCCGGGCAACTCCGGCGGCGCGCTGGTCAACATGAAAGGGCAGCTGGTCGGCATCAACAGCGAGATCCTGTCCAAGTCCGGCGGCAACCTCGGCATCGGCTTCGCCATCCCCAGCGACCTCGCCCATCACGTGATGGACGAGCTCATCGCGCACGGCAAGATCAACCACGGCGAGATCGGCGTCGTCGTGCAGCAGCTGACGCCCGCGCTCGCCAAGGCGCTCGGCCTGAAGGTCGAGAAGGGCGTGATCATCACCAAGGTGGAACCGGATTCACCGGCCGCGAAGGCGGGCATCAAGGCGGATGACGTGATCGTGTCGGCAAACGGCCAGAAGGTGACGAGCGTGCTGCAGATCCGCAACGCGGTGGGGCTGCTCGAGGTCGGGCAGACCGTCAAGCTCGGCGTGATGCAGGACGGCGCGCTGCGCGACATCGACGTCAAGGTCGGGCCGAAGACTTCGGCGGTCGAAACCCGCACCGGCGAACTGTTCAAGGGCCTCCAGGGCGCGGACTACGCGGCGCTGACCCAGCCGAACAGCAACGGCGTGCGGCACGGGATCACGGTGAGCCACGTCCAGGCCGGCTCGCCCGCCCAGCAATCCGGCCTACAGGACGGCGACGTCATCGTCAGCGTGAACAACCACGCCGTGTCGACGCTCGCCGAATTCCAGAAACTCGCGCACAAGGATCAGGCGCAGCTTCTCCTGCGCGTCGAACGCGGCACGGGCGCGATGTTCTTGCTGCTGACGCCTTGAGACTGCTTGCCGCGCAACAAGCCAGATAAAGAGCTCTGGCCGAGCCTGCCGGATGCGTCGCGCAAGGCGCATCCGATGTCCGGCCTTGCGATCGCATCGACGCGCGCCGCGGGCGCGCGGAGTGCTCCGTCAGGCGGCTGCGGCCGCGGCCGTGAACCGACCGAATATTGCTTCGTCCAGCGCGTCGGGGTGCGCACGTCGGCGCGCACCGCCGGTCAATTCTCCGTGCCGAAAGCACACAGGCGAGCGGCATCGTTTTGACCCTTGCTTCGGCGTACCCTTGATGCGCCTATCCGCCGGCGCTGCGCGACCTCCGCGTCGCCTGGGCTCGCGGACCTTTCCGCCGCCACCGCGCCTGCCCATGCCGATCGATGTAGAAGTCGTTGTCGAACTATTGGCCATCGGTCTTTTCACCGGTTTCATTGCGGGCCTGCTCGGGATCGGCGGCGGGGGCATCCTGGTGCCCTTCCTGTCCGCGTTGATGATCGGCCACGGTGTGGCGGCCAGCCTTGCGGTGAAGATCGGCATCGCGACGTCGCTGTCCATCATCGTGTTCACTTCGCTCAGCAGCACGCGCGGGCACCAGAAGCAGAAGAACGTGCGCTGGGACGTCTTCCTCGTCATGGCTCCCGGGATTGTCATCGGCGACCTGCTCGCGAGCATGGGGCTGTCGGCGGTTCTCAAGGGCACGGTGCTCGCCGCGATCTTTGCGGCGTTCCTGCTCGTCACAGCGACGCGCATGGCGCTCAACCGGCGCCCGAGGGAAGGCAACCACCTGCCCGGCCGAGCCGGACTGTTCGGCGCCGGCGGGGTGATCGGCTTCGTCTCAGGCCTGCTCGGCATCGGCGGCGGATCGCTGTCGGTGCCGTTCCTGAGCTACTGCAACATCGGCATCCATCGGGCGGTCGGCACCAGCGCCGCGCTCGGCTTCCCCATCGCCGCGGCGGGTACGATCGGCTACATCCTCGCCGGGCGGCACGCTACCGGCCTGCCGCCGCACTCCTTCGGCTATATCTGGCTGCCGGGCCTGCTGATCGTCGCGGCGGGAACGGTATCGATGGCGCCGATCGGCGC
>DASVGQ010000146.1:0-73392 GCA_036379455.1 Nevskiaceae bacterium
GCTCCTCCAGTCGTGCCCGCCGCAGGGATCTGGTTGTGCGTTGCGCGCGGTGGGCAGGCGTTAGTCAAGGAGCGCACGGCGAAGTTCCGTTTTCCGCGGGACGCGCCGCGGGCGTGCGGGAACCATGCCCGGTCGGCGGCGTCCGAAGCAGCGTGAAGTTCTGGCGATGGTCCTGGTCCACGTGGCCGGCGGGGTGCGGCCGCAGGGCAACTCGTCGACGCGCGGCAAGGCGCGGATCCGACGGGGCAGCGGGATTCCGCTTCATGGCGGTACGCGGAACGTGACGTTCTCGTTGCGCCGTCTGGCCGACGGATTCCGCGCGCGCCATGGCGAACACGCGCGGATCGTGCGTTTCCTGAAGAGCTACCGCGCTTCGGAAAGCCTCAACGCGCACTATGTCGGCGGCTGGGCGCGCGTCACGCGGGATGAGGCGCTGCGCGGCGGGCTGATCATCGTGCAGGCGCGCGAGGGCATCCACGCGCGGCTGATGCGCGAACGGCTGCGCGAATTCAACGTCACGCGACTGCCGGACGTTTCGGAGCACAGTCGCCGGCAGGCGATGGCGCTGTTCGCGACGGACCGCTACTCGGATCGCCAGAAGCTCGACGCGCTGGCCTCGCTCATCGAGCACTACGATGCGATCTTCGCGCCGGTGAACCGCCTCATCGGCGACATCCGCGCAGATGCGCAGACGGCGCAGATGCTGCGCCTCATGCTGGACGACGAGTACGCGACTACGCAGTGGTTCGCGCGGATGCGCGATCGACCCGTACGCGCCCAGCACTGCTGATCACCAGGCGCGGGACGCGATCCCATGCCGCGGCGCGGCGGGCTTGTTTGAACTGCGACGCAGAAATCGCCGTGCGCCGGCGCCCGCCGCTACAACGCCAGTGGATTCCTGCAGACATACGCTGCCGCGATGACGAACTTCGCTGCGGTGCAACTGTCCCACCGGCGCACGAGCTGATCCCCTGCGAACCGATCCGCGCGCGGTCCCGGATGACCTGCGCTGCGATCGAGCGTTGCCGCGACATGCGCGTGTCATCCGCCATACCTGCAGAACATTCGATCCGCCGCCTTGTCGTCCGCCCGCTTCTCCATCGACCGCACGTGGAGCCGGAGTGGAGTGCGCGAAAGGCGGAAAGGGGCCCCAGGCGCGCCGCTGCCTGATCGCACCGGCGGAGCGCGCAGTTGAGCACCACCGTCGACGCGCTCGACGTCGGTGCGTCCGCGTCCCCGTCGGCGCCAGACCGCGCCGACGACCACGGCCGCCCGTGGCTGCCGCCCGGCCAGCTCGCGCTGCTGACGGGAGCGCTTGGGCTCGGCGTGTTCATGAACGTACTGGACTCGTCGATCGCCAACGTCGCGATCCCGACCATCTCCGGCAACCTCGCGGTGTCGGCAGACGACGGCACCTTCATCATCACCTTCTTCGCGGTGGCCAACGCCGTCTCGGTGCCGATCTCGGGCTGGCTGGCGAAGCGCTTCGGGGAAGTGCGGCTGTTCGTCGTCTGCACCATCCTCTTCACGCTGTTCTCGCTCATGTGCGGGCTGTCGCCGACCTTCGACATCCTGCTGCTGTTCCGCGCGCTGCAGGGCGCCGCTGCGGGGCCGATGATTCCCATCTCGCTGTCGCTGCTGCTCGCCAACTACAGGAAGGAGCGGCAGGGCTTCGCCAACGGCATCTGGGGCATGACGGCGATCGTCGGGCCGGTGGCCGGGCCGGTGCTCGGCGGCATCATCACCGAGGACTTCCGCTGGAACTGGATCTTCTTCATCAACGTACCCTTCGGGATTGTCGTGGCGGCGTTGACGTGGACGCTGCTGCGCAAGCGCGAGACGAAGATCGTCCACGAAGGGGTGGATCTCGTCGGCCTGACGCTGCTGGTCATCGGCCTGTTCTGCCTGCAGCTGTTCCTCGACCGCGGCAACGACGACGGCTGGTTCCAGTCGGAGTTCATCATCATCATGGCGGTCGTCGCCGCCTTCACGCTGCTGCTGTTCGTCGCCTGGGAGGCAACCGACAAGCACCCGCTGGTGGAGCTGCGCCTGTACCGCAACAGCAGTTTCACCGTTGCCTCGATCACCATGGTGCTCGGCTACATGGCCTATTTCGGCGGCGTGGTGCTTTTCCCGCTGTGGCTGCAGACGGCGCTGCCGTACCGCTACAACCCGGAGTGGGCAGGCTACGCCACGGCCTCGCTGGGAATCTGCGGCGTCTTCACTTCGCCGATCGCGGGCCGGTTGTCGGACAAGTACGACGTGCGCCTGCTGGTGTCCTTCGGGCTGCTGACCTTCGCCGCCGTGAGTTTCGCGATCTCCTTCGGGAACATCGAGATGAACTTCGGCCGGATGTTCTGGCTGCGGGTGCCGTGGGGCATCGGCATGCCGTTTTTCTTTGTGCCTCTGACGGTGCTGTCCTTCGACGGCGTGGCGCGCGAGGACCTGGCCTCCGCTGCAAGCCTCTTCAACTTCACGCGGTTGGAAGGGCTGTCGATTGGAACCTCGATTTCCGTCGCACTGTGGGACAAGCGCGAGGCGTTCCACGACCATCACATCACGAGCCTCGTCGACCCGACGAATCCGGGATGGCATGCGTTCCTCCACCACGCCGGCACCATCGGGCTGGACGCCGAGCAGAGCCTCGGGCTGCTCGCTGCGCAGATCAAGGATCAGGCCTTCATGCTCAGCCTCAACGAGATCTACTGGGTGAGCGGCTGGCTGTTTGTAGCGCTGACGGCGCTGGCGTGGTTCTCGCATCCGAAGAAGCCGGGCGCCCGCTAGCCCTGTCGCCGGAACTGGGTCCCGCGGCGGATCGTTTTGCGACGCGCCGGGTCTATGACGCGTTCCCCCACGGAGCGGTACATGGAATACGCAATGGCGCAGCAGCAGAGCGCGCAGCTGCAGAAGCAGATCGGCACGGTAGCGCAGCAGATGCAGGCGCTGTCGAAAAAACTTTCTGCGGACGTCAAGGATCCGGCCGTCGCCCGTGACCTCGCCATGGACCTGCGCGAGATTGGCATGGGCGTGCAGCAGTTCAACAACGAGGCGCAGTCGATGCTGCAGCAGATGGCGCAATACATCCAGTCGCTGGAGGAACAGCTCAAGACGCATCCGCAGCCGACCATCCAGTCGCGCGGCTGGTCGCGCGGCCCGAGCTTCGGTGGCGGAGGCGGGTTCTTCAGCACCATCCTCAGCGGCCTCGGGCTGGGTGTCGGCATGGGCGCCGGCGAGGACATCGCGAACGACATCTTCAGCGCGCTGTAGCGCGGGACGCCGGTGTGGCCCCGTCCTCGCCCGGGTGTCCGTGAACCGGACGCGTCGCGCGACGCCGCTGCCGCGCCTTGTGCGGCGCGAAGCGCTCGACTTCAGGTTTGTGGATCGAGCTGCGCAACCCGGCGCGTGAGCTGCCCGGCGGTGATCACGCCACCCGAGCGGATGGGTAGCCCGCCGGCGTGCAGCGCCGCGGCTGTCCACGTGTTGCAGGTGTGAAACAGGTCGTAGGTGCCGGTGGAGGCATAGAAGGTGCTGTCGGGCTGCGGCCCGTCCGCCAGCCGCAGCGGTACGCCTTGTGTGGAGGCCTTCACGTAGGACCACAGGTAGGCAGATATCCCCTGCAGGCCCACGCGCGAGACGCGCAGCGGCAGCGCCTGCTCGCCCGCGCCGGGCGTCGGCGCGTGCGTGAGCCCGGTCACCAGCAGCGCGGAGGCGGCGGGAAACATCGCGCGCAGCGCGGTACCGATTCCCGGATGAGGCGCCATGAAGAAGCTGCGCTCGCCCCAGCCGAAGGCGAGCCAGCGCGCGGTCGGAAATTCCTCGCGGAATGCCGTGAGTGGGCCGGACAGGGCGACGCTCGGCAGCACCAGCTGCGAATGGAAGCCGTTGGACAGGACGAACACCGTCACGCTTGCCGCTTGGGGAGCGGGCATGGCGTGCGGCGACTCAACGGCGCTCGACGCGCAGCCGCTGACGGTGGCCAGCGCGGCGATCATCAGGCTTGTCCACAGGATGTCCCGGAACCGCCCGTGAAAACCTGCCACTTGCCGTGATCCTGATCGCGCCGTGTCTGCGAGCCGCCGCCGCGCGCTTTCAGCACGAGCCGCGCGACCGTGATCACCGGGCGATCGAATGAGGGTCCTGGGTTTTGACCGGCGTACGGACGCGGCGTTGCGCAGGCACTTTGCGTGGCGGGCAAGGCGAGCGGCCGGCCGTGTACGCGACCTGCCCGTTGAGAGTCGCTACAACCCTTGGTTGTAGGCGACGAGCTTGCGCTGGATCGGTACAGCGGTGTCGTTCGCGTGTTCGATGGTGACGCAGTCGAGCGGGAATTTCGATCCGGCCTTCGGCTTGACCCACTGCACGCCGATGATCGGCGAGGTCGCGGTGCCGGGGTACGGGCCGTTCCTGAAATCCACGCGGCCGACGGTGGTGACCAGGTCGAGGTTCGCGATCGCGTCGCGGATCGCGCCGTGGCTGGTGGGGTCCTTGGCAGCTTTCAACGCCGCGACGCCCAGCTCCGCGAGCGCCATCGAGGGGCCGACCTGCCCGTTCCACAGTTCGTGGAACCTGTTTTCGTAGTCGTCTGCCAGCTGGCGCGACGTCATCCCGGTAAGCGGTGACTTGTAGGGGAATACCGGCGTCCAGAAGATCGCGGTCGTCAGGCCGAAGCCGAGCGGGCCGAGCACCGTCACCTGCGACGGCACTTGTCCAGCCTTGGCGAACTGGGCGATCAGGACCTTCTGCGCGTAGTGCAGCTGCGCCGCCTGGCGCCAGAAGGTGTTGACGTCGTCCGGAATTCCCACGGTGTTGAAGATCTGGCAGTTTTCCTTGTTGAACAGCGCGATCTGCGTCGTGTAATCCGTCGTGCCGTCCTGGTAGGGGCCGGGATCGATGACCTTGTAGCCGTGCTTTTCCATGATCGGCGGGAAAGCGTGGCGAAAGGCCATGCCGTCGGCGTCGTTCGGGTACAGCACGCCGACCTTCTTGTTGGTCTGGAGCTTGCTCCAGGTAGAAAGGTAAGAGTTCACCCACAGCTTGGCGTCGGGGAAGAAATCGAAGGTCCACTTGAAAGGCCCTGGTTGCCCGATCTTGCCGCCGCGTCCGAAGAAGAAGGATTCGAGTGGATCCGATGTACCCAGGCTCGGCACGCTGGCCGCCTCGCAGGCGTCCGATACCGGGTTCACCACGTCCGGCGTCGGCTGCACGAGGATCAGGTGCACGTGCTCCTTGGTGATCAAGTCGCTGGCGAGCTGGCTGGCCCGCGACGGGCTCGACTGGCTGTCCTCCTGCAGGAAGCGGATGCGGTACTTCTTGCCGCCGACGCTGATGCCGCTCGCGACGGCTTTTTCCGCCAGCTGCATGATGTAGGGGTCCTGCTTCGTCAGTCCCGCGAGCTTGCCCGACAGCGCGGTGATCCACCCGACGCGGATCTCCTCGTCCTCGGCCGCGGCGAAGATGCGCGGGCTGCGCAGTCCCAGCGCCGTGCCGGCGATCATCGACGCGCCGCCTACCAGTACCCGACGGCGTGACATCGAGGCGGGCACGCCCTTCAGACTGTCTCCTCGTTGTTTCTTCTTCACGACCTTGCCTCTCGGTGCGTTGGTTTCGTTTGCGCAACGCCGTCTGGCTGCTTCCCTCCGGTCGTCGCCCGCCTGCGCGGAGCTTGTTGCGCAATACGTGCGTGGCAGCCTCCGTGCTCCTTTCGCCACGCCCGTACTGCACGCTTCCGCATGCGTGCAGCGTCGCAGACCACCGTGCGATGCGGCAATTCGACCCAGTGGCCTGCAGCGAGTTCCGGCCAGCGCGGCGTCGCGTTCGCTGGCGAGGAGTCGCCAGGCGACCTGCGGGTCTGCGCTTGCGTGCGCGCCCGAGAACACCCGAGGACAATGGACGCGTCCCATCCGCAGAGCCGTCGTGACCCGCTATTGCTCCCTCGCTTCTCCGCTCGGCGCGCTGCTGCTTGCGCGCGACGACGTGGGGCTGTGCCAGCTCACCTTCGAGGGGCATCGCCATCCGCGCCCGATCCAGCCCGACTGGCAATGCGATGAGCACGCCTTCGACGACGTCGCGGCCGAGCTCGCCGAGTATTTCGCGCGTGAACGGCAGGCCTTCGACATTGCGCTGTCGCTCGCCGGTTCAGCGTTCCAGCGCAGCGTCTGGCAGGCGCTGCGCGCCGTGCCCTTCGGTCGCACCGTTACCTATGCGGAGCTGGCCGAGGCGATTGGCCGGCCCGGCGCCTATCACGCGGTGGGCGCGGCGGTCGCCATGAACCCCGTGTCCATCCTGGTGCCCTGCCATCGCGCGGTTGGAAGCAGCGGCGGACTCACCGGCTACGCGGGCGGCATCGAACGCAAGGTGGCGCTGCTGCGGCTCGAGGGCGCCATGCTGCTGTGAGCCCGTAACTTACCCGAGCCCTCGGCGACCGCAGTTGTGCCGCGGTGCAACGATGGCCCTTGGGGCGGCAGCACGACCTTGTGCCGTCGTGCGCCTGCCGCTGCGCTCAGCGCAGGACCTACTGCGTGTTCCTGTTTTTATTGGTGGGCGGTACAGGACTCGAACCTGTGACCCCTGCCGTGTGATGGCAATGCTCTACCAGCTGAGCTAACCGCCCTTGCAGCCGCGAAAGCCTAGGCAGGCCGCCGGAGCGTGTCAACAACGGCTGGCGCCGGTGATGGCGTGATGCGGTGGCGCCGCGTGTGAGTCAACGTGACTGCATGTGGTTCACCTGCCTGGCGGCATCACGCCGCGCGGAAGGCGTCCGGCAAGCGCACGCATCATCTTGTTCATCCCGCCGTGCGCGAACTTCTTCATCATGTCGCGGGTGTTCTCGTACTGACGCATCAGGCGGTTGACCTCTTGCACCGGCAGTCCGGCGCCCGCGGCGATGCGGCGCTTGCGCGAGGCCTTGATGAGCTTCGGGAAGGCCCGCTCCTGCGGCGTCATGGAGTCGATGATGGCGATGGCGCGCTTCACCGCGTGCTCCGGTTGGGCGGTCTTGAGCTGAGCCTGCAGGCGTTGGCCGCCCGGCAACTTCTCGAGCAGGCTCTCCATCGAGCCCATCTTCTGCACCTGCTGCATCTGTTCGCGGAAGTCGGCGAGCGTGAAGTCCTTCTTCGACTTCAGTTTCTTCGCCAGCGCCTGAGCCTTGTCGCGGTCCACCTTGCGGGTGGTTTCCTCGATCAGCGTCAGCACGTCGCCCTGGCCGAGGATGCGCGCCGCGATGCGGTCGGGGTGGAAGACCTCGAAGGCCGCCAGCTTTTCTCCCACGCCCAGGAACTTGATCGGCGCGCCGGTGACGGTGCGCACCGACAGCGCCGCGCCGCCGCGCGCATCGCCGTCGGCCTTGGTGAGGATGACGCCGGTGAGCGGCAGCGTGTCACCGAAGGCCTTGGCGGTGCGCGCCGCGTCCTGACCGGTCATGGCGTCGACCACGAACAACGTCTCGATCGGTTTGAGCACTCCGTGCAGGTCGGCGATCTCCTTCATCATCGCCTCGTCGATGCTCGTGCGGCCCGCCGTGTCGACGATGAGTACGTCGGCGAAATCCGCGCGCGCCCGGGTGAGCGCACGCGCGACGATGTCCGTCGGCTTCTCGCCGGCCTCGCTGGGGATCCATTCGACGCCGGCCTGCCCGGCCACCACCTTGAGCTGCTCGATGGCGGCCGGCCGATACACGTCGGCGGATACCACCATGACCTTCTTCTTGTCGGTCTCGCGCAGCCGCAGCGCCAGCTTGCCGGTGCTGGTGGTCTTGCCGGAGCCTTGAAGCCCCGCCATGAGGATCACGGCCGGCGGCTGGGTGCGCAGGTTGAGCGCCTCTGCGGTGCCGCCCAGCGTCGCCGTCAGCTCCTGCTGTACCACCTGCAACAGCGCCTGCCCCGGTGTCAGGCTCTGCGTGACTTCTGTGCCCACCGCGCGCGTGCGGATCTGCTCGATGAAGCTGCGGACCGCCGGCAGCGCGACGTCCGCTTCGAGCAGCGCCATGCGCAGCTCACGCGTCGCGTTGTTGACCTGCGTTTCCGTGAGACGGCCCTGCCCACGAATGCTGTCGAGGATGCGGGAGAAGCGGTTGCTGAGGTTGTCGAACATAGGGAACCGGAGATGGGCGGGGATGCGGCTCGCCGCATCGCCTACAGGTGGAGGAGGTCGCCGTTGTACAGGTGGCGGTATCGCCAGTGGTCCAGCGCAGTGCGGCACTCGTCGACCAGTATCGTCGCATAGCCGGGCTTGTGGTGCGTCAAGAGCAGCTCGGGCCAGTGGTGCAGGGCCTTGAGCTGCTGCGCCAGACGCGCCGGCGTGAGATGGCGTGACACTTCGGCCAGCGCACCTTGTGCGTCGGGATAGGACACTTCGATCATCAGCTGGTCCAGCCGCGGAAGGGCGTTGAGCGCGCGCCACATCTCCGGGTGTCCGTAGGTATCGCCGGTGAACGCGAAGCTTCGCTCGTTCTCCGTCACGGCGTAGCCGATGGCTGGCACGGTGTGCAGCGAGGGAAAGGCGGCGAACTGAAGGCCGTGGCACCCGAGCGGTCCGGGGCCCATCGCCGCGAGCCGCAGCGCCGGGTGGGCCGCATCCGGCAGCGCGGTGAAGTCCGGCCACAACGCCCAGTTGAACAGGTGGGCTTTCAGTGCGCCGAGCGCCGCCGCGTCGCCGTGCACGGTGAGCGGTCGTGCAGCCTTGCGCTGAGCGGCGATGAAGGCAAGTCCCATGACGTGATCGACGTGCGCGTGGGTGAGAAAGACGTCGCTGAGCGCCGCCATCGCCTCGCCGTCCAGCTCGCAGGCGCCGGTCCCGGCGTCGATCAGGATCCGGTCGTTGATGCGCAGGCAGGTGGTGCGCAGGCCCGGACCCACGCCGCCGTCGCATCCCAGGATCTCGATTTTCATGGTCTGGCCAAAGGGTAGATCAAGCGCCCTGAAAACATCGTGCAAGGCATGGGCGACATGCGGGAATGTTATGATTTTTGAGGGATCCCGAAGGCACAATCATTGCTTGTCAGCCTTGGCATATTGGCGGCAGTGGCCTACTTTGCCGCTGGCTGGCGGACGTGGCGCAGCGGCGGCCGGGCGGCGGTGCTGGTGGTGCCGCTGGCACTCCTGCTGCAGGCCGGCGCGGTCTCGCTGCAGATCTTCCACGGCCCGGTGCTGCGCCTCGGCATCGCCGAAGCCGTTTCCCTGTTTGCGTGGCAGTCGGCGCTGACGCTCTGGCTGTTCAGCTTCCGTGAACGGCTGGAGATGCTGGGAGTTCTGCTCTATCCCGTCGTCGGCTTGTGCGCGGTATTCGGCGCGCTGGCGTCCAACGCCGGTGCGGGCAGTATCCCGATCGATGACTGGAAGGTGCAGACGCACATCATCATCTCCACCGTGGCGGCCGGCTTTCTCACCATCGCGTGCATCCAGGCCATCGCCCTGGCCTTTGTCGAGGAAGTGCTGCGGCGTGGCCGGCCGCTGACCGGTAACGTGGTGGCGCTGAGCCTGCGCCTGCCTCCTCTGCAGACGATGGAACGCCTGCTGTTCCAGATGGTGGAGATCGGTTTTGCGTTGCTCAGCCTGACGTTGGTCTCCGGCATGGTCTTCGTGCACAACCTGCTTGCCCAGCATCTGGCGCAAAAGACCGTCCTGTCGTTTCTAGCGTGGTTCATGTTCGGGCTCCTGCTGTGGGGGCGACACCGTTACGGATGGCGCGGCCGCACCGCGGTGCGCTGGGTGCTCGTCGGCTATGTCCTTCTGGTCATTGCCTATTTCGGCAGCAAGCTGCTGGTCGAGAAAGTCATGGGGACGCACTGGACCTGAGCCGCCGAGGCGTCGGGGCATCGCTGTGACGGTGCCGTCGTCGGCGCCCGGTGAACGGCAGCGATCACGGCGCATGCGCTGCGGCCGGCGCGCCGACTCGTGCCTCGTGCGTCGACGTTGGTCTCGACCCGCGGGAACGGCGCGTGCTTGACGCTGGCCGAAGGTTTTAGTTACTTATGAACCGCTGTCGCCACGCATAGGACTACTTGGACGCCTTCCCGCTCGCCGGACTCTTCGCGGTCCTGCTGATCCTGATCTGCCTTTCGGCTTTCTTCTCCGGGTCGGAAACGGCGTTGATGTCGATCAATCACTATCGCCTCAAGGCGCGCGCGCGACGCGGGCAGCGGGCGGCGATCCTGACGTTGCGCCTGCTCGACCGGCCGGAACCGCTGATCGGCTTGATCCTGATGTGCAACACGACGGTGAACATCGTCGCCGGCGTCCTCGCCACGCTCATCGGCCTGCGGCTGTCGGGTGAGTCGGGCGTGGCGATCGCTACCGGCATCCTGACCTTCGTGCTGCTGATCTTCGGCGAGGTGGCGCCGAAGACGGTCGCAGCGCTCAACCCCGACCGCGTGGCGCTGCCGTCGAGCTTCGTCTACAACGTGATCCAGCACCCGCTGCGGCCGATCGTCTGGCTGGTCACGCACGTCGCGAAGGGTGTGCTCTGGGCACTCGGAATCCACAGCGATTCTGTGATGCACCACAACCTCAACAGCGAGGAGCTGCGCGCCGCAGTGCTGGAAGCCGGCACCGTCATCCCGAAGCGTCACCAGCGGATGTTGCTGTCGGTTCTGGATCTGGAGCGCAGCACCGTCGAGGACATCATGGTGCCGCGCAGCGACATCGTCGGCTTCGACATCTCCGAACCGTGGGAGCAGCTGCGCGAGACCATCGTCCGCGCCCAGCACACGCGCGTGCCGGTGTTCGACGGCAGCGTCGACACCCTCATCGGCGTCGTGCACATGCGCAGCGTCGTGGCGCTTGCGGCCGCCGGCAAGCTGGAGCTCGACAGTTTCCTCAAGCTCGCGCGCACGCCGTATTTCATTCCCGAGGGCACGCCGCTCAACCGGCAGCTCCTGAACTTCCAGACGCAACAGCGTCGCCTCGGCTTCGTGGTGGACGAATATGGGGACATCCAGGGACTGGTTGCGCTCGAGGACATCCTCGAAGAAGTGGTGGGCGACTTCACTTCCGACCCGGCGGTGGGGCGGAAGTCCGTCGAGCGCCGCGCCGACGGCAGCGTGGTGGCCGCAGGCGCCGCGAGCATCCGCAGCCTCAATCGCCGCCTCGGCTGGCGCCTGCCGCTGGGCGATGCGCGAACCGTCAACGGGCTGGTGCTCGAGCAGCTGCAGGATCTGCCCAAGCCCGGCGTCCGCCTGCGGGTGGGCGACTACGACATCGAGGTCATCGACATCGACTCGAACAGCGTCAGGACTGCGCGTATCCGGCCGGTGACGCGCGTGGCGCGGGCGTCCTGAGCCCGGGTCTGGCGTCCGGTTCTAGCGCAGCTGACTGTCCTTGCTGCCGCGCCGGTTGTAGAGGCTGAAGGTCTCGCGTTTGCGGTCGGCCTGCTCCTGGCAGTGGACGCACAGCCGCACGCCCGGCACCGCGGCGCGCCGCCGTTCCGGAATCTCCTCGCCACAGGCTTCGCAGAACTTTGCGCTTGCGCCCTGCGGGAGCCGCTCGCGCACTACGGCAAGCGCATCGGCCACGCTGGCGTCGATCTGCTCCTGTACCGCGCCGTCCTTGGCCCAGCCCACCGCCATTGCCACGTGCTCCGCCTGTCGCTGCGACCAGCTTACAACGCGTGCGTGGCTGCGGCGATCGATTGCGGCGCGATCGGGACCGCCTCCACGCACCAGTGGCGCACGGCCCATGCGAGCACGACGTCGGGCGATTCGCCGTGCAACCCTACCGGCAGGCGCTGGCCGAGCCTTTGAAGTGCGGTACACAGATTCGTGCCCGGACGGTGAGCGTCGAGCGGTACCGCGTGGTTCTGCTTCGACAGCTTCGCACCCCGTATATCGAGCACCAGCGGGACGTGCAGACAGGTGACGGGAGCCGGCAACCCGAGGACCTGCGCGAGCAGGCGCTGGCAGAAGGCGGCACCGAGGAGGTCCGCGCCGCGGACCACCTCCGTGATCCCCAGCTGCGCTTCGTCGACGACGCAGGCGAGGTGGTAGCCGGGGATGCCGTCGGCGCGGCGGACGACGAAATCTCCGATGTCCTGGGCGATACGGCGGCTCAGCAAGCCTTGCCGTCGATCAACGATCGTCATCGTGCCGTCGCCGGCGTCCAGGCGCAGCGCCGCGGGAACTGACACGGTGTGCTGACGGGTGAGGCATCGTCGGTCGTAGACCGGGCCGTCCGGTCCAGCACGGCTCGTCCGACGCAGCCGCGCGCGGGTGCAGTCGCAGGCGTAGGTCCGCCCGATCTGCGTCAGCGCGTCCAGTGCTTCCTCGTAGACGGGGCGGTGATCGCTCTCGTAGTAGACAGGTCCGTCCCAGGTCAGCCCGTGCGCCTCCAGCTGTCTGAGGATGGTGGCCGCGTGCGCAGACGAACAGCGCTGCGCATCGAGGTCGTCCATGCGCAGCCGCCAAGTTCCGCCCACGCTGCGCGCGCACAGCCAGCTCGCCAGCGCGGCCATGAGCGATCCGGCGTGCAGGGGTCCGGAGGGCGTGGGCGCGAAGCGGCCGCGATAGGGGCGCAGCGGTGCGGCAGAATCGTCCATCGATTGGGTAGAGGACAGAGCGAGCGCCAGTCTAGGGCGATGCCATGGCACGGACCGCCGCGCGGTGGCGAGCGGTCGACCGACGTCGTGCGACGCTGTCGACCCGCGCCAATGCCCGTGCACGTGCCGTCCCGGTTATCTTGAGCGGAACCGAATGCGCCGAAGCGCGTTCCCAGAAAGGCGAGGGTTGCCGCGAGAGCGCGCCATGAATGACCAACCGCGAACCGAAGATGTCTGGCCGATTGCGGATGCAGCGCCGGCCTCGGCTTGTACGGGTGCACTCTCGGGGATCATGGATACGCTGCGCATCCCACTCGCGGCGCGTGCATGGGGGAGCCGTCTGTTTCCAGAGTTCGTGGTGCACGACGAGACGGCGGCGAGGCTGCTGGACTCGCTGGAAGATGACGGCAGCCTGTGGCTTGACGACCGGCATACCGTCTACAGCGTACTGATGCGTACACGCATCTTCCGGCGCCTGGCTCGACGTTATCTGCACGAGCATCCCGGCGGTCACGTCCTGAACCTGGGTTGCGGCCTCAGCAACTATTTCCAGTGGCTGGACAACGGCCGTTGCCGCCTGACGGACGTCGATCTTCCGGAAGTGATCGAATTGCGCCAGCGGCTCATGCCGCCCGCCTGCGAGCGTCACGCGCTCGCAGCGATCGATCTGCGCAGCCGCGGATGGTGGCGGCGCGCCGGCTTCCACCTGTGGCCGACGGAGCAACCGGTGTTCCTGTTCGGCGAAGCGGTGCTCGTCTACCTGCAGCCGCGGGAGGTCGTCGCGGTGCTGGCAGAATTCGCCGAAGAGGCGGCGCCGGGATCGATCTTCGCGCTCGACGCCGCGAACTGGCTCGCGGTCGGTGGCGCGTGGGCGCATCCCTCCGTGAGGCACCTGGACGCCGAATTCACCTGGGGCGTGCGCAGCCCGCTGGATCTCACCTGGCCCCACCCGCGGCTGCGGCTGGCGGCGACCCACGAGATCATGGAGTCCTACGGCTGGCCTTATTCCGTGCTCGGCCCGGTCACGACGCTGATGACGGGCGTGCCGATGTACGCGGTCTACGAGCTTCAGCTGCGCGATGCGTGATCGGCGGGGCGGGCCGGCGGCCTGCGGACGCGCATGCAGGCCACCGGCCCGCACCGTTCGACCGTCAGTGCCGGAGCAGGACGGGGATGCTGGCGCTGGCGAGGATGTCGCGGGTGGCGCCGCCGAGGATCCACTCGCTGAACCGGCTGCGGCCGTAGGCGCCCATGACGAGCAGGTCGGCTCCGTACTGCGCGGCGGTCTCCATCAGCGCGGCGCCGACGTCGTCCCGCCCGGCGTCGATGGCCTTCTCGTCGACGTGAACGTCGTAGCGGTTCAGGTATTTCACGATATCCAACGGCGGGTGCCAGTCGACGCGGTAGGTCATCATGCGTTCCTCGCCGCGCATGAGCAGCACGTCGTGCCCGCGCAGCAGCGGCAGCGCGGCGTAGACCGCGCGCATTGCTTCGGGAGAACCGTTCCAGCCGATGGCGATGCGCGTGAAGCCGTCGAACGCGCCGTGCCCCGGCGGGACGACCATGCAGGGCGTGAAGGTCTTCAGAACGACTTCGGAGACTTCGGCGGCGCTGCCGCTCCGGTCCTCCGGGCTGTGGTCCAGCACCAGCAGATCGTGTCGCATGGAGGCCTGCGCCAGCGCGTTGCCGGTGGAAGCCTCGGCGACCAGCCAGCCGTTGTGTCCGACACCCTGCTGCGCCGCCCACTGGCGGAAGGTGGCGCCCGCACCGATCGCATCCTCGACCAGCTGGCGCTCGCTCTCGAGCATCGCGTCCGTCACCCATGCGACTCCGTAGCTGGCCGCTGCGTACAGGCGCTCCGGGCATACATAGACGCCGGTGACGGTGGCGTCGAAGGCTTTCGCCATCTGCACCCCGAACTCGACCGCCGGCGTGCGCTGCTTGAAGTCGCGGACGTGGATGAGAATGTCGTGAAAGGCGGTTTGCATGGTTCGCGCTCCTGAAGCGGTGAGGATGTGTACCGACGAAGGCCGGACCTTTGCCATGACCATGGCTTCATGGTGCCGCAGCCAGGCAGGCGTCGAAATGCACTTTCGCCGGACCTTCATGCACATATCGACGCGCCAGGCGATGGTCCGCTACCGGCAGCGCGCGCTGCGGCAGGCGCCGGCGAATACCCGACCTCATCGGCCGCCGCACCCGGCGCTTGAGTCGAGCGCGCCGCGGGTCGCGAGGACGAACCGACGAACGGTTCGCGCATCAGCTGATCGCCGGCGCCTGAGCGCCCGCTGCGCGGCGCGCGCCCAGGCCTCCGCGAGGCGGACTTGCCGCCGCTTCAGCGCTGCCAGGCGGGCCGTGCCGGTGCGTTGAGGAAGGTCTCCTCTTCCGGCGTAGATACGCGTCCGAGAATCCGGTTGCGGTGCGGGTAACGTCCGAAACGGTCGATCACCGTCTTGTGTTCGAGCTGGATACGCACACCCTGCGCGCTGGCGAACTGCCCGAACAACCGCTGTGCCTGCGCCTGGATGATGCGGGATTCGCTGTGCTCGTAGGGCATGATCGCGAACACCCGCTGTGCGACCGGCAGCGCGCCAGGAACCCCGGTCGCCACCGCTTCCTGCGCAAGAACCAGTGCCATCGGATCCTGCGCGAAGGCGCGCGGCGTGTTGCGCCACACGTTTCGCGAGAACTGGTCCAGCACGATGATCTCGGCAAGCCTGCCGCGCGGCGTGCCGCGCCACGCATAAAGCTCGCCGGCCGATGCCGCCTGCAGCAGGTCCAGGAAGCGGGTGACCAGCAGCGCGTCGAAACGCTTGCTGGCCTTCCACCAGTGCCGCGGGCCGGCCTCCTCGAACCAGAACCTCAGAACCTCGTCGATGGCGTCCGGGCTCACGGCCGACGGTTCGCGCAGCGAGCTCGCGTCCAGCGGATCGTTCTCTGTCATCTCACCGTCCGGATTGCGGGCTGCGCCATCGCGTTTGCGGGAATCAGGCTGAATTCTAGCGAGGCCTTCTGTCCGCGCGGCGTCCGCGAGCGGCGGGTTGGGCGGAGACGTGCGTCGGCCGGCCTTGGGTCGTCTTCAGAAGGCCAAGATCAATGACAGGACGCCGCGACGCCGTAGCATCACGCCATGGTGCGGTCGTCGCGGCACGCCGCGTATGCTCGTACACCCGTCAGTAGATTGCGCAACCAGTGGGGACCGTACATGAGCGAACACGTGGGGAAGGTGACGGATGCGACCTTCGAGAAGGACGTCTACGAGAGCCCGATTCCGGTACTGGTGGACTTCTGGGCCGAGTGGTGCGGACCGTGCCGCGCAATGGCGCCGATCCTCGAGGAAGTGGCCGCGGAAGCCGGTGGCAAGTTCCGGGTGGTGAAGCTCAACGTCGATGAGAATCCGAAGACACCACCCGGCTTCGGCATCCGCGGGATTCCCACCATGATCCTGTTCAAGGCCGGGAAGATCGCCGGCATGCAGGTCGGGGCGCTGCCGAAGGTCGAGCTGGACGCTTTCCTGCGCGAGCACATCAAGGCCACCTGAGCGGATTTCCTTCGCGCTGGCCGCGCCTTTCCTGTGTGCCTGATGCCAGGCAGGCATCCGCGGCGGAGCCCCACCGAACGTGGCACGCCAAGCGCTGCGCGAAGCTCAGGCGGTCGGCCCGCGCGCTGCGGACTCGTCCCGGCGGTGCTGGCGCGCCTCCTCAAGCACGATCTCCGTCGTCAGCATCTTCGTGCAGACGCCCGTCGTGCACCCGCGCGCCAAGGTGCGCACGTTGCGCAACGGCCCGTCTTTGCGCCACATGCCCCAGCGGCGGAAGGAACGCCGGAGCGCCTGGATGCATTCGATCGGGACGCCGTAATCGACGGCCCAGTAGCGAATGCTGTCGCGCGCGTCGTCGGACTTCTGCATCTCGATGCGCGTCGCGGCCAGCGTCGCGGCGTCGAACACCCGATCGCTCATTGCACGGACCAGGAGCCGGTCATCCAGCGCTTCGGGCGTGGCGTCGAGTTCAACGGAATGGTCCTGCACTGGGCTCATCGATGTTTTCGCATGCTGGCGGTGCACCGGAGCGATGTTATCTGCGCCGACGCTGTGCGTACTTGTCGAACGACGTGCGCCGCGGCAGGAGAGGCGTTGCGCTGGCGATCAGGCTGCGTGGCGGCCGCGCGTGTCCGTGATGTAGCCGAGCAGCCGACTGAGCACTTCGTGCATCGAACGGTAGTCTTCCGCGGGTGCGTTGCGCAGGATGGAGGCGTCCTGGACGCAGGCTTCGCCTGAAGTGAGGTCACCCCGGAACGCGTCGACGAATGTGGCGACGGCCGCAGGCGTGACTTCGAGGTGGCACTGCAGCGCCAGGACGTGTCGCCCGTGTTGGAACGCCTGTTCGCGAAACGCTGCGCTGGAGGCCAGCCGACGCGCGCCGCGCGGCAGATCGAAGGTATCACCGTGCCAGTGGAAGGCTCGCAGCCGGCCGGGAAAGGCGAAATCGCCGGGCTGCGTCGGTTGACCCATGACGTCGAACCAACCGATCTCGCGCGTTGCGCCGCGGTATACGCGCGCGCCCAGCGCGGCCGCGATCTGCTGCGCGCCGAGGCACACCCCCAGCAGCGGAGCGTCCGCGCGGATACGTTCCACGAGCCATTCACGCTCGGTGGCCAGCCATGGGAAGGCCGCGGTGTCGTTGACGCTCATCGGGCCGCCCATGACGATGGCGAGATCGCCCTCCAGAGCGGGTGGCGGCGCTTCTCCGCGGTCAAGGCGAATGGCGCGGCGCGTCGCACCGCGTGCATCGAGCCAAGCCGCGATGGCGCCGATACCCTCAGATTCACTGTGCTGAACGATGACGGCCTTCATTGCATTTCCTGCGGTGGGAGCTGGAGCCCGTTCGCCGCGCAGCGCGCTTCACCAGCGCTCATTATCATCTCGATGCGTGCATTTGGAGGACGCAGCTCTCCTTCGAACCGCCTTCCGTTGCCTGATCATCCATTATTCGCCCGCGTAGCTGTTCGCGAACACGATCGTCTGGCCTTTGTCCTGGATCACGCGTTCCTGCACGTGCCACAAGACCGCGCGCGACAAAACGCGCCGCTCGATGGTTCCACCGATGGTTCGCAGTTCCTCGACGCTCAGGGCGTGCGTCACGCGCGCGACGTCCTGTTCGATGATCGGGCCTTCATCCAGCCCTTCCGTCACATAGTGAGCGGTTGCACCGATCAGTTTCACCCCGCGCCGCTTGGCCTGGCCGTAAGGGTCGGCGCCGGCGAAGGCCGGCAGGAAGGAGTGGTGAATGTTGATGATCGGCACGCCGATTTGCTCGAGGAATGAGCGCGACAGTATCTGCATGTATCGAGCGAGTACGACGAGGTCGATCTTGCCTGCCAGCAGCTCGAGGATCGCGCTTTCGGTCTCGTTCTTGTTGTGCGTCGGTACATGGAAATAAGGTATTCCGAAGCCGCGCACTATCTGCTCGTTGTCCTGATGGTTGGATATCACCAGGGGAATGGTGACCGGAAGTATTCCGCGCTGCTGTTGCCACAACAGGTCAAGCAGACAGTAATTGGACTTCGACACCAGGATCGCAATGCGCTTGCGGCGCGCCAGATTCACGAGGCGCCATTTCAAGGACAGCGGCGCCATCGTCTTTTGAAGATCGTCACGAATGGAGGGCAGGCTGTCTTCGAGCGAAACGCAACTAAAGGCAACTCTCTGGTAGAAGGTGCCGTGGCGGTGGTCGCTGGAATACTGGTCCAGGCTCACGATGTTCCCGTCATGACGGGCCAGCAGGGTGCTGATCTTCGCCACCAGACCAGCGCGGTCAGGGCCCTGTACGACCAGGCAGCCGGTATTTTCCAGCGAGTTGAGCGTCATCGCTGTGCTTGCATTTACCTGTATTGGAGGAGTGCGCCGGATACGCCGGCGCGCAGCGTCGTCCGCTGCATGCGGTGGTCAGACAGCGCTTCGCACGCGGCGACCCGCTATCTCGCCCCCATGACTTCCCGCAGCTTTGCCGTGTCGACGTACTGCTGGAACCTGGTTACCTTGCCGTTTTTCACATCCCACACGTGGCAAACTTGGGCGTCCAGGCTCTTCCCTGTCGCCTTGTACCGCCCGCTGTAGCGGGCTTCAACGATGACGCTGCTGCCGGCATCGTGAAATGACTTCGGGTGGACGGTGAAACCGTCCCACTCCGCACCCAGTCGCACGAACAAATTGTTCAGGATGGCGTCCGGTCCAACCCACGCCTCGCCGCTCGGCATGTACGGGTTGCTCTCCGCGTCGTGCCAGTGGATGTCCGGGCTCATCAGGCCAAGAACGGTCGGGATGTCCCCACGCTCCAGAGCGTCGTAGAGATTCTTCACAAGGCTTGTGTTGTCCATTGCGTTTCCCGTCGTATTTGAGCCGCAGCCGTCGTTATTCGACGCAGCTGCCCCGCTGACGCAGAGATGAAACCAGCAGCGCGGGGACCACACCCGTACGATGAAGTTCGCCCGCGTCCCCTCGCGACGCGAACGCGAAAGGGTGTAGATGATGCACCAACGGGATCCCGCAGCCTGGTTAAGGGCCCGCGTGCCCGTCGCCAGAACTTGGCGACAGGTGACGAGCGTGGGGTCGGCTGACAGGCCGGACTCTGTGCAAGTCTGGGCGGGAAGGCCACCTCCACACCAGTGTTCACGCGATGAAAACCCGGGCGCTCCGTTGGCCGTAACGCGCGGAAATCACGTGGCCATGTGCTCGCAGCGTTACTCACATTCAGCTTGCGACACATCACGGATCTTTCCGGCATGTGTCGTGCAAGAGAAAGGCCGAGACCCTGCATTTTGTTGAGGGTTCCGGCCCTTGCTGGATGCCGCTGGATTGTGAAATGGTGGAGTTGGCGGGAATCGAACCCGCGTCCGACAACCTTCCGTCCTTCGCTCTACATGCGTAGCCACGTCTTTGGTTTTCGTCGCACGCTTCCGGACTGGCACGGATCGCGTTCGCTTATCCACTTTGGGATTTAGCGGATCGACCAGTGGCCTGTCTTACCGCGAGTTGGTGTAGGTCGACGATCGATTCAGCGGCACCAACACCGGCTGGTCGATCGCTCACAGCGGTTTAGGCTGCGAGGGCGTAGTTGGAGTCGTTCGCAACTAAGCTTGTTTGCCTTCGAGTTTTACGAGGACGAAAGCACCTCGGCATGCACGTCGGAGTTCCAATCGCCGTCGAAGCCATGTCACCCCCTATGCGTCGGAACAGCATAACACGCGATACGGGATCGGTGACGTCAGCCGCGGCTCATCCGCGGACCCGGCGCAGAGGATTGGCGGGTGACTGCGGTGTTTGCCGTGGATCAGCTTGAATGACGCAGGATGCGAGCCTTGTCCCGCTGCCAATCCCGCTTCTTTTCGGTCGCCCGCTTGTCATGCTGCTTCTTGCCCTTGGCGAGGCCTATCGAGAGCTTTGCGCGGCCGCGCGTCCAGTGAAGATCAAGTGGAACGAGCGTATACCCGGCACGTTCCACCTTGCCGATGAGCATGGCGAGCTCTTTGCGCGTCAGCAGCAGCTTGCGCGTGCGATCGGGCTGAGGATGGACGTGCGTCGAAGCCTGCAGAAGTGGAATGACGTGACCGCCGAGCAGCCAGGCTTCGCCGTTCTTGATGATCACGTAGGCGTCCGAGATCTGTGCCTTGCCGACCCGCAGGCTCTTGACTTCCCAGCCCTCGAGGACGATGCCCGCCTCGAAGGTCTCCTCGATGAAGTAATCGAAGCGCGCCCGTCGGTTCTGCGCGATCAGCCGGGGCTTGCCCTCGGCGCGGGCTTTGTGCGGACTCGGCATCGCGGCATTATACGGAGCGTGGACAGCACGCCTTCATCACGCATCACCGTGGAAGTCGCTGCGGCGTGGCCGGACCATCAACAGCTGGTTTCAGTGACGCTGGAAGCCGGCGCGATGGTGCGCGATGCACTTGCCGAGGCGGGTTTCGGGACGAAGGCGCCGATCGGTATCTTCGGGCGTGTCGTCGATCCGGACCATGTGCTGCAGAGCGGGGATCGCGTCGAGCTTTATCGTCCACTGACAGCCGATCCGAAACAGGCGCGCCGGAAGCGCCTCGCTGCTGCCAAGAAGCGGGTCTAGCGGGGGCCGGTGGCCGTCGGCACGGGGACGCTCGCTCCTGAACGGCCGGGCGTGCGCTGATCCCTCTCGGTCTCGAACTGGATAGCTTGGCGTTCGAGCGCCAGAGCCTGAGCGTCCGCCGCGCGCGTCTTGTCGGCCGCGGCGATGTCGTTCACGCCGACCATTTTCGACAGCTTGCCGTCGGTGAACAGCAGGCTGACGTTGCGGCTGGACACCGCGCCGTGTGGGCTCTTGTAGTAGCTCAGGTAGTCCCAGCGGTTGTTCTGGAAGGGGTTGCTCGCGATCGGCGTACCCATGACGTATTGCACCTGCTGCTGCGTCATGCCGAGCTGCAGCTTCTCGAGCTGCGACTGCTGGATGACGTTGCCTTGGCGGATCGGCAGGCGGTAGACGATCGCGCAACCGACAAGCAGCAATGCCGAGGTGGGGGCGAGAATGTATCGTAAGAGGCGTCTTGCTGGCAGTCGCATCGCGGTCCTGAGGCTCGACGAGGTGGGATAATAACGCCAAACACTGTGAGGTCGTAGCCGTGGAATCCAAGGACTTGCGCAGCGCCGGGCTGAAGGTGACGCTACCGCGCCTGAAGATTCTGGAGATGCTGGAAAACAGTACCGACCGGCATCTCTCGGCCGAGGACATCTACCGCGGCTTGATGGACACCGGTGAGGAGATCGGTCTTGCCACCGTCTATCGCGTCCTGACGCAGTTCGAGACCGCCGGCCTCGTGATCCGGCATCACTTCGAGGGCGGCCGCGCCGTGTTCGAGCTGGAACGCGGCTATCACCACGACCATATGGTGTGCCTGCGGTGCGGCCACGTCGCCGAGTTCCGGGACGAGGTCATCGAGCGGCGGCAGCGCGAGAAGGCCAAGGAGCTGGGCTTCAAGCTGATGGACCACAGCCTCATCATGTACGGTGAATGCGAGGTGCAGGATTGTCCGCATCTCGCGGAGCGTCGCGATCACGAAGGAACGCACTGAGAGCGCATCCGCGCTCGCCGTCTAGGAAGCGGTCTTGGATCCGCGGACGGCGCTCGCGCCGATCCCCTGCATGCTTCGTCAACGCCGGCTCCAATTGCAAGCGCGCGGCGATGACTGGTCGGGGGGATTGACAGTACGCAAACGTGCCAGCAACGCCTCCTGCACCGACTGCGTCAGGCTTTGACCGGCCGCGGCCCGCGCCGCAATTCCGTGTGCAGCAGCGACAGCGTCAATGGATCGTTCAACAGCGTCTCGCGGGCGCGTTCGTCGAGGGCGCGCAGACCGTCCTTCATGGCCGACTCCAGCAGCTTTGCGCGCTCCGCTGCGGTTCCAGCTGGCCGGATCGGCCGCGGTTCACCGCTCGCGCACATGAGCGCGTTGATGGCGGGGTCCATCACAGCATCGTGGAATGAAGGCTCCTGCGCTGCGTTCGTGGCGTAGCGTGCCGTGGCACGCAGCGGGGCCGGTGGATCGTATTCTTCGGGGATGAGCAGCAGCCGGTGCCTTCGTGCTGCCCTGCCAAGGGACGTGCGGCTCGAGTAGACGGATAGCGGCACGGAGACGATCAGGGCGCCGACGATGGGGGCCAGCCACCAGAGATACCCTGGGTTTGCCCAGTACACGCCGCCGGCCCAGATGACCCCGAGGGCGGTGTCGAAGGCGTGATGCGACAACGCCATGCGCCAGGACGTCTCGGCGTCGCCGCGCGGCGGCGACTTCCACTGGGTGCCGAAGCCGGTGAGCGCGAAGAGCACGAAGCGCGTGTGGAACAGCATGCGGATCGGTGCCAGCAGCGTCGAAAACGCGAGTTCGAGCACGACGCTCACGAGCAGCCGGAAGGCGCCCCCGAAGGCGCGCGCGCCCTTCGCAATGATGAGAATCGCGGCGAGGAACTTGGGCAGAAACAGCAGGAGCGCAGTCGCCGAGAACAGCGCGATTGCCCAGCCCGGATGCCACTCGGGCCACAGGGGGAAAAGCTGGTAGGGGTGCGTGAAATACTGCGGCGGCTGGACCGTGCGGATGACGAGGATCGCGGTCGACAACAGCAGGAAACCGAACCATAGCGGCGCCGACAGGTAGGCCATCACGCCGGTCATGAAGATGACGCGGTGCGCGGGCTGCAGGCCCTTCGCCAGGAACAGGCGGAAGTTCATCAGGTTCCCCTGGCACCACCGCCGGTCGCGTTTGAGCTCGTCGAGCAGGTTGGGCGGCATCTCCTCGTAGGAGCCCGGCAGGTCGTAGGCGATCCATACGCCCCAGCCCTTGCTGCGCATGAGCGCGGCTTCCACGAAGTCGTGCGACAGGATCTCGCCGGCCAGCGCGCCGTGCCCGGGCAGGCGTCCCAGCGCGCAGTGCCGGATGAAGGGCGCTACGCGAATGATCGCGTTGTGTCCCCAGTAGTGGCTCTCGCCAAGCTGCCAGAAGTGCAACCCGGCCGTGAACAGCGGCCCGTACACGCGCGTCGCGAACTGCTGGAAGCGCGCGTAGAGCGTGTCATGGCCGGCCGCGCGCGGAGCGGTCTGCACGATGCCGGCGTTCGGGTGTGCCTCCATCACCTGGACCAGCCGTTGAAGGCAGGTGCCGCTCATGACCGAATCGGCGTCGAGGACCACCATGTAGCGATAACGGCCACCCCAGCGCCGGCAGAAGTCGGCGATGTTCCCGCTCTTGCGCTTGATCCGGTTGACGCGATGCCGGTAGAAGATGCGGCCGTAGCCGTCGAGGGTCTCGCACAGCTGTCGCCATGCGGTCAGCTCCGCCACGCGCGCGTCGGCGTTGCTGGTGTCGCTGAGCACGAAGAAATCGAAATGCGGCAGCATCCCCGCGTCGGCGACCGACTCGTAGGTGGCGCGCAGGCCGGCGAAGACGCGCGTCACGTCCTCGTTGTAGATGGGCATGACGAGAGCGGTGCGTGCCTCGGCTGCAATCGGCACGTCGCGTGGCGTGTCACGCTCGATGTTGTAGCGGTCGCGTCCGAGCAGCAGAGACGCGAAGCCCATCATGGCGGTCCAGAAACCGAAGGAAATCCACGCAAACAGCACGGCGTAGATGGCCAGCTCCGCAAGCTCCAGCCCGGTCGTGCCGTGGTACGGCAGAACTGCGGTCAGATAGTAGGAAGCGAGATAGGTCTGGCCGACGATGAGCAGCGTGAGCAGGAACCGGCGCCGGCGACCCGCGCCTTTCCATGAACGCCTCGGGCGCGGCGCCGGAGGGTCCGGGCGGTGGCGGTTCGCGAGCTGCCCGCGGCCGCCGATGAGCCGCCGCCAGAGCCAGCGCGCCAGACGCTTGACGGGGTTGTTGGACCACGGCGTCGGGACCATCGTCGCGCGCGCCAGCGGAGGCGTCGTGATGAGGCGTACGCGCCCGTTGGCAGACTCATTGAAGATCGGCGCATCAAACGCGTGGGGCCGTCCATAGGCTCGTTCCAGCCGCGTGCGCACCGTCGCATAGCCGGCGTTGAATGTGCCGGTGCCGCCGCGCAGCGGCAAATCCGCGCGCTGCGATGTCGCGTCCGGCGCGCCGCCGAGCGCGGCCGCTTGCGCTTCGGGCTGCCCCGGGTCAAGCGTGTATGGGGAAACAGGGGCGTCGCGCTGGGCGACAGCGGGCGACGCGGTCAGGTCGGAGGAACGATGTAGCTCCATGTTTCAGACACCGTGTTGTCGCCCGATCGCAGATAGGCCCGCAGTTCGACCGGCTTGCGCGTATCGACGTGCTTGATCTTCAGGTACAGCCGCCAGCCGCCGGTGTGGCTATTGTGGACCACTTGCTGGCCCAGTATTTCGCCGTTGGCGTCAGTCGAGATCACGCCCTCGACCGGCGCATCCGGTGGCAGTGCGGAGAGCGCCGGGCCCGCGAAATCGATGACGAATCCGGTGCCCGAGCCCGGGTCCGGCGCGAAGTCGTTGCCGGCGCGCGTCTGTGTGACCCACGCGGAGGGTGGCAGCGTCATCTGTTCACCCTGCCACTCGACTCGGTAGGCGAGGTCCAGCGGCGTCTGCGGGCGGGGCGGCTGCGCGGGCGCCCAGAAGACGAAGGCGTTGTCGTGGGTGTCGTCCGGCGTCGGCAGTTCGATCAACTCGATGCGCCCGGCGCCCCAGTCGCCCACCGGCGTGACCCAGACGCTGGGGCGCTCCTCGTAGTGGCCCTGCAGGTCCTGATAGGCCTTGAAATCCCGCTCGCGCTGCATGAGCCCGAAGCCCTGCGGGTTGGTCATGGAAAAGGAGGTGATCAGCAGGCGTGCCGGGTTGATGAGGGCGCGCCACAGCCATTCGCCCGTTCCCGAGTGGATCTGCAGGCCGTCGGCATCGTGGACTTCCGGCCGGTAGCTGCTCCCGCCGCGTGCTGGCTGGTTGGCGCCGTACAGGTACATGCTGTTCAGCGGTGCCAATCCGAGCACGGTCACATAGTCGCGCAGATAGATGCGCGCCCGCACCTCGACGCGGGTGTTCCGGCCCGGATACACGACGAAGCGATAGGCCGCCGTGGCGCGCTTTGAATCCATCAGCGCGTCGATCACCATCGCGCGTTCCTTGGCCGCCGGGCGTTCGATCCAGAATTCGGTGAAGCGGGGGAATTCCTCGCCTGACTGCAGCCCCGTGTCGATGGCCAGGCTGCGTGCGGAGGTGCCCGCGGTCTGGCCCTCGCCGAGGCCGTAGAACAAGTTGGCGCCCTGGAAGGACAGGACCTTCTGGTCATGCTCCGAGAGCGGCGGCACGTGCCCGCGCGCCACCGCGGGGAAACGGTAGTAGATGGTCAGGCCGGAGAAGCCCGCCTTGTCCAGCGCCTGCGTCGAAAGTTTCGTTCCGCCGAGATCGAAGTCGTCCGGGCGGAACGTCACGGGGTGAACGCCGTGCGCATCCACCTCGTTGATCTTCACCGCATCGCGATAGATTCCACCGACCAGCGAGAAGCCGACGCTGAACGGCCCGCCGGCGTCCGCCCAGAGCCGCGCCGCGCGCTTGTATTGAATGCGCTGGTATTCGGCGTGGTCGAGCGCCGTCAACGCGGCGGGCGATGCGGTCGTGGGCTTGCGATAGGGCTCCTGCGCGAGCTTCTGCGCCATCGCCTGTACGGTCGTGAAGCTGAACGCCGCGTGTGCGGGCAGATTTGCGGCGAGCAGTGCGAGCAGCAGGACGGCAGGCCACGAGAGGCGCAGGCATCGGCGCCCCCTCGAAGGATCGATTCGTCGCATGGGTCAGATGTGGACCGCAGACTCCGCGGCGTTCGATACCAGGCTGCGGTAGACCGGCTGCATGCGGTTGAGCAGCAGGCAGAACAGCTCCGCCGTACGCTCGGCGTCGTAGATCGCCGAGTGCGCCTCGTTGGTGTCGAAGGCGAGGTCGGCCGCTTCCACCGCGCGCGACAGCACTGTCTGTCCCAGCGCGGCGCCCGCCAGTGTGACGGTGTCGAACACCGAGAATGGATGGAAGGGGTTGCGCCTCGTGCCGCTTCGCGCCACCGCCGCATTGATGAAACCGAGGTCGAAGTGGGCGTTGTGCCCGACCAGGATCGCGCGCGAGCATCCGTGCTCGGCTACCGCACGGCGCACCGGCTTGAAAATCCGTGACAGCGCTTCCGGCTCGTCCACGGCCATGCGCAGCGGGTGATCCGGCTTGATATGGTTGACTTCGAGCGCCGCCGGCTCGATGTGGGCACCCTGGAAGGCCTTGACTTGCACCGCATACGTCGCACCTCGCGACAGATTGCCGGCTTCGTCCATTTCCACCATGACCGCCGCTACTTCGAGCAAGGCGTCCGTCTGCGCATTGAAACCGCCGGTCTCGACGTCTACCACGACCGGCAGGAAGCCTCTGAAGCGTGAGGCGATGCGGTGTTCGGGCGACGGCGAAGGCATGGGAAACGGGGCTCTGGAAAATCAAGGCGATAAGCGGAGACTATAGCATCGCGATGCCGTACCGAAGGCGGCGCGCGGCTATACTCCGCGGGCGTTTCCGGTGGGCACTCGTCGCCGTACTACGGCGTCTGCGCCGAGGACCGCGCGGCATGGTGGAAGCTCGATCTGCAAGGGGATGTATCGATGGCAGCGTTGCGCAAGGTGGCACTGGCGTATTCGGGTGGGCTGGATACCTCGGTGATTCTCAAATGGCTGCAGGACACCTATCACTGTGAGGTGGTGACCTTCACGGCGGACATCGGCCAGGGCGAGGAGCTCGACCACGTGCGTCCCAAGGCGCAGGCGCTCGGCGTCAAGGAGATCTTCATCGACGACCTGCGCGAAGAATTCGTGCGGGACTTCGTGTTCCCGATGTTCCACGCCAACGCGATCTACGAGGGCGAATACCTGCTGGGCACTTCGATCGCCAGGCCGTTGATCGCCAAGCGGCTGGTCGAGATCGCGCGCCAGACGGGCTGTGACGCCATTGCCCACGGCGCCACCGGCAAGGGCAACGACCAGGTGCGCTTCGAGCTCGGGGCAGCCGCGCTGTGGCCGGAGGTCAAGGTCATCGCGCCGTGGCGGGAGTGGGACCTGCACTCGCGCGAGCGGCTGCTGGCCTACGCCGCAGAGCACCACATTCCGATCACCAAGAAGAAGGACGGCGGCTCTCCCTACTCGATGGATGCGAACGCACTTCACATCTCCTACGAGGGCGGCGGCCTGGAGGACCCCTGGTGGTGCCCGCCGGAAGATCTGTGGCGCCGCACGACGAGCCCCGAGAAGGCGCCGGCGGAGCCGCAGTTCATCACCATCCGCTTCCAGCACGGCGATCCGGTAGCGATCGACGGCAAGGCGATGCACGCCTTCGAGTTGCTGGATACGCTCAATACCGTGGCCGGCCGGCACGGCATTGGCCGCCTGGATGTCGTCGAGAACCGCTACGTCGGCATGAAGTCACGCGGTTGCTACGAGACTCCCGGCGGCACCGTCCTGCTCAAGGCGCACCGCGCGATGGAATCGCTGACGCTGGACCGGGAGCAGGCGCATCTCAAGGATTCACTGATGCCGCGCTACGCCAGCCTGATCTACAACGGCTACTGGTGGAGCCCCGAGCGCCGCGCCCTGCAGGCGCTGATCGATGACACCCAGCGCCGCGTCAACGGCGAGGTGCGGCTCAAGCTCTACCGCGGTGCGGTGTACAACGCCGGGCGCCGTTCGCCGGATTCGCTGTTCGACCAGCGCCTCTCGACCTTCGAGGATGACCGCGGCGCCTACAACCAGAAGGATGCCGAAGGCTTCATTCGGCTCAACAGCCTGCGCCTGCGCACCGTCGCACGGCGCGACGCGGCGAATTGAGAGGTTCGTGCGGGGTGGTCGCGGGGTAGCGTGGCGCTGGTCAAGCCTCCTTCCGGATTGGCTCGGCGCGGGCGCCGTCCGCGCCAGGAACTGCGAAGGGCGGTGCGAGTTTCGTGCGCCGCGGCGTCGTTGGACACGCAGAATGCGTTCTGCTTAGATCACGCGCTCGCGCCGCGACCGTGGCGCCTGACGCGGAGGTGACATGAAGATCGCTGTCCTGGGAGGCGGGAACGGCAGCTATGCCGCGGCGGCGGATCTTTCCGAAGCGGGTCATGAGGTGCGCCTGTGGCGGCGTGACGCGGAGTCGCTCCGTCCGCTGCAGGAGGCTGGGACGATCACCCTCAAGGACGAGAAGGGAAGCCGCGAGGTCCCGCTGTCGCTCGCTACATCTGCTATCCGCGAGGCGCTCGAGGGCGTGCGGCTCATCGTGGCGCCGGTGCCGGCGACCGCGCAGATCGACATCGCCCGCGCGATGGCACCGCATCTGTCCGATGGACAGGTCGTGTTCCTGCCTCCGGGGACTTTCGGCAGTCTTGTCATGTCACGGGCGGTGCACGCCGCCGGCGGCCGTGCCCAGGTTGTGTGGGCGGAGACGGGGACCCTTCCGTACCTCGCCCGCAAGCACGGGGTGCGGGAAGTCAACGTCACCATCCGCGCCATTCATCTGCCGACCGGGGTGTATCCGGCACGCGCGCAGGATCACGCGATCGACGTCATCCGCGAAGCTTATCCGGCCGTTCACCCCTGCGGAGACGCCTTGTCGGGGGCGCTGATGAACGCGGGGCCGGTGATCCACCCGCCGCTGATGGTCATGAACGCGGCGCCTCTGCAGCATTTCGAACGCTGGGATATCCACAACGAGGGCACGCAGAAGGCGGTGCGCGATGTGACCGACCGTCTCGACGCGGAACGTATCGCGGTGCGCGAGGCGCTCGGCTACGGTGCGCCGCACTACCCGCTGTCCGATCACTACAACAGCGATCGATGGATGTACGGCGACGCGCACAGGAAGCTGGTGAAATCCGGCGACTGGCGCGAGCACATCGACCTGTATCACCACCGCTACATCACGGAGGACACCGAGCTCGGTCTCAGCCTGATGGCGTCTGCTGCCCGCTACGCCGGCGTCGACGCGCCCATTGCCCACGGGCTGCTTGCCATCGCAGGCGGTTTCCTCGGCCGCGACCTGCGCCAAGGCCCGCGCAGCTTTGAGGCGTTGGGGCTGACCGGTCTGTCGCGCGATGCGCTGCGCTCGAGGCTGCGCGATGGCGAGTGAAGCGGCTTCCGCTACGCAGTCGTCCCCGCGTTTCGTGGCGGTCGGCGCAGGGCGCATGGGGCGCGGCCTCGCGATTGCCTTTGCCTATGCAGGGCGGCCCGTCGCCGTGGTGGATCTGCGGGACCGCAGTGACATCGCGTGGCAGGCGCTGGCGGATGACGTGCGCGCGGAGGTGGCTGGTGCGTTGCGCGGGCTGGTGGAACTTGGAGCCGTGCGTGACGATCAGGTGAGAGCCATCTCGGAGCGCATCAACCTCGTGCGCGCGGCACAGGCGAGTGAAGCGCTCCAGTCCGCGGAGATGGTCTTCGAATGCCTGACGGAGACGCTGGAGGCAAAGCAGGCGGGCTTCGAGCAGATCAATCGCTGGTGCGCGGACGATGCCATCGTCACGTCGACCACCAGCACCATGTCGGTCAGCCAGCTTGCAGGACTCGTGCGTCGGCCCGAACGCTTCTTCAACATGCACTGGCTCAACCCGGCCTACGTCATTCCGGTCGTGGAGCTGAGCACGCATGCAACGACGGACCCGACGGTCGTCGAGCGTACGCGTCAGATCATGGAGTCGATCGGCAAGGTTCCGGTCGTGTGTCGCGCCGACGCGGGCTACATCGTGTCACGTCTGCAGGCGCTGATCATGAACGAAGCCGCGCGCATGGTGGAGGAAGGCGCGGCCACGGCGGAGGAGATCGACAAGGCCACACGCTACGGGCTGGGGCTGCGCTTCGCGGCGCTGGGCGTGGTCGAGTTCATCGACTTCGGAGGCTGCGACATTCTCTTCCACGCCAGTCGCGAGATGTCGCGCAGCATCGATGCAGAGCGTTATCGTGCTCCGGACATCCTCAACCAGATGATGGAACGCAATCACCTGGGGCTGAAGACGGCGTCGGGATTCTACGCTTACGAGGGGCGTGACCTGAAGGCGTACCGGCGCGACGTTCTCGAGCGGACTCTGGGCATGGTGCGCCATCTCGGCTTGTTCCACGCGCCGGCGGAGAACACGAAGTAGGTGGCTGCGGCAGGGCTTGATCATGGTTTCAGCGGGGCGCGCGGTGCGGGCAGTAGCACTGGCACTGGAAACGGTGCGGCCGCGAGCTGCGTGATGGCCGTCAAGGCCTTCGGATAAATGGTTATGCTGCAGTCCATTTGGCTGCAGCATTTTCGCAAGTCAAGGGAAGAGGAGGAAAGCCACCATGGGCAAGTACCGCGGGAACCCGGACGCGATCCGGGCGCTGGTCCGCAGCGACGAAGTGCATCGAGACCTTTACATCAGCCAGGAGCTGTTCGAGCTCGAACAGGAAAATCTTTTTGCCAACACGTGGAACTACGTGGGGCACGACAGCCAGATCCCGAAGCCGGGCGACTACATCACCACGGACATCGCGGGTGAGCCGTTGATCATCGTGCGGCACTCGGACGGCTCGGTGCGCGGCATGATGAACCGCTGCGCGCACAAGGGCGTCGCCGTCGCGCCGTATCGCCAGGGCAACACCGGCAAGTTCTTCCGCTGCCCCTACCACGGCTGGACGTTCCGCACCGACGGTTCGCTGCTGGCCGTCCCGCTGAAGAGCGGCATGGAGGGCACCGGCTTCGACGCGTCGGAATCAGGCAAAGGCTTGTCTCTGGTGAAGCACCTGCGCGTTTACCGCGGCTTCATCTTCGTCAAGCTCAACGACGTCGGCGAGGACTTCGAGGACTACTTCGGGGAGTCGCTATCGTCCATCGACAACATGGCGGACCGCTCTCCGGTCGGCGAGCTGGAAATCGCGGGCGGCTGCCTGCGCTTCATCAACGAATGCAACTGGAAGATGTACGTCGAGAACCTCAACGACACCACGCATCCGATGGTGACGCACGAGGCTTCTGCGGGCGCGGCGAAGACGCTGTGGGCGGGCCATCCGGAGGACGAACCCAAGCCGATGGCGGTGCAGCAGCTCACGCCCTTCGTCTCCGGCTACAAGTTCTTCGAGGACGCCGGGCTCCGGGTCTTCGGGCACGGCCACAGCGTGGACGGCGTCAACTTCAGCATCCACAGCGATTATTCGGGTGTTCCGCAGTACACCGAGGCGATGGACAAGGCCTATGGGCCCGAGCGTGCCAGGGAAATCCTCACGATGGCCCGCCACAACACGGTCTACTACCCGAACCTGACGATCAAGGGCGCGATCCAGTCCATTCGCGTCGTCAAGCCGATCTCGGCCGATCGGTGCGTACTGGAGAGCTGGACCTTCCGGCTCAAGGGTGCGCCGGACGAACTGCTGCAGCGTACCTGCATGTACACGCGGCTCATCAACGCGCCGTTTTCGGTGGTCGGTGCGGATGACGTGGCGAATTACCGGGAAGCGCAGAAGGGGCTTCATGCCGGCGGCAATCCGTGGGTCAGCCTGCACCGCAACTACGTGCCCGGCGAAGAGAAGATCCGCGACCAGACGGTGATCGGTACCAGCGACCTGTCGATGCGCGGCCAGTTCCGCGCCTGGGCCGATTACATGACGATGACGATGTGAGGGCATCCAGATGACACCAGATACCGTGAAGGAGCAGGACCTCATCAAGTTCGTCGTCCATGAGACACGGCTGCTCGACGAGAAGCGTTACGACGAGTGGAACACGCTGTTCACCGACGATGCCTATTACTGGGTGCCGCTGACGCCGGGACAACCTGACGCTCTCAACTGGACCTCGCACATGTACGAGGACAAGCTGCTGCGCGATCTGCGGGTGTTGCGCATGAAGAACCCGCGCGCATTCGCTCAACAGCCGCCGAGCCGCTGCCAGCACGTGCTGCAGATGCCGGGCGTGGAGACGATGGACGCCGCAGCCAACAAGTTCGTTTTGCGCACGCCGTTCCACTACACCGAGTCACAGGGTGACCGCATCGAGTACTTGGTCGGCGTAGCTTGGCATCACCTCAGCGTGGTCGGGGATGCGCTGAAGATGACGCTCAAGCGTGTGGACATCATCAACAGCGACGCCGCGCTTCCCGCCATCCAGCTGTTCGTGTGAAGCCCGCCTCGATGGAGGCGTCGACTGTCTACGAGGCCTTTTCGCAGACGGCCCGGCGTACGCCTGACCGGGACTTCCTTGTTATCGACCGCGTGACGGCCGGCGTCTACGGGATCGCGCCCGGCGCGATCCCCTGGGGCCGCGCGCGAGACGAGGTGGACGACCTGCGCGCGCGCTATGCAGCGGCCGGATGGGGCCACGGACATCGCGTCGGCCTGCTGCTGGAAAACCGTCCGGACTTCTTCCGTCACTGGCTGGCGCTCAACGCGCTTGGCGTGAGCGTGGTGCCCATCAACGCCGAGATGCGCTCTGCGGAGCTGACTTATCTCATCGGCCACAGCGAGATGGGCCTGGCGGTGGCGCTTCCCGGGCGGATTCAGGATCTGCTCGACGCGGCGCGCCAGGCGGGTCGGCCGCTGCACGCGATTCCCGCCGATGCCGAGTCCATCCCCTCGCCTGCGGCGGTCGCGCCGCTGGCCGGTGCGGCGGTCGGCGAGGGGACGGAGTGCGCGTTGCTGTATACGTCGGGAACGACCGGCCGGCCCAAGGGGTGCATCCTCGACAACGCCTACTTCCTGCGTGCCGGCCGCTGGTACGCGGGCCTGACGGGCGTGTGCGACTACCGGCGCGATGCCGAGCGTGTCATGACGCCTCTGCCGCTGACGCACATGAACGCCATGGCGAATTCGGCGATGGTGGTCATCGTCGCCGGCGGCGCCTTGATCCAGCTCGACCGCTTCCACCCCAAGAGTTGGCTCGAGAGCGCGCAGGAGTGCGGCGCGACGATCATCCATTATCTGGGCGTCATGCCGGCAATGTTGCTGTCTGCGCCGCCGACGCCGAGCGAGCGGGACCACGCGATCCGCTGGGGCTTCGGTGCGGGGGTGGACCCGAAGCACCATGCGGTGTTCGAGGAGCGATTCGGATTCCCGCTTGTCGAGGCGTGGGCGATGACCGAGACCGGCGCGGCGGCGGTCATCATGGCCAACCGCGAGCCGCGGCATGTCGGTACCGGCTGCTTCGGGCGCATCGAGGATTACATGCAACTGCGCCTGGTCGACGACGGCGGCGACGATGTTGCGGACGGCGCGCCCGGTGAGATGCTGGTGCGATCCAGCGGTCCTGACCCGCGCCGCTACTTCTTCCGCGGCTATCTGAAGAACCCGCAGGCGACGGACGAAGCGTGGGCCGGCGGCTGGTTCCATACCGGCGATATGGTGCGGCGCGACGCCGACGGTGGCCTGTACTTCGTCGATCGCAAGAAGAACGTCATCCGCCGCAGCGGCGAGAACATCTCGGCGGTGGAAGTCGAGAGCGTGCTCAACCAGCATCCGGCAGTCGACGTGTGTGCGGTGACGGCCGTGCCGGACGCGGTCCGCGGCGACGAGGTGTTTGCCTGCGTGGTGCGGTCAGAGCATGCTCCGCCGGGTGACGAAGCGCTGGCGCAGGACGTCGTGCGGCACACGCTCGGACAGCTTGCCTACTACAAGGCGCCCGGCTACGTCGCCTTCGTCGATGCGCTGCCCTTGACCACCTCGCAGAAGGTGCAGCGCGGAGTGCTCAAGCAGCAGGCGCGTGACCTGCTCGAGCGCAAGGCCTGCTTCGACACCCGGACGATGAAGAAGCGGCAGCCTTGATGGCGCGCCAGTCGTACGACGGCGTGGCCGTGGCGGTGCCGGTGACGGTGCCCTACGAGCGCTATTCCATCCATGGCGCGTACTGGTTCCTCGGCCGCGCGCTGCACGAACTGTTGGTGAGAAGCGGCCTGGAAAAGGATCAGTTCGACGGGCTGTGTGTGTCGAGTTTCTCGCTGGCGCCCGATACCGCGGTCGGTGCGACCCAGCACTTCGGATTGTCGCCGCGCTGGCTGGATCACGTTCCCACCGGCGGCGCGTCCGGCGTCATGTGCCTGCGCCGCGCGGCGCGGGCCGTGCAGGCCGGTGATGCCGAGGTCGTCGCCTGCGTGGCCGCCGACACGAACCACGTCGATTCTTTCCGGCACACGCTCAACAACTTCAGCAACTTCTCGCGGGATGCGGTCTACCCCTATGGCGCCGGCGGTCCGAATTCGGTGTTCGCGATGATCACCGGACACTACATGCGCAAGTACGGCGCACGGCGTGAGGACTTCGGGCGGATCGCCGTGGCGCAGCGACACAACGCGTTGTCCAACCCGACCGCGCTGTTCCACAAGCCGCTGACGCTGGAGGCCTACATGCGCGCACGGGTGGTCTCCGATCCGTTGCACCTGTTCGACTGCGTGATGCCGTGCGCCGGCGCCGAGGCCTTTCTCGTGATGCGCGAAGAGCGCGCGCGGGACCTCGGCCTTCCCCACGCCTTGCTGCGCGCGGCGATCGAGCGCCACAACGCTTTTGCCGATGACCCGGTCATGGTCTGCGGCGGCTGGCGGCGCGACCGCGACGAGCTGTTCGCGCAGGCAGACAGCACCCACGAGGCCATCGATTTCGTGGAGACCTACGACGACTATCCGGTGATCGTCATGATGGCGCTAGAGGATCTCGGGTTCTGCGAGAAGGGGCAGGGTCCCGAGTTCGTGCGCAGCCACGCGCTGACGTGGGACGGGGATTTCCCCTGCAATACCAGCGGCGGGCAGCTGTCTGCCGGACAGGCGGGCGCCGCGGGTGGCTTCATGGGGATGACCGAGGCCATCCGACAGCTGACCGCGCAGGCGGATGGGCGTAGCGTGGCAGACGCGCGCCTCGGGCTCGTCGCGGGATTCGGCATGGTCACCTACAACTTCTGCCTGTGTACGGGGGCGGTCATCCTCGGGAAGAGCGCGTGAGCGCGCCGTCCACCCCACCGCGGCACAAGAATCCGGTTCTGCGTACGCCGCAGATCAACCTGCCGCCCGTCGCGCGCGGACGCGTGGCGCTGCACTTGACCGCGGCGGCGGCGGAAGGGCGCTTCGAGCTGCAGGTGTGCGAGGACTGCGGGGCGGTTCAGTATCCTCCGCGCGAGGCCTGTGGCGCGTGCCTGTCGTCGCGCCTGGTCTGGCGGAAGCAGAGCGGGCTCGGAGAGCTGCTCGCCAGCACGACGCTGCATCACAGCAACGACCTCTATTTCCACGAACGCCTGCCGTGGCGCGTGGCCTTTGTCCGGCTCGACGACGGGCCGACCGTGATGGCGCACGTGGCCAGCGGCGTCGGCGATGCTCCGACGCGCGTGCGCGTCCACGCGTACCTCGACCGTTCGGGGCAGGGCGTGCTGGTGGCCGGCCCGTCGGAGGGTGGGCAGGGTGCGCAAGGGATGGCGGACGACAGGGTGCTGCACGAGATGACCAGTGATCCCAGGGGCCGCAGAGTGCTGGTGACCGACGGCAAGACCCCGGTGGGCCAGGCGCTGGTGCGCGCCCTGATCGGCGCCGGCGCGCGCAGCGTGTGGGCGGGCCGCGCGGAGCCGTGGAAGAAGCTCGGCGGCATGGAAGAGATTGCCGCGCTCCCGGGGGTCGAGATCGTTCCGCTGGACGTGACCGACGTGAAGAGCGTGACCGAGCTGGCCGGCTCGATCGGCGGGCAGGTGGAGATTCTCGTGAACAACGCGGAACACCACCGGACGGGCGGGATCGCTGATCAGCGCGGCACCGGCACCGCGCGCGACGAGATGGAAATCAATTATTTCGGCCTGCTGCGTCTTGCACAGGCCTTTGCGCCGGCCCTGAAGTCGCGCGCGGCCGACGGGAAGAATGGCGCCAGCGCGTGGGTGAACGTCCTGTCAATCCAGGCGCTGGCGAACTTCCCGCCGCAGGGAACCTTCAGCGCGAGCAAGGCGGCGGCTTTCTCGTTGTCGCAGTGCTTGCGAGCCGAGCTCCAGCCGGCGGGCATCCGCGTCGTCAACGTGTTTCCGGGGCCCGTGGACGACGAGTGGAACCAGCGGCTGCTGCCGCCGAAGCTGGGGCCGGCGGCGCTGGCCAAGGCAGTCGTCCAGGCGTTGCGCGACGGCGTCGAGGACGTCTACCCGGGTGACGTCGCGCGCGATTGGCTGGCGCGCTGGAAGGACGATCCCAAGGTTCTCGAGCGCGAGCTCGCGATCCACGGCAGCTAGGCGAAACCTGAATGGACGACGCGATGGATCCTTCCCGATTGTCCGGCGCGGCGGCACTTGCCGGCCTTGCCGCGGCGCTGTCCGCGGGGCGGATTCGCGTCGTCGACCTCACGCACACCCTGTCGCCCGGCTTTCCGCAGATCGTGATGCCGCCGGAGTTCGGGCAGTGCTCGCCGTTCCGTATCGAGGAGATTTCCCGCTACGACGCGCGCGGACCGGCGTGGTACTGGAACAACTTCACCTGCGGCGAGCATACGGGGACGCACTTTGACGCTCCGATCCACTGGATCTCGGGGCGCGATCTGCCGGACAGCTCCGTCGATACCATTCCCGTGGCCGACTTCATCGGTCCGGCCTGCATCATTGATTGCACGGCGCAGGCCGCAGGGGATCCCGACTACCTGCTCAGCGTCGACGACATCGAACGCTGGGAGGCCCGTCACGGCAGGCTCCCGCCCCGTGCCTGGGTGCTGATGCGCACCGACTGGTCGAAGCGCAGCCATGATCCGGTGGCGTACCAGAACTACGACGACGAGGGGCAGCACACGCCGGGGCCGAGCGCCGAGGCGGTCCATTTCCTCATCGAGGAGCGTGACGCGCGGGGCTTCGGTTCGGAGGCGATCGGAACCGACGCCGGGCAGGGCGCGTACCTGAAGCCGCCGTATCCCTGTCATTACCTGATGCATGGCGCGGGGCGCTACGGCCTGCAGTGTCTGCGCAATCTTGATCAGTTGCCGGCCGCCGGGAGCGTGCTGCTGTGCGCGCCGCTCAAGATCGAGAAAGGTAGCGGCAGCCCGCTACGCGTTTTGGCCCTGGTTGGAGAGGATCACTGATGGATACGAAGGAACGCGGCGTCGCGGTGGTGACCGGCGGCAGCGCCGGCATCGGCAAGGCCATCGTCAAGGATCTACTGGACGGTGGCTGGGAAGTCGTGTCGATGTCGCGCCGCAAGTGCGATCTGCCGGGCGCGCGGCTGCACAGCGTCGAAGTCGACCTGACGGACCGCGAGGCCACCGCGCAGGCGGTTGCCGAGATCAACCGGCGGCACAAGGTGCGGACCATCGTCCACAACGCGGGCGTGATCCGCGCCGCGCTGCTGCCGGAGGTGAAGCTGACGGATCTTGATGCGCTCGTGAACCTGCATATCGGCACCGCCATCCAGCTGCTCCAGGCGGCATTGCCCGGAATGCGCGAGGATCACTTCGGGCGCGTGGTGCTGATGTCTTCCCGCGCGGCGCTGGGGCTGGCGACACGCACCTGCTACTCGGCGACGAAGGCCGGCATGATCGGCATGGCGCGGACCTGGGCGCTGGAACTGGCGGCCGATGGCATCACCGTCAACGTCGTCGCGCCGGGGCCGATCCATTCCGAGATGTTCTACGACGTCATCAAGGCCGGCAGCGAGCGTGAGAAGAAGCTGGCCGCAGGCATTCCTGTCAAGCGCATCGGCGAGCCGGACGACGTGGCGCGGGCCGTGCGCTTCTTCGTCGAGCCGGCCAACAGCTTCGTCACGGGCCAGGTGCTCTACGTTTGTGGCGGCGCGAGCGTCGGGACGCTCGTGGTCTGAGGTGGCGCCTGCTGGCCTGTGACGGATTCCTCGTCACTGGCGGGCGTTGGCCCTGCGGACGGGCCGCACTGCGCTGTGGTACGCGTCACGCTCGTCGCAGGTACCCCCTCACGCACTGGCGGGCAAAACGACTGCGGTGGCGTTGATCGACACTGGCGCATGGTCCCGGCGGCGGCGCGGCAGCGTTGTGCAGCCTGCATGTCGTCCACCGGGGAATCCGCATGGAATGAGCCCGTCGGACTCGTGTACGCTGCGCAAGCCCACCCGCGCTTCGCACGACATCTGCGGCTGGGCTTACCACAACGATTCGGCCTCGCGGATTGAACCGCGCTCAAGGGGGAGGACGATGAGGATTTCACAGTCGATGTTCGCAGGTCTCGCGGCCGCTGCGGCCGGCCTGTTGCTGACGACAGGGGCCGCGGTCCATGCCGCGAACTACAAGGTTGGATTCATCACGTCGCTGTCGGGTCCGGAAGCGGGTCTGGGCGTGGCCTACCAGAAGGGCATGAAGGCGGCATACGCCTACCAGAGCGAAGTGAACGGACGGAAGATCACGCTCATCCAGATGGACGACGAAACGAATCCCACGGTCGCCGACCGCGACGCCCACAAACTCGTCAATCAGGAGCACGTGGACGTCATCATCGGCACCGCGAACGTCCCGGATTCGACCGCGATCGCGTCGGTCGCATACCGACTCAAGACGCCGATGATCGCCTTGGCGCCGATCGCGTTGCAGGGTGAGAGGGCATCATGGACCGTGACGGTGCCGCAGCCGGTGCCGCTGATGGTCGATGCCGTCATGAAGCGTGCCAAGGCGGACGGCGTGAAGACGGTAGCGGTGATCGGCTTTGCGGACGCCGCCGGCGATCTCTTCTCGGGCGCCGTTCACGCGGCGGCGAAGCGCGAGGGGATCGCCGTCGTCGCCGACGAGCGTTTCGCGACCAGCGACACCTCGGTAACGGGGCAGATCCTGCGGATCCTCCAGAAGCACCCGGACGCGATCGTCGACACCGGCGCAGGGGGACCCGGCGCGCTGCCGGTGCTGGAGCTCGCAAAGCTCGGCAGGAAAATCCCCGTATACGGCACGCACGCCATGATGAGCGAGGATTTCGTGCGCATTGCGGGCAAGGCAGGCGACGGCGTCGTTGCACCGGCCGGCCCCTTCATGGTTGCCGCCCAGCTGCCGAGCAGCAACCCGATGCGTCAGATCTCGCTCGACTTCGGCCATGTCTACGAACGCGTCAACCACGAGGTTGCCGATCAGGCGTTTCCGTCCTACAGCTTCGACGCCTGGCTGATCTTCCTGGATGCGGTCAAGAGGGTCCCGCCGAACGTCCAGCCGGGCACCGAGGCGTTCCGGGCGGCCCTGCACGAAGCGCTGTACAACACGCGCGAGTTGATCGGTACTCAGGCGATCTACAACTTCAGGCCGGGAGACACCTACGGCGTTGATGCGCGCGCCGCCGTCATGGTGCGCCTGCAGGGCGGCAAATGGGTGCTGGCCGACGCACCATGATCGCAGGGTGGAATGAGCGAGCGCGGGCCCGTCGGTGATCGGTGTACATCGCGGGGCCTCACGGCGGAGCCCATGCCTGCGCTGACCGGCACGCGCATCGCGATCGTGGGACTGGGTTATGTCGGCCTGCCGCTGGCCGTGACCTTCGGCCAGAGCTACGACACCATCGGGTTCGACATCAAGGATGCGCGCGTCGAGGCCCTGCGCGGCGGCCGAGACGACACGCTGGAGGTCTCCGCCGCCGAGCTCGCCGCGGCGGAGCGGCTCCGATTCAGCGCGGACGTGCACGACCTGCATGACCGCGACGTCTTCATCGTGACGGTGCCGACGCCGATCGACTTGGCCAAGCGCCCGGATCTCGGCCCGCTGCAGGCGGCGAGTGAGCTCGTCGGGGGCGCGCTGCGCGAAGGTGCGCTGGTCGTGTACGAGTCGACGGTATATCCGGGATGCACCGAGGAGGTCTGCGTCCCGATCCTCGAACGCGTCTCGCGCCTGCGCTTCAACGAGGGCTTCCGGGTGGGGTACAGTCCGGAGCGCATCAATCCGGCGGATCGCGAGCACCGAGTGACCGGCATCCGCAAGGTGACGTCCGGTTCGACCGCCGAGGCAGCAGACTTCGTCGATCGCCTGTACGCGTCGGTCATCCCGGCGGGGACGCACCGGGCGTCGAGCATCCGCGTGGCGGAAGCGGCGAAGGTCATCGAGAACACGCAGCGTGACCTGAACATCGCCCTCGTGAACGATCTGGCGCAGCTCTTCGAGCGCCTGGGCATCGACACGCTGGAGGTGCTGGAAGCCGCGGGAACGAAGTGGAACTTCCTGCCGTTCCGCCCGGGCCTTGTCGGAGGGCACTGCATCGGCGTCGACCCCTACTACCTGACCTACAAGGCGCAGCAGGTCGGCCATCATCCTGACGTCATCCTCGCCGGACGCCGCACCAACGACGGCATGGGCCGCTATGTGGCGAACCGGACGATCCGCCTCATGCTGCGCAACGGCATCAATCCGGTGCGCGCGCGCGCGCTGGTGCTGGGGCTGGCGTTCAAGGAGAACTGTCCCGACCTGCGCAACAGTCGGGTCGTCGACGTGATCCGGGCGCTGCAGGAAGACAACATCGAGGTTGACGTGCACGACCCGTGGGTCGATCCCGCTGCGGCGCGCGCGGAATATGGCATCGCGTCCGTGGCAGAGCCCGCGGAAGGTACCTACGACGCGATCATCGTGGCCGTGGCGCACCGACAGTTCGTGGCGCTGGGTGCGAAAGGGGTGCGCGCGTTCGGCAAGTCCCGGTGCGTCGTGTTTGACGTCAAGGGAGTGCTGCCGCGTGCCGCGGCGGACGGACGCCTCTAGGCGACGCCGCGGCGCACCGAACCGCTCCCGGAGCGCGCTGATGATCGGGGCACCGCGCGCGCGGCTGCGCCGTTTGGTCTGCCTTGTCCGAAGTGACGATCGACATCGAGCGCCGCGGGCCGCCGGGCGGGCCTGCGCAGCGATCGTGTCTCTGTGCCTTCTGTCGTTCGCGGGCACCGTGATGGCTGCGGCCGACGCGTCCGGCCCGCCGTTTCGCATGAGCGATGAGCAGTGCCTGGGCTGTCACGCGGGCGCGAGGCCGAACTATTCGCGCGTTCCAGGCACACTGCGGCAGGAAAGCCCCTGGGTGCAGCATCCCTATATCGACGTCGCGAGGATACGTGCCGCAGCACACGGCGGCCTGCACTGCGTGGACTGCCATGTGGAAGGCTTCGACGTGGCGCCGCATCGCCGCGCGCAGGAGAAGGTGCTCGACTGCATGGCCTGTCATTCACCGGCGGGGGAAGCACAATTCGAAGGCCTCGCTGCACGGGACGCGCCTTATCACTTCGAGCGGATCGAGGCCGAGTTCCACGGCACCGCGCACTTCGCGAAGCATGCCGACAAGTTCCTGTGCTCGGACTGTCATCATCCGCACTACTTCGAGACGACCGCCCGGTTTCGCGAGCCGAAAGCCATCGTCGCGAACGAGAACGGATGGTGCGTCAGCTGCCACTCGGCTGATCCGACCGGCCCGCCGGACATCATCGACTGGGCGGGCCTGCTCGATCCCGCGCGGCCGGACCTTGTGGCGGTACATGGCTTCCTGCCGCGGGCGGCGCGTCACCTGGAAGCTACCCGCTGCGTGGATTGTCACGCGGATCCGCACGCGGAGTTCTCGCACCAGCTCGTTGTCGGAACGGATGCTGCCGCTTGCACGACCTGTCATGCGCTCGATTCCGTACAGGCGGGCTTGTATCGCTACGCGGACTTTCGGATGCACGGAGGTTTCACGAACGACGCGGTGGCGCGTGACAGCTACGTGATGGCGGCAACGCGCAGCCGGGCGCTGGACGTCTTCGCGTACGTCGTTGCCGGGCTGACGCTGCTGGGCATGGGGCTCTACGGTGCGCGTGCCTTGGTAGCGCGGTTCACGAGTGACCGGCGGAATGACGGTGGCCCCGACGATGGACGTTGAACGGGGTTGGCGAACCGCGCTGCCGTTGCGGCTGTGGCACTGGCTGACGGCGCTTTGCTTCGTGTTGCTGGTCGTCACGGGTGTGGTCCTGCACGGCTTCGCGCCGGTCGGCGCAGGCAGCTACGCGCTGGCCGTCACGCTGCACGAAGTGTGCGGCTACGCGCTCTCGGCTCTGCTCGCGGGGTACGTTGCGTTCATGTTCCACGGCGGTGGGTGGCGGTCGTACGTGCCCGAACGCGACGGGTTGCTGCGGCGCCTGCGTCGACAGGGCCGACGCTACTTCGGCGTTGGAGGCGCGGCAGCCCGTGTGCACGCGCTGGCAGGTCAACGCAGGTTCAACGTCCTCCAGCAGCTCAGCTACGCGGTGGTAGTCTTCGCGCTGCTTCCGCTGCTGGTGCTCACCGGGTTGATCTACCTGTACTACCCCCAGCTTCTGCCGCTTGAGATGTTCGGGCTGCCCGCGGTGCTCCCGGTCGCGCTCCTGCACTTCGCACTGGGCGTTTGCGCGGCCGCGTTCCTCGTACTCCACGTGTTCATGGCGCTCTTCGGCGGCCGCGCGCGCGAGCGTTTCCGCCTGATGGTCCGCGGGCGCTGTTGAGGCTGAGCTGCGTTCACGCCGCGCCGTGCGAGGCGATATCCCGCAGCGCGCGTTCGAACACCTCCGGTGGCTGTCCACCCGAGATCAGCTGCGTGCCGTTGACGATGGTTGCCGGAACGGAGTGGATGCCCGCCGTCTGGTAGCGCCGCTCCTGGTCGCGTACCTCGTTCGTGTAGTCGGTACCGTCCAGCAGCGCACGCGCCGCGGCCTCGTCGAAGCCGGCGGACGCGGCGATCCGGGCAAGGACGGCGTGGTCGGAGACGTCCTCGCCGTCCGTAAAGTAGGCCTTGAGCAGCGCCTTCTTGAGCGCCAGCGCGTCGCCGCCTTCGAGCTCCGCCCAGTGCAGCAGCCGGTGCGCGTCCAGCGTGTTGTACACGCGGCTTCCGGGGCCGATGTTGTAGGCGAAGCCGAGCGCCGCGGCGCGCTGGCGGATCGTCGCGCGGTTGGCGGCGAGCTGTTCGTCGTCGATGCTGTATTTGTGCTTGAGGTGCTCGGAGGCATCTTCTCCCGCGGCCGGGGTGTGCGGATCCAGCTCGAAAGGCTGGAAGTGGAGGTCTGCATCGACGACGCCGTGCAGCCGCTGCAGCGCCTGTTCGAGGCTTGTCAGCCCGATCGCGCACCACGGGCATACAACATCCGACACGAAATCGATGCGGAGTTTTGTCGCAGTGTTCGCGTTCATGCGTTTCATCTCGATGCAGAAGGGTTCGCGCGCGGCTCCACGAGCCGCCTTTCGATTTCCGGGTGGCGCAGATTGTCGGCGAAGGCGTCGAAGCGCCCCGCGGCCAGCAGCGACGCCGTGCGCATGAAGGCGCCCCACGCCGCACCGGCCAGCGCGCCGCCCACGCTGACGCGCCGTACGCCGTGCGCCGCGAGGTCCGCCAGCGTGAAAGGCACGGGCCAGCCGACCAGCACGTTGATCGGCTTGGGCGCGATCGCGGCCACCACCGCGTCGATTTCGTCCAGGGTCTTCAGGCCGGGCGCGTACAGGCAGTCGGCGCCCGCCTCGGCGTAGGCCCGGAGCCGGCGGATGGCCTCCTGCAGCGGATCGGGATGCCCGTGCAGGAAGCACTCCGCCCGACCGATGAGCATCACATCCTCGCCCGTGGCGTCGATCGCGGCGCGCGCCGCGCGCAGGCGATGAACCGCCGTGTCCACGTCATACAGAGGATCGTCCGGGAGCCCCGTGAAATCCTCGATGGACAGGCCCGCGACGCCGGTTGCGACGCAGCGCCGCACGTTTTCCCCCAGCTCCTCGAGATCCGTCGCGTGCCCGTTCTCGAAGTCGGCGTTGACCGGCAGCGGAGTCGCCTGCACGATGGCCCGGCAGTTCTCCAGCACTGCTTCCAGCGGCGAAGCTCCGTCGCGCCGCCCCTGCGACCACGCGAAGCCTGAGCTGGTCGTCGCAAGGGCCTTGAATCCGAGGCCCGCGAGCAGCCTGGCCGCACCCGGGTCCCACGGGTTCGGGATCAGGAAGCAACCCTGTGCGTGCAGCTTCCTGAACGCCGCGCGCCGCGCCGCGAATCGCGCGTCGGTCACGCGAGGACACTCCGGTGCCACCCCCACGTCGGTCTCATCCGCCGTTGCCGACGACTCGATCCGTGCGGTTGCCGAGCGAACTGCAGGATGCGGCCGTTCGCGTCAAGCGCCTGCCGTACGAAGGATGCGCCGCGGTTGCCGTTCCGCCATTCTGGTGCGACTGCCGTCCTTTCGTGCATCGAAGCATCTCCGCGGGGAGGGCGGGGCGTCAGTCGACGACCGCCGTCGCTTCGATTTCAATCAACAGCTCCGGCAGCGCCAGCGACTGGACGCCGAGCCACGTGCTGGCCGGCGGCGAGGCGCTGCCGTAGAACTCGCCGATGGCCGCGCCCACCGATTCGAGATACTCCGGCTTGTGGTTCACGACAAACACCTTCATCCGCACCACGTCCGCCGGGGTGGCCCCGGCCTCCTTCAGCACCTGCTTGAGATTGGCGAGCGCCTGCCGAGCCTGCGCCGCGACGTCACCCGGGCCCACGAGCTTGCCGGTGGCGTCCCAGCCGACCTGTCCCGAACAGTGGATGACGGTGCCGCCGCGGCTGCGCGTCGCGTGCGAAAAACCGTAGCGCACGCTGTCGTACATCGACTTCGGATTGATGGCTTCACGCGACATGACAGCTCCTCCGCTTTTCAAGGTGTCACCGATAGTAGCCCGTCAGGATCGGCGCGCGGAAGCGCGTGCGCAACAGGTGTGGTCGGGCGGCGCGCCTCGATCCTTCTGCCGGGGTGCGGCATGGGCGTCGCGCCGCGCAGTGCCGGAATCTCCGCCATCCCGCCGTCGGTGGGCCGGCGCCTGCGCGGAACCACCGCTGCGACGAGGCGCTCACTCGTTCGCGCCGTCGTCACTCCGGCGTCGGGTGCCCGTCTTCGCGATCGATGCGCGTGCATCATTCCCCCGCGGCAATGCGTGGTCCGTCGCGTCGGAAGGCGCTGCGGGCTGAGCTTCGCCGTCCAACCAGCGATGGGTCGCCGACCTGACCGTGAAATTGCCCGGGCACGCAAAGCTCAGATCCGTTCCGTCGAGCGTCACGGTCGCACCGTCGGCACGCAGCACGATGCGGTTCCTGGCGATGACGTCGATGCGCTCCGTGGTCGAGGTGACGTGGACATCCTGGTTGGCGATGATCTGCATCCGGCTCATGGCCGCCCGCACGCGGACCGGGCCGCGATTGGCGACGATCTTCATGCCGCCTTCCTCGACGTAAAGGCCCGTGGCGCCGCCCGACGCGGCGGAAACCGTGGCGCCGGCGGCAAGGTGCGCGTCGTGGCGGGCGGCAAGATGCTGCCCGCCGCCCGCGAAGCTCGCCGTGCTGCCGCCGGTCGTGACCGCGATCGATGCCGGTGACTCCAGCAACAGCGCGGGTTGATCGAAGCGTTCGACGGGCTCGCCCCCGCTGCGGCGGTCGCCTTGGGGTCTGGTCGATGCCTGACCGCCTACCGGACCGTGGTACTTCGCGTTCTCGGCGGGTGAAATGACGCCCGTGAGCTTCTGCACTGCTGCGCCGGTGCCGGGCGCAAGCGCTGCCGTCGCGTCGGCGGCCTCTCGCATCCTGACGGCCGCAGCGTGGGCCGCCTTCAATTGATCGACCGCACCGCGGGCGTCCATCTGGGTCGAGCGGGCTGCGCTTCGCGTCGCGGAGGAGAGCAGCAGGCCTTCGCCGCTGCGGATGGCTGTCCAGCCCTGCGTGGCCAGCCGGAAGCCTTCACCGTCGCCCGATCTGCGTGGCGAGCCGGGGACCTGACCGAGCTCGAGCCGGCTGTCGGCAAGGCTGTGGGAGAGCCGCTGACCGAGTTGTCCCGCGGCGTCGTCGAGGGTCCAGCAGGCCGATGGCCCGCCGCGGATATCCCGGGTCCGGATACCTGATACCGCCGCGCGATGCTGCGCGTCGCCTTCCGCTCCGGTGGCAAACGGCGGTGGGGCGGAAGCGTTGTAGAGGCTGCCGATGATGACCGGCCGATCGATGTCTCCCGCGTCGAAGCCGACGAGCACTTCGTCGCCGATCCGTGGGATGAAACTGTGGCCGTAGTTCGCGCCGGCGAGCGCTTCCGCCACGCGTACCCAGGTGCCTGAGCTCGCGTCCGCCGGCGCATGGCCCGCCTGGTCGGCGCGGCTGCCGGTGTCGGTCAGCCCGCCGGGCAGCGGCGTTTTCCCGCGTTGCCAATGAAACTGGACGCGCACCTGATGGTCGCGTGTGCTGGTCAGGGACTCGCCGCGCGTTCCGACCACGGTCGCTGCCTGACAGCCTGCCGCCGTGGGCTTGTAGCTGAATCGTGGGGCGATCGGGACGCCGGCAGGGACCGCCGCGAAGCGATTCCGATAGCTTCCTCCGGCGATGCCGTCCTCGTCCGCGAGAACGGTCGTGCCGGCGAATGGGCGCAGATTGTTCGTGGCGCGGTGCTCGACGGACAACACAACGAAGGCCTGACCGGACAGGGTGGGGTGCGCTGTCAACGTGTAGCGGGCACCGGGACTCAGCGTCCGCTGGGAACCCTCGCCGCGGAACCGGCGCGCACCGGCCCGCATCGCGTCCAGCTGATGTTGCGCATAGCGGCGCGCCTGGTTCGTCCGATCGAAGGCGTGCGCTCGGCCGGCGTCGAAGCGCTCGAGTACCGGCAATCCGGGCCGGTCACCGTCGTACGGCGTGGACGCGCTGGCCGCGACCGCCTGCACCTGAGCGGCGGCCCAGCTCGATGCCGTCATCACGTCGCTCGTAACCCGCAGCCGTTCCGCAAAGGCGGTGATGGCGTCGGCGTCCTCGGTGGCATCCGCGCGGTGGAATCGCACCTGTGACGGGTTCCCCGCTGGCATGGCGAGGCTCGCGTCGCGGTCGAACACGACGACGATGTGCCCCGGAGCACGACCGTGCGCCTCCTGTTCGTGCTCGATCCGGTATGAGAGCCCTTCTTCCGCGAGCAGGCGTGTCACGAAGGAGAAGTCGCTCTCCCGGTGCTGTGTGCAGATCGGACGCGTGCGCAGCTCTGCGCTGACCGCGCTCCGCCAGCGCAGCTCGGAATAGTTTCCGAACACCCGTTCGATGACCTCCAGCGCCGTGCGGTCCTGAAAGATCAACGTGTTGCGGCGCTGCTTCAGGAAAGCGAGCGCGGACTCGAGCCTCAACCGGTAGCGCGCGAAGCCGCCGTCGGCGCCGAGACTCGCGGCGCGGGTCACATGCCCGTGCCAACGACGACGGCTTCCATCCGCGGTGGCGATGTGCAGCGAGGTCGGCTTGCCGATCAGGAGACGCGGGTCGATGGAGGCGGAACGACTCAGGCAGAGGACGTCGAAGCGGCAGCCTTCGTTGATCGATTCCCGTCCGCGCATGCGTTCCACGAGCAGGCCGGGCTGTCCTTCTACGTGGATGCGGAGAAAGCGCCGCGCGGCGCCGAAGGGTTTCAGCGCGTCGAGCGAGTCAGATTCCGCCACGGCGAGGGCGCAGCGAGGCAGGAAGGGGAGATCGGCGTGGCGCTGCGCTGCGGTGCCGTGAGAGGGGCATGGCGTGGTGCTCGTCAGCGATCGGCAACGCGGAAGTCGGTGCGCCGGTTGCGTGCGCGGCCTTCCGCCGTATCGTTGCTCGCGATGGGGTGGTCGGAACCCGCGCCGGCGACCGAGAGCGTGGCGGCCGGGACGCCCTTGCTGACCAGGTAGCGCTTGGCGGCAGCCGCGCGTTGCAGGCTCAGCTCCAGGTTTCCGCTGCGGTTTCCGACGCTGTCAGTGTTGCCGACGATCTGGACGGCGGGGTCGCGCAGCCGCAGGATGGCGGCCGCCATCTCGTCGAGGATTTCGCGCCCGCCGGATGTGAGCGTGGAGCTGCCGCTCTCGAATTCGATCGTGCGTTGCGCCAGGGCCTCGTCCAGCATGCTCTGGTTGGATGCGCGCACGCGCAGCGACGCACGCAGGACGTAACCCGAATCGAAGCTGCGCCGCAAGCTGGACAACACCTCCTCGCGCGTCGCTTCGTCCGGTACGTCGCCGTGCAGGCTCACCGTGGTTCCCTCGATGCGCAGCTCCCCATTGGAGACCCGTTTGAGCTCCGCGCCGATCGTGGCGGTGACGGATTCGTTCCACCTGGCCGGCGTCACCACGCCGCCCGCGGCAAGCTCGTCGATCACCGCCTCCCGACCGTAGATTGCCACCAGCTTCTCGACGATCGACTGCCGGGCCGCATCGTCTGCCACCGTTCCGCGGATGACGACCCGATCCGTCGCAGCGTCTTGTGCCATCGTCGTGGCAGGAGCATCGGATGCCGTGGCGAGCGCACTGACCGACAGCAACAGTGCTGCGGCGACGGTTGTCAGGATGTGCATCCTCACGCTCCTAGGAAGGTTTCGCGGAAGGTGCGGCGTGCCGTGTGCAGTGAAAGGCCTTCGTTGTCGGTATAGGTCGCGAGCTTGCGCAGGCCGGCATCCGTTGCCACGTGTTTGTCCGCCCACGCCGGGTCGTGGACCGGGACGTAGCGCTCGTAGAGCGTTGTGGGATCGAACATCGCTCGCAGGTCGCCGCCCTGCAGGCCGCCGAAGCTCACCGTGAGCAGCGCCGGTTCGTCGGTGCGCCGCAGCAGCAACAGCTCGCAGTCGACCCGAGCGAGAAATCCCGCGATGAGGTCGAGCCACAGGCAGGAGACCGGGTTCCGGTAGAGGGGGTCGCATGGCAGCGGCAGAGCGAGGCCCTGTGCGAGGCCCACCGGGGCTGTGCCCATCATCGGCTGCAGGAGCACTCCGAGGGCGATGAGGATGCGTCGTACGCCTGAGGGTCGCCCGGGCGCGTCGAGCAGGGCCTGCAGCGAGCCGACGGTCTGCGTTTCGAGCAGCCCCTGGAAGGTCGCATCGAGGCTTTCGCGGCGGACGTGAATCTGTGCAGGCGTGTCGCTGAGCCGTTGCAGCTGCACCGCCGGGTTCCGTCCGCGGCGGGCCTCCCGGGTGATGTGTTCCAGATGCGCCCAGGTGCGTGCGAAGGCGAGCGGACTGCGCGACAGGAACTCCAGGGGCCGCGGGACCTTCGTCGAGATCGCCGCAATGAACGGGAACCGGCGGCCGGAGGCATCCATGCTCGGTGCCAGATGGCCGGCGACGACGCCGCGCCTGCGCGAGCCGAGGAGCGCGAAGTCGAGCGGCGGAGCGCGATCGTAGAGCTGTTCCCACGTCGCATCGCGCGCGAGCATCTCCAGCGCGCTCTGCGCCCATCGATCCAGCGGCGCGATCACCGCGCGGTGGTCGCCCGCGGACTGGAGAAAATCATCGGCGCCCGGCAGCTTGCCGAAGTAACTCACGTCGACGGTCGGCTCGCCGTTCACGTGTCGTCTCCTTCCGGATGCGCAAGCGACACGGCTGCGCCGCCGGTGCCGCCGACGACGCTCGCCGGGAGCCGGGTGCCCGTGAGGCCACGTTTCGGGGTCCCGCTGGCGGTCGCCTGCGGGCTGCTGACGATGCGAAGCCGGACCTGCACCGCGACGCCCTCCCGCGACCAGCTGAGGGAATAGATCCCTGTCTGCTTGTCGAGCCCGCCGCTGGCCGCGCGGAACAGCTGCGACAAGGCGCCCGGCCCGGTGTGGTTCGCGATGCTGAGGCTGCGGCCGTCGGCCGTAGTCGCCTGGATCTCCGCGATGGGCGCGGTTTCCTCGCCGCTCCAGACGAACGACTTCCAGACCGGCGGCGTATTCAGGTACTGCAGCTGTTGGCCGTTGATGTTGATGCTGTAGCCGCTGATACCGCCGCCGGCCGGCAGCGGCTGGATCTCGAATACGGTCTGCGTGCCGGCCGCAGCCGTGGTCTGGTCGAGCGGTGCGGTCCACCGGGCGTAGTCGGCCATGAACGTGGCGGACAGGTTGATCCCCATGCCGGCCCACTGCCTCGGAGTCAGGGTGTCGCCCCTCCGACGCACCAGGGGTGCGAGCGTATCGCCGGCAAACTTCGCGATCGCACCGTCCGGGCCGAAGATGGTGGCGATCTCGGTCGCCGCGGCCTGTACGCGCCCGCCGCGGTCGAAGGGATACTTCCCTGCCAGGTTCTGCTCGAAAGGCAAGTGGACCTGTGCACGCCAGATCGCGTTCACATCCGCCTCCGCGGGCGCGATCAGCGCACGGAAGGTCTTGGTCAGGGGCTTCAGCAGCAGGGGCCGCAAGGCCTCCCGCTCACTCGCTTCGACCCCGCCCAGCATCTGCTCGTCCACCCACTGGAGGCCTGCTGCGAGCTCCGACCGTCCCTCTCCGAGAGTGGCCGCGATGAGCGCACGTGCGCCCGGTCCCGCGGTGTCCTGGTTGCCGATCGCGGCGAGCCGTGCGCGCAGCTTGCCGAGAATCTCCACATAGCCGGCGAGCGGCGATGGGCGGCCGTCATGCGACGCCACGGCCCGCGTGACTGCCGCGAAGGCCGAGGCGATCGTGTCCGATGTCGGCGCGCTGCCCTCCCGGTCCGCATATTCCTGGTCGGAGTTCTGTTGTGCCGGCCGCGCGGGCACAGGGCGTCGCAGGATGACTCGCGCGAACCAGCCGGACAGGCCGCCGGCTGACGGTGTCGACGGGCGCGCGAACGCCGGCGCGCCCCACGAAGTCTCGTCGTGGACCCGCTGCAGCAGCGCCGCCAGCGGTGAATTCCGCGGATCGCCCAATGCGTTCATGAGACGCACCGCGGCGTCGAAATCATCCACGCTAGGCACGTCGACGCCCTGAACGAAGGCTTTCCATTGGCGGATGTATTCCCTGTCGTATAGCGCCCGGAGCTCCTTCTTCACGTGCTCGGGGCTGCCGGTCAACGTCAAATCCGTTGCCGTGACGCTTTGCAGCACCCAGTCGCTGGTACTGAGCTCGCGGCTGGCGGCGCTGTCGATGGCTGGTTTCACGTAGCCGCGCCATGCCGCGCGGGTGTAGGGGCTGGCGACCGGCTGGCTGCCGACCAACGCCGCGCTTCCCGGCACATCCTTCAACAGCGATGTGAGCGTGATCGACGGATAGCGCGCGCCGGCGCGCGTGATGATCTGTGCGTAGACGCGCTCGATCGCCGACGTGCCGCGCATGACCTCCCGCAGCACGCCGCGCGTGTCCTCTACCAGAGTCACCTTGCCGTCGATCGTGGGCCAGCCGGGCTCGCGGTACTGCGTGACGTAGAACGTCACGAGGCGTTGCGCCGTGGCGATCAGCTGCTCGCGCGTCATGGCGCCGCGATGGGTTTCGAGCCAGTCCCGCCAGAATCGCGTGAGCTGTCCGGACAACAGGACCGCGTCGACGCGCTCCGGTTGCCCCAGCATCAGGTAGGCCTTCAGCGCGTTGTAGGCCTCCTGCGGGTCGGACGGCGAGGGTGGCTGATACCGCGCCTGTGCCGCTCCGGTCGACGCGCGAAGAGTGGCGTTCGCGGTGGCGGCGCGAAGCTCATCGCGGTGATCGGCGAGCTGTGCGAGATAGTGCTCGAGATGCTCGCTGGCTGGAGCAAGCATGACGGTCCGCATGCCGGCGAAATATTCCAGCCGAAGCTTGCGTTCCAGCTGGTCGCCCTGGTACAGCCCGAATCCAAGTGCCAGCGGACGTCGGTGTCGCCAGGCCTCGAGCTGTTGCAGCCGATCCTGGAGGATCAGCAGCGCCTCGAGGCGCGACGACAGGTCGGCGCGCTGGCGCTGGACGGCGACCGCGTGTGCCAGATCCGCCTGCGCGTTGGCTATCAGCTGACGGTTGGTGCCGTAGGACCACGCCCATCCGCCGAGGACCATCGCCAGGGCGACGGCGGTCACGGCCAGCAGCCCCCGGCGTGCGCGGGTTCTTCGCGGGCTTGAGTACCGGCGCACCATGTCGCGGTCCGCGAAGATGACCTTGCGGAACAGTTCAGTGAGGAAATGGCTGCGCGCAACCGTTAGCGCGCTGGTTTCGACGGTCGCCGGGCCCAGCTGGAAGCGCCGTGCGATGCGCTCGGACGCGCGGTGGACGGAGGCCGTCTCCTGCAGCGCGCTGGTGAAATAGAAGCCGCGGAATACCGGTCGGTACTGGTAGGGGTTGTCCTCGAAGAGGGTCGCGATGAATGTCTTCAGGATCGGCTTGAGGCCGGCGAACTCCAGCGGCAGGGTGAGCAGGCCCGGTGCGGCAGGCGCGTCCGGAGTCAGCGCCATCTGTGCCAGGGCGGCTTCCCGCAGGCCTTCAACCAGCTCGTCGAAGTGGCGGTCGACTTCAGCGGCGGCGTCCGCGCGTGCGTCCGCGTTGAACGGCAGCGTTGCCCCCCACACGCGGTTGCGCCCGGCTTCGTCGAGCGATCCGGAGAAATCGCCGAAACCGGCGATCAGGTCCGCCTTCGTGAAGACCACGTAGACGGGTGCGATGACCTCCAGTCTTTCCGTCAGCTCCTGTACGCGCTGGCGCAGCTTCGTCGCAAGCTCGATGGCGAACTCCGGGCGCTTCGCCGCGAGTTCGGCGACGCTGGCGGCGATGATGATTCCGTTGATCGGCGCGCGCGGCCGATACCTGCGAAGCAGATCGAGGAAGCTCAACCATTCGCGGCGGTTGTCGTCCCGCACCGCGTAGCGTCCGGCGGTGTCCAGGAGGATCCCCTCGGTCGTGAAATACCAGTCGCAGTTGCGCGTTCCGCCGATGCCCTGGACGACCGGTCCGCGTTCGTCCGCGAAGGGGAAGCGCAGGCCCGACTGGACGATGGCCGAGCTCTTGCCGGCGGCAGGGCTGCCGATGACCATGTACCAAGGCAGTTCGTACAACGCATCACGCCCGCGCAGCTGGCCGAGTCGGGAGCGTTTGATGGAGCGGACCGCTGCATGCATGCGGCGGCGAAGCAGCTCGGCGTCGGAGTCCGGCGCGCGGTGCGGACGGCTGGACAGGGAGTCCGTCCCGGTCAGCGCCGGCGCCATGGCACGCGCCGCCTTGTGTGTCCGGCGCCGGTGCAGCAGCCACGGCACGCAGGCCGCGAGCAGCAGGGCAAGGACCGCGATCAGCATCCATAGCGGGATTCGGCCCGCGACCTTGACGCCGAGCAGGGTGGCCCCGGCGGCGCCGACGGCGGCCGCGAGCGCCTGCAGGCGCGGATGGTGAAGCAGATCGCGGAGACGATAGAGCATCAGGGTTTCACGTCCCTTCGGTGCCGCGATCGGCCGGCCCGACCGACGGCGACGGGCTCAGCAGCATGACGGCGCGCAGGGTCGGCGCGCCGTTGGAGAAGACCAGGCAAGGCTGGCCGCGCGTCACGCAGTGACGCATCGCCGCGGCGATGACCGCAAGGCACAGCGCCATGCCGCAGTCGCCGTTGGCTACCCCCACGCGATACAGCGAGGTCATCGGGTCCTCGTCTGGCTGCAGTGCCGCCGCGAAATGCAGGGCTTCTGCGCAGCGGCTGCTGCGAATGTCGGTGTCGGAGAACAGCGCGAGCGGCGCGCCCCGTGCACGGCCGTCACGCGTGGACGCTTCCTCGGCCAGCGCCATGAGCACGTCGCTTTGCAGCCGCTGCGGCGCGTCGACCCTTCTGCCGCGCGGCTTCAGGAAGGGTCGGCTCAGCCGCACTGGCGTCGAAATGCGATCGAGCGTGCCGGGCGGTATCACCAGAATGCTGGCTGCGCCTTCGCCGGGGACGCGCCCCTCCGGCGTTGAGGGTGCGTACAGGGCGCCCGCTCGCTCCCAGGCGCTGACCTGCACCTGATCCACATGCGACGCCCCGGCGATCACCAGCCGCGGGAGTGCGTCGGCGCTTCGCAGCGCGTCGCGGCTGAGCGCGTCGAGCCGCCGCCACGCCGGCAGCTCGCCGTCCGCCTCGAAGACTTCGATCGGAACCTCGCCGCGCCGCCAGCCGCTGGCCTCGAGTTTCTCGGCCAACCATGTGCTGCAGGCCGGGGCGTCGTCGCCGAGCCAGCCTTTCGGCAGCCACCATTCGATGCGGGCGACGGCAGAAGGTGTCGGCCCCGCCTGCCGTCCGGCGGCGCTCCGCAGGATCGCGGAGTTCGCTTCGAGCGTGCGCAGCGCCAGACGTTCGACGAGCGCGAACACACGGCGGCGCGGCGCTGGCCAGGCCGACATGGGTGCAGGCCAGGCGAGATCATCCGGATCGAGGCCTTTGACTCCAGCTGCCAGCACCGGCCGGTGCAGAGCGTCGCGCAGCGCCGTGTGCAACCGCGGTCGTTGCCCCTGCCGTGCCGCCTGCAGCACATCCTCGGGCGCGTCTCCGGCAGGCATCAGCACCTGTGCGTCGAGCAACGGCAGCCATGCGGCTTCGGCAGCCTGCGGTACCTGGGTCTCGCGCGCGGCGGGCATCCCGCGGGCGGCCTCGTGCGCGCCGGGGATCGTTCGCAACCGCCGCATGCCCGCATACGCCAACCCGACGAGGCCGGTGGCGGCCAGCGGCAGCGCCAGCAGCTGCAGCGCGAGCTCATTGCCCGCAGGGATGCGGTCGCCAGCGCGCCAGCGCAGAAGCGCGAACGCCCAGAGGATCGCCCAGATCGTCGAAACCAGTGCCAGCGCCGAGAGCAGTTTCCGCCGCACGGTCACGCGACGACCCGCCCCGACGCCCACACGGCCGCTCCCCCCGTCACGACCCGTCCACCGTGGCGTGCTGGCCGGCGATGAGCGTCGCGCCGCAGGCCGTTACGTCGCCGTCGCGCGCGACCGGCCGGCCCATTACGATCAACATGGGATCGCCGCTGGCGATGACGTTCGTGCCGTGTCCGGCAACCGGGCATGTCACCACATCACCGACGCGCGCTACCGGCCTGCCGCCCGTCGTGACGGCCGGTGCCCCGCCCACGACGGTGCCGCCGTGGCTGGTCCGGTCTCCGACCGCGATGAATGGCTTGCCCATGGCTCCCCCGCGCCAGCGCTCGCCGCAGAGTCTTCAGCCCTGCGTTATGCGACTATCGCCCCCGCGCGCAACTCCACGTGCCCCAAGTCGCGAAAGCGATTTCGCGGGCCTCCCCATGCCAAGCCCGCCGCCCACGCCACTTCCCCGAAACGATTGTAGCCTCGCGCCAACCAGTCCGTGCCGTCGTCGACGATCAGCGTGCCGTCGCGGTAGATCGTGCGACCGGCGGGCACACCGTGCTGATGCCAGCTTCCCCCGCCCGTATGCGCGATGCCGGCGCCGCGCGCGAGCAGCGCGGCTCGGCGCCCGGGGTTGTGGTCCCTTCCCGCACAGTCATCGGCTACCCGTGACGTTCCCGCATGATCCTGGAAACCGCCCGCAGTGGCCGCTGGCGAAGTCAGCGGTCTTGGCTTCCGTCGGCGTCCGGTGCGGCGATGGTTACACCGAGCAGTTCTTCGAGCTGCGACAGCGCCGGGTTGTCCTTCAACACGGCCTTGAGCCAGACGTGCAGCGGCATGCGTCCCCATCGAGCCGCGCGCTCTGCGAGGTAGGCAACGGGGCTGTGCGGTTCGGTGCGGTGAAAGAATGCGGCGATCTGCTGCAGCTGTCGCAAGGCTTCTTCCCGCGTGCTGATCGCGCCGTCGTCGCACGGCAGATCGGGCGCGCCGCTGGCCAGCGCGATTGGAGACGCGGCTGCCGGGCCTCCATCGTCGGCCGGGTCGTGTGGCGTCGCAGACGTCGGACCGGCGGCGCGCCGTGCGATGCGGGTGACGGCATCCAGCGCCTCGCGGGTCGCCGTGAAGCTCGGACCGCCTTCGCCGAGCCGCGCGTCCACGGCGGTTTCGAGTTCGCGCAGCGCCCGTTCGGCGTCCGTCAACGCGACGAACGCCTGCTCGTGGAACGCATCAAGTGTCTCGGCACACGCCGCCTCGATCCCGGCCCCGTCCTGATCGCTCGAGCCGTCGCGCGCCGCATCTCGCCCCGCTGCTTCGATGTCATTCGCGCCGAAGCGCCCCTGCGGCGCGGCTGTCAGCGGGACGGCGCGTATCCATTGGACCGAGTGCGTCAGCAGCCACGCGAGGATCCCGCTGCGCAGGTCCGTGTCGCCCGCTTCATCGGCGGGATACAGCGCTGGCCAGAAGCGATCGCACAGGCCGGCCGCCAGCCGGTACCCAGCCGCCAGTCCGACAAAGCCGTCGGTATGGGTCATCGCCTCGGTCGACCAGGCCGCGAGCCGCAGATCCTTCGTGCGTGTTGTCAGCAGTTCAGTGCACAGCCGGGTGACCGACGGCCAGTCCGCGACCTTGAGCTCGGTGATCCATTCGCCCTGGTCGAGGCTGGCGTCGTCGCTGCGGCGCGCTTCCTGGATGACGTCGAACTCCGGCGAGAAGGAGAGGTCGTCGCCCGTTGGCGATGTGTCCGAGATGGGCTGAAGCAATGATTCGACGTCGAGCACGGAGAGCCCCCTTTCCTTGCGATGAACGATCGAACGGTGCCCGCGATCTTACGGGATGCCGGGGTGGATTCATGCGGGGGCTGCAGGTGCCCGCGCGGGATGGAAGGCTGGCGTGGGGTTGCACGTCCGGGTGCGGCGATCTTTCCGGGTACGGAACTTGCCGGCCTCCCGTGTGGCCGCTGACCGGACATTTGCGTGTGCGCGGCAGCCCGCGGCGCGGGGCGTCGCGGCACGCCTTGCCCGCCGATCGGGCTGCGGGGTGCACCCTGTGCGACGCATCGCGCGCCAGGCGAAGACGGCGCACTGCGGATGCGTGGAATTCCGGACGCGCCCATGACGGACCGTCCCGCCACGCATTACGAGACTCTGAAGGTCGCGCAGGACGCGCCGCCCGAAGTGATCCGCGCCGCCTATCGCGCGCTATCGCAGAAACATCACCCGGACCGCCATGCTGAGGACATCCACGCGGAGCGGACGATGCAGTTCATCAATGCCGCCTACGACGTCCTGTCCGATCCGGTGCGGCGGCGCGACTATGACCGGCAGATGGCCGGAAGCGAATCCGCGGCGTCGGTGAGCCGCACGCCGTCCCGCGCGGAGTCCACGACATCCCGCCGTGCAGACCCCAGGAGCAGTACCGTACGCGCGTCGCGCGTCGCTCCAGCCGCAAAGCCGGCAGCGGCGCGCGGTGGTCGCTACGTTCGCGTGGTTACGCTCGCAGGATTGATAGCGATAGGCGGTGCCGCGGCCTTGACTTGGGCAGAACGCGGTACCGTGCCCGCATCTGCCGCAGCTCAGATCGATGCGGTCGCTGCGGCACGGCTCAAGGTGACGGCAGCCGGTGCGGCTGCCCCGGTGTCCCTACCTTCCGCCGATCCGGGCGGGGCGACCTTGCAGGCAGCGCGTCCATGGTGGAGCGGCCTGCGCGGCACGTTCACGGGGCGGCTCGAGTCCGCCGGTGTATGGACCTCCGTCGACACGACGTGGATGGGTCCGGTACAGGTGCCCTTCGACGGCAGTTACCGGTATCTGGAGCATGGCCGGCTTGCCGCGGGGGCACTTTCAGGATGCCGACCGGAAGCGCTGCGCGTGGTTCTCTGCAACTGGCGTGACCCCTTCGGTTACGGCAACGTACGTTTCGCGTTCGATGAACGGCTTACGGCGTTCACGGCGCACTGGGGTAGCGGTGATGCGTCGCCGGAACATGCGTGGACGGGAGAGCGACCCTGAGCGTCGATCGGCCGTTGTCGAGACGGTGGTGGTGGCGTCGCGGGACCGGCGCGCGCACGGAGGCGCGGGCGTCCTCCGGCGGCTTCTTTCGCGCTGCTCGCGATGCACGCGATTGATCTCTCGCGGCGGGCGACCGCGACACCCGCCTGCAGCTGATATCTGAAGCCTGCTGTGTATGATGGTTCGCGCGTGTCGCGGCGTGCGCCGCCGCAGGCGCTTCAGGAGACATCAGGCCAGGCCGCCACGGACGACGACCCGCGCGCGCAGGCCGCGCGGCGCGTCGTGAGAGGTGGCAAGGCGCGGCGCGCGCACCGGCAGATTCCGACGCGTTGCATTCCGGGGGAAGGATTGAAGCAGCAATGGGCCACATTCGCGGGCGGCTTGTATGGCAGCACGCGCGACCTCTTGCCGATCTTCCTCGTGGTCGTTGTTTTCCAGCTTGCGGTGGTGCGGCAGCCGCTGCCTGATCTCGGCAGTCTCGTGGCAGGCATGCTGATGGTCATCGTCGGTCTCACGCTGTTCGTGCGTGGCCTGGAGATCGGTCTGTTTCCGATCGGCGACGCGCTGGCCTACGCCTTCGCGCACAAGGGCAGCCTGATCTGGATGCTGGTGTTTGCGTTTGCGCTGGGCTTTGGCGCCTCGGCCGCGGAGCCGGCGCTCATTGCAGTGGCCGACAAGGCGGCCCAGGCGGCCGCCGACAGCGGCGTCACGGCGGAAACGGCCCACGGTTTCTATGCGCTGCGGCTGCGGCTGCTCATCTGCGCGGCGGTCGGCTTCGCGCTGGTCGTGGGCGTTCTGCGGATCGTCCTCGCGTGGCCGATGCATGTGTTGCTGACCGCGGCCTACCTGCTGGTGGTCGTCATTTCGCCGCTGGCGCCCGCCGAGGTCATGGCGATCGCCTACGATTCGGGGCCGGTGTCCAACTCCGTGATCACGGTGCCCTTGGTCGCCGCCTTGGGCGTGGGCATCGCGTCGTCCGTCGAGGGCCGCGATCCACTGGTGGATGGCTTCGGCTTGGTGGCCCTTTCCACGGTCATGCCGATGATCGCCGTACTCGCGTTCGGAGCTCTGGCGTGACGTCCGTGATCACCGCGACGCTTCGGGCGCTGATCGACGCGTCGCTCGCGATCGCGCCGATCGTCGCGCTGGTCGCCTTGTTCCAGTTCGTCGTCATCCGTCGCCCGCTGCCCGACTGGCGACGTGCCGTCGCGGGGCTGGCGTGCCTCGTGCTGGGGCTGGCGATCCTCCTGCAGGGATTGGAGATGTCGCTGTTCCCGCTGGGGGATCTGATGGCCCGGCAGTTGACGGCGCCGGAGTTCGTCGGCGGGTCGTCCGCGACGCCGGGCACGGCACATTGGTATGACTACTACTGGGTCTGCCTGTTCGCGGCGGCGCTGGCTTTCGCTGCGAGCATCGCCGAGCCGGCGGTCATCGCGGTGGCAGGCAAAGTGCACGAGGTATCGGGAGGTGCCGTCAGTCGGTGGGGGCTGCGGCTGGCAGTTGCAGTGGGTGTGGCAATTGGCCTGCTGCTGGGTGCGTTCAAGGTGATTCTCGGCGTTCCCTTGTACTGGTTCCTGCTGCCCTTCTATCTCCTGTTGCTGCTGCAGACGCGTTTCGCGCCGCGCGGCATCATCTCGATCGCCTACGACTCGGGCGGAGTGACCACCTCCATTATCACGGTGCCGCTGGTCACGGCTCTCGGCCTCGGGCTCGCGCGCGCCTTGCCGGGTCGTGACGTCCTCGTCGACGGCTTCGGGCTGGTCGCTTTTGCCTGCCTTTTCCCGATCATGTCCGTCATGGGCTACGCGCAGATCAGTGTATGGTTGGCCCGGCGCACTCGTGCCGAAACTTGACGGATAGAGCGGGAAGTACGAGCGATGGACTTCAAATTGCTGGTGGCGCTGGTCGAGCACGACAAGACGACGAAGGTCCTGAAAGGCGCCCGACAGGCGGGCGCGACCGGTGCGACGGTGATCCATCAGGCCCGCGGCGAGGGCTTGAAGGAGGCGAGGAGCTTCCTCGGACTGGCGCTTGAGTCGCCGCGCGACGTTCTGCTGTTCGTGGTGGCCACGCACCTGAGCCGGACGATCCTGGAGAAGATCGCGGAACTCGGGGAGTTCGATATCCAGCAAGGAGCAGGGATCGCGATCCAGCTGAACGTCGAGGATGCGGTGGGCGTGACGCAGCAGGTGCGGCTGCTCGGTGATTCGCTGGGCGATGCGCCATGAGCGATGCACGCCGCGCGATCCACGTGCGCGACGTGATGGCGGCGGACATCGATCTCATCGACGGCATGACCACCGTCGCGGAAGCGTTACGCGGGATGCGCCACGTCGAGAATCGCGCGTGGATCATCGACAAGCGTGGCGCGGAGGACGCCTACGGAATCGTGTTGATCTCCGACATCGCGCGCCAGGTGCTGGCACGCGACCGGGCGCCGGACCGCGTCAACATGTACGAGATCATGACGAAGCCCGTGCTGCCCGTGGATCCCGAGATGGGCATCCGCCATTGCGCGCAGCTCTTCGAACGCTTCCACCTGTCGCGGGCGCCGGTGATCGAGAACGGGGTCGTGATCGGCATGGTTGGTGCAGTCGATCTCGTGTTGCGGGGCCTGTGCGCGCTGCACGATGACATCGAAGCGCCGCGAGCCACGCGGCGACCGCCCTTCAAGTAACGCTTGCCAGTTGCCAGCGCATTTGCGCCTGCGCTGTCCTCCTCGAAGTGAGGGAGCCTGCCGCCGACCTCAGGTGGACGCCCTTTCCTGCATGGTCTCCAGTGCCTCGCCGATCTCGAGCCATTGCGCCTCCGCTTCGTCGAGCCGTGCCTTGAGTTCGCCGTGTTCCTGGACGACCTTGGCGGCCGCATAGCTGTCCTCGTAGAGCCGTGGGTCCGCGAGCCGCTGGTCGAGTTCGCCGAGCTTGCGGCGCAGCCGTTCCATGCGCGCCTCGACGTCACGCATTTCGGCCCGGAGCGCCTTGCGACGCGCCGGGTCTGCGCCCGCACCACGGGCCGCCCGCGACGTTTTCCTGGGAGACGACACTGACTGCACCGGGGTAGTGGCCGACGGCGCGTGGCCGGAGATCACCCGCGCGTAGTCGTCGACGCTGCCATCGAAGGGCGCGCACGCGCCCTCATGTACCCACCACAGGGTTTCGCAGATGCTGTCGATCAGGTGCCGGTCGTGCGACATGAGCAGCACGGCGCCGCCGTAGTCGAGCAGCGCGGCTTCCAGCGCGTGCCGCATGTCGAGATCCAGATGGTTCGTCGGTTCGTCGAGCAGCAGCAGATTCGGCCGTTGCCACGCGACGAGTGCCAGCGCGAGCCGCGCGCGCTCGCCGCCGGAGAAGTCGCCTACCGGTTCCAGCGCCCGGGCGCCACGGAAGTTGAATCCGCCGAGATAGTCGCGCAGCGCCTGTTCCGGGGTTTGCGGGTCGAGCCGGCGCAGGTGCAGCAGCGGAGACGCGGCGCTGTCCAGGCTGTCGCTCGTCGACTGCGTGAAGTAGCCGATGCGCAGGTGTGGGTCGCGCATAGCCGTTCCGTGCAACGCCGGCAGCTGCCCGGCCAACGTCTTGATGAGCGTCGACTTTCCGGCGCCGTTGGCGCCGAGGATGCCGACCCTGTGGCTCGGCAGGATCGTCAGGCGCAGCGTGCGAAGAATGACCCGGTCTCCGTAGCCCGCGGCGACGTCGTCGAGCCGCAGCAGCGGCGAGGGCAACCGCACTGGCGGCGGGAACTGGAAGGCGAACGGTGACTCGGCGTGCACCGCGGCGACCTTTTCCATGCGTTCCAGCGTGCGGATGCGGCTCTGCGCCTGGCTGGCCTTGGTGGCCTTGGCGCGGAACCGGGTGATGAAGGCCTGCAGATGGGCGATCTCGCGCTGCTGGCGCTGGTACTGTGCCTGCTGCGACGCCAACCGCTCGGCGCGCACGCGCTCGAACTGTGAGTAGTTGCCGGCGTAGAGCGTGGCGGTGTTCTCGACGAGATGCAGCGTATGGTCGGTGACTGCGTCGAGGAACTCGCGGTCGTGCGAGATGACGAGCAGCGTGCCGGGGTAGATGCGCAGGAATTCCTCCAGCCAAAGCACGGCGTCGAGGTCGAGATGGTTCGTCGGCTCGTCGAGCAGCATCAGCGTCGAGCGGCACAGGAGGGCGCGTGCGAGGTTGAGCCGCTCACGCCAGCCGCCCGACAGCGCGTTGACGATCGTCTGCTGCCGCGCGTCGGAGAAGCCGAGACCTTTGAGCAGGCGCGCGGCGCGCGCGTGGGTGGCGTAGCCGTCGATCTGCGCCAGCCGTTCGTGGCACGCGGCGATCGCGGCCGCGTCAGCCTCCGCTTCGGCCCGCGAGAGCCGGGTCTGCAGTGCGCGCCACTCGGCGTCCCCGTCGAGCGTGAACTCCAGCGCGGATCGGCCGTCGTCCGGCATCTGCTGGGCGACGGTCGCCACGTCGTAGCCCGCGACCGTGGACAACTCCCCCGCGTCCGGGCTGAGCTTGCCTTCCAGTGCCGCGAACAGCGTCGATTTCCCGCTGCCGTTGCGGCCGACGACACCGACTTTCCACCCGTCGTTGAGCGCGAAGGAGGCGCCCTCGAGCAGCGCGCGCCCGCCGCGCCGCAGCGTCAGCTTCGATGCGTTGATCACGAAGCTGCGGGCGCGCCGGCGTCCGGCCCGAGGTCGAGCGCGTGCAGCTCGGCGGCGAGAGCGTTGAGCAGCGGCATCCCTGGTTCCGCGGCCAGCAGCCGCTGCTTGCGCTCCGGAATGATCGGCAGGCGTTCAGCGATGCGGCAGGCGACCCAGTTCGCGTCGTCGAAGCGTTCCTCGTCCGTGCGCAGCCGCGTGTGCAGCGTGCCGAGGATGCGTCTCAGCAGCGCAGCGAACCACGCATATTCATCCGGCGCCGACATCGGTGGCGCGGGTGCCAGCAGCTCCACGCTGCCGACGAGCAGCCCGTCCGGATGCGCGCGATGGTCGTGGATTCTGAAGCGCGCCTCGCCGCGCCCCAGCAGCTGGAAGACATCCGGGCGCGGCTCCCGATGGTCGACGATGCGCGCCGTACAGCCGAGATCCCAGGGAACGGCCGGTCGACCGGTCTCGAATCCGGCCTTGATCAGCACCACGCCGAAGGTCGTGTGATGGAGCAGGCAGGCGCGCGTCATGTCCACGTAGCGTCGCTCGAAGACGTTCAGCGGCACGTAGCCGCCCGGGAACAGCACCGTGCTGAGCGGAAACAGCGGCATCTCGACGAGCTGCGGAGCGTCCTGCGTGCTCATGGCGGCAATTTGCCGGGCGCGCGGGCGTGGCTCGCGGGAATCCCGATGGGGGCGGTGGAATCGTCGCGGAACTTTTTCCGAAAGTTGATGCTGTTCATGCTCCCGTCAACCTTGGAGGCCTCCGCGCTCACGGTTCGCCGTCGAGCAGGCCGTGCTTGCGATGCCACGCCTCGAGCGAATCAGGCGGGAACTCGTCGTAGTGCACGTCGTGCGGGCCGGAAGCCACCTTCACCCAGTTGGCCTTCGAGCCCAGCATGATGTGGACGGTCTCCGGCGCCATGGGCAGCGGCGTGTCGATCGCTGAGGCCTGCGGATGGACGAGCTCGGGCCACGTCGGGTCGTACAGCCACAGGGCGCTGCCGCAGTGCTTGCAGAAGTAGCGCTCGGCCGTGCTCTGCCGCCAGCTGCCGTCTTCCTCGCGAATGCGCGCGCGATAGACGGACAGGTTCTCGCGACCTTCGACCCTGAGCGTGTCGTAACGCGCGCCGAGGTTGATGGCGTAGCCACCGCCGCCGGCCGTCTTGCGGCAGATGGAGCAGTAGCAGCGCATGTAAGGTACCGGAGCGTAAGCCTCGCAGCTGAAGCGCACGCTCCCGCAGTGGCACGAACCTTCGAGTTTCATGGCGTATCGCGTCGTCCGGTGCGGTGGTGCGCCCGTTATAGCGCAGGGCCTGCGCGGCGTGCGTGGCGTGAAACGTCGACCGGCTTCCGCATCACGCCCAGGCCCCCGCGTCGGTATCGTCGATGCGCCACAGGAACCAGCTGGCGACCGACCGCCAAGGCGCCCAGCGCTTGACGACGCGCAGCGTCTGACGGTCACTCATGGGCTTGCCGCCGTGGTGCAGGCGCGCGACCCCGCGGCGCAGCCCGACGTCGCCCAGCGAGAAGACGTCCAGCCGGTCGAGCGCAAAGATGAGGAACATCTCCGCCGACCAGCGGCCGATGCCCGGCAGCGCGTCCAGCGTGGCGATGGCGCGTTCGTCTTCCATCTGTGCCAGCTCAGCGAAGGAGAACTCACCGCGGTCGACTCGCGCCGCGATGTCGATGAGCCAACGCGACTTCGACCGCGACAGTCCCACGGCGCGCAGGCGTTCCGCCTCGATGCCGCGGAACGCGGCCGGCGTGAACAGCGGCGCACCGAGCAGCCCCGCGACGCGATCCTGGATGGCGTCCGCCGCCTTGGTTGAAAGCTGCTGGTTGATGATCGATGTGCAGAGCACGTGGAAGGCGGGGCGGGTGCGTTGCCCCAGCTGGCATGGCCCGTGGCGCGCGATGAGCGCCGCGAGCGCTTCGTCCGTGCGCGCAAGTTCGGTCTCCGCTCGCTCGAGGACTGTGCGCGGGATCATCGCGGCATTATCGCATCGTGCCGGGCGTCATCGGCGCTGGCGCCGCGGAGGAGACGTCACTCAGCGCATGGCTCGGCTGCGACCGGGAGCCGGTTCGGTGCTGCGACATCACGGGCCGGCGGCGCATCGTCGCCGCTGTGCCCCCTCGGTCGCGGCGCGTCCCGGGGGTTCGGGCCGTGGCTTTGCAATAAACTGCGCACAGCGTGGTGCGGTGGCGGCGCGATGCCGCCGGTCGATTGGTCGGGGAGGACGACGTGGGCCATCCAGGCGAAGCACTTCCCGAAGCTGCGGCGCAGGCGCATCCGAACATCGCCCTGGTGAAGTACTGGGGCAAGCGCGATCTCGAGTACAACCTGCCGGCCGTAGGCTCGCTGTCGATCACGCTGGACAACATCTCGACGCGTACGTACGTACGCTTCGATCCTGCGCTGCAGGCCGACGCGTTCACCCTCAACGGCGCGCTGCAACCGCAGGCGGTCCTCCGGGTGACGGCGTGCCTCGACCTGCTGCGCGCGCGCGCCGGCACCGCATGCCGCGCGCGGGTGACGAGCTTCAACGACTTTCCGACCGGCGCGGGACTGGCCTCGTCGGCCTCCGGTTTTGCGGCGCTCGTGACCGCCGCAGCCGCGGCGCTGGGCCTGCCGCTGAGCGACGCAGAGCGGTCGGTGCTGGCGCGCCGTGGCTCGGGGTCGGCGGCCCGCTCCATCTTCGGGGGCTATGTGGAATGGGCGCGCGGGTCGCGTCCTGATGGCACGGACTCATGCGCAGCGCAGTTGGCGGCTCCCGGGGACTGGCCGCTGCGTGTCCTGATCGCGGTGACGTCGGAGGCGCGCAAGACCGTCGGCTCCACGGCCGGCATGGTGCGCACGGTAGACACTTCGCCGTACCAGTCGGCGTGGGTGGACGGACAGGAAGGCGACCTGCGCGAAGCACGGAAAGCGGTCTCGGCGAAGGATTTCGAGCGCCTCGCCGACGTGTCGGAGTTCAGCTGTCTGAAGATGCACGCGCTGGCCATGGCCGCCCGGCCGGGCCTGCTGTACTGGAACGGCGCCACGATGGAGGGCATGCACTGCGTCCGCGCGCTGCGCCATCGCGGCGTGCCGGTGTTCTTCACGGTGGACGCGGGCCCGCAGGTAAAGGCGGTGTGTCTGCCGGCTGCGGAGACCGAAGTGGTCGAAGCCCTGCGGTCGCTGCCCGGCGTGCTGCGCGTGTTCAGCTGCGGGCTGGGAGACGGCGCACGGCGGATTGCGGCCGACCAGGTACAGGCATGAGCGTCCGCGCACGGGCGCCGGGCAAGCTCGTGCTGATGGGTGAGTACGCGGTGCTCGAAGGCGCGCCGGCGGTGGTCATGGCGGTGGATCGGCACGTGGCGGTGGAGGTGGGTGCCGCCAAAGGACGCCGCTGCGAGCTGTACGCGCCGGACGTCCACGACGCGGTGCTGACCTTCGCAGTAGATGCAGGCGGCGGCGTCAAATGGGATGACGCCGCGCACGCGATGGACTTTGCGCTGGTAGTCGCCGTCATCGGCGCGCTCGCGCAGAGTGGGCTGCTGCCATCCGCCCCGTGGCGCGCCGATCTCGACAGCGCCACCTTTTTCGATCACCGCGACGGCAGGGCCATCAAGCTGGGCCTGGGGTCGAGCGCCGCGCTGACCGCGGCGCTCGCCTCGGCGCTGGTCGCCAACGCTGGCCGTGCCGACATCCTTGCGGAACGTGGCGCGTGGCTGGAGCGGCTGCTGGCCATCCATCGCCGTTTCCAGCGAGGACGCGGCAGCGGCCTCGACGTCGCCGCCGCGGTGTACGGTGGCGAGATCGTATTTCGCAATCGCGGTACCACGGTGGATGTCGAGCGCTGCGCCTGGCCCGCGGCGGTCGAGCGCATCTACGTGTGGTCCGGGCGTTCTGCTTCGACGCGCGCGTTCCTGGAGCAGCTGACGCAGTGGCGCGACGGTGAGCCGGGCGCCTATCGCCGCTGCATGGACCGCATCGGGGCCGCCAGCGAGGCGGGCGTCGCGGCTCTCCGCGGCGGCGCAGCGGACGCTTTGCTGCGCGCCGTCGAGCGCACCACGGATGCGCTGCGCGCCCTCGATCGCGCGAGTAAAATCCGCATTTTCTCTGCAGAACACGATGCCATCGCGGACGCCGTCACGGCGGCCGGGGGCGTCTACAAACCGTGCGGGGCAGGTGGTGGTGACCTCGGTCTGGCGCTGGCCTCGGGCGAGGCCAGCGTGCGGCGTGTGACGGACGCCGTCCGGGCCGCGGGTTACCGCACCGTGGAGCTCCGCACGGACGGCTCAGGGTTGACCGTGGCGCCTCTGGCGGACGGGATGGAAGCGGAGGTCGAAACGCCATGACGCGCGAACGTTCGCGGGTCCCCAAGTTCTACAAGCTGTCGGTACAGGATCGCATGCGGGTGATGCACGATCGCGGTTGGGTCAACGACGCCGACTACCGCGCGCTGGTCAGCGGCACGCACACCCTGAACGTCGGCACCGCCGACAAGATGATCGAGAACGTGGTCGGGGTCATGGGGCTGCCGGTCGGGCTGGGCCTCAACTTCCTGATCAATGACAAGGACTACATCGTCCCGCTGGTGGTGGAAGAACCCTCGATCGTGGCCGCGCTGTCCTCCGCGGCGAAGACCATGCGTTCGGCGGGAGGCTTCCGCACCAGCTCCACCGAGCCGATCCTCATCGGCCAGGTACAGGTCTGCGACATCCCCTACGTGCCGCGCGCCCGCGCCCAGCTGCTGACGCGCAAGCAGGAGATCCTCGATCTCGCGAACAGCCTGCATCCGCAGATGGTGGCGCGCGGCGGCGGTGCGAAGGACCTCGAGGTGCACGTGCATCATCTGCCCGACGGCAAGGGCGACATGCTCGTCGTGCATCTGCTGGTCGATACGCGCGACGCGATGGGCGCGAATCTGGTCAACACCATGTGCGAGGGCGTGGCGTCGCTCGTCGAATCGATCACCGACGGCAAGGTCTTCCTGCGCATCCTGTCGAACCTGACGGATCGCGCCTTGGCGCGTGCGAGGGTCGTCCTGCCGATCGAGAAGCTGGCGGACGGCGGCTACGACGGTGAGCAGGTGCGCGACGGGGTCATTCTCGCCAACGATTTTGCGAGCGTCGATCCCTACCGTGCGGCCACCCACAACAAGGGCGTGATGAACGGCGTCGACGCCGTCGCGCTGGCCACCGGCAACGACTGGCGCGCCATCGAGGCCGCGGCGCACGCTTATGCGGCGCGCGGCGGGCGATACACCTCAATGACGCGCTGGTACAAGGCGGAGAACGGCGATCTGGTGGGGGAGATCGAGCTGCCGATGAAGGTCGGCATCGTCGGCGGGCCGCTGCAGTCCAATCCGACGGTCGCGCTCAACCATCGCCTGCTGGGCATCCACTCGGCCCGCGAGCTGGCCGAGGTCATGGCGGCGGTGGGTCTGGCGCAGAACTTCTCGGCGCTGCGTGCCCTGAGTACCGAAGGTATCCAGCAGGGTCACATGACGCTGCATGCGCGCAGTGTGGCGATGGCGGCGAAGGTCCCGCCCGAGCTGTTCGACACGGTCGTCGAGCGTCTGATCGCCAGCGGCGAGATCAAGATCTGGAAGGCGCAGCAGCTGCTCGTGGAGGTCCGCAAGCAGTCCCGTCCGGTGGTGGCGAACGAGGCAGTCGCGCGGCTCGATGCGCGCACCGCCGGCCACGGCAAGGTGATCCTGCTCGGCGAGCATGCGGTGGTATACGGCAGCCACTGCATCGCTGCGCCGGTGCCGCTGGCGATCCAGGCGCGCGTGCAGGAGACGGATTCGGGCGGCGTGCAGCTGATGATTCCGCGCTGGGGCGTCGAGTACCGGCTGCAGCGCCAAGCCGGGCATCGCGATTCCTTCCAGAAGTCGCTCGGCATCATCTTCGACCGCCTCGGCCTCATCGAGCGTTCCATGCGCATCGAGGTCTACCCCAACGTACCGCGGGCACACGGGCTTGGCGGCTCGGCCGCGATGGCCGTGGCGATCATCCGGGGGCTGGATGCGAAGTACGGGTTGAAGCTGTCCGACGAGGAGGTGAACGGCATCGCCTTCGAGTGCGAGAAGATCGCGCACGGCACGCCGTCCGGGATCGACAACACCATGGCGACCTACGGGAAATTCCTCCTGTACCGGAGGGCGGAGCACGGCAAGCCGGCGCTCATGCAGGAGATCCACGTTCCCAGGCCCTTGCCGCTTGTCATCGGGATGAGCGGCAAGGAGAGCCTGACGGCGAAGACGGTCGGCAGCGTCCGCGAGGCGTGGCAGCGCAACCCCCCGCTCTACGAGCGGGTGTTCAAGGAGATCGACGGCATCACGCTGCAAGGCTTGAAGGCGCTGCAGGACTACGACCTGCAGAAATTGGGCGACCTGATGAACGTCTGCCACGGGTTGCTCAATGCGCTGCGCGTGTCGAGCTGGGAGCTCGAGGAGCTGGTGCAGATCGCCCGCGACAGCGGTGCCGCCGGGGCCAAGCTGACGGGCGGCGGCGGCGGCGGTTCGATCGTGGCGCTGTGCCCGGACGGAACGGCCCCGGTAATGGAAGCGCTTCGGGCGCACGGCTACAACAGCATGGAGGTGCAGGTTGGCTAAGGCTAAGACAGAGCCTGGCGACGGGGTTTCCAACGACCGCGTCGTGTCCTTCGACGACGAGCCGCTGGTGCTGGTCGACGCGCGTGACAACGAGGTGGGCTTCCTCGACAAGGCGGCGGCGCACCGCGGCAGCGGGACCTTGCATCGCGCGTTCTCGCTCTTCGTTCTCAACGGTGCGGGGGAGCTGCTCCTACAGCAGCGGGCGGCCGGCAAGCGCCTGTGGGGCGGTTACTGGTCGAACAGCTGCTGTTCGCATCCGCGGCGGGGGGAGACCATGGACGGCGCCATCCACCGGCGGCTGCAAGAGGAGCTCGGCTTCGACTGCGTCCTGCAATTCCTGTTCAAGTTCGAGTATCAGGCGCAGTTCGACGAAGACGGCGCCGAGCACGAACTCTGCTGGGTATACCTCGGGAAGACCGATGCGCCGCCGAACGTCAACGCGACGGAAATCAGTGCTACGCGGTGGCTGTCACCGGAGGCGCTGGATGCCGAGATGAGTGCACATCCAGAACGGTTTACGCCGTGGTTCAAGCTGGAATGGACACAGATCAAGCGGGATCACACAAACGCCCTGTCTCAGTTATTATGATGCAGTGCAACGTAAAAACCTGCGGCACCCATTTCGGCCGTTCCGGTTTGTGGAGATGAGATGAGTATTCCTTTGATGCAGGAGTTGACGGTCGCCAAGTACATTCTTGGCAAGAAGCTCAAGGGCGAGAAGAAGTACGCGCTCACGCTGATGCTGGAGCCGTTGTTCCAGTGCAATCTGGCCTGCCCGGGTTGCGGCAAGATCGACTACGACTCCCATACGCTGAAGAAGCGGCTGTCTTACGAGGAGTGCATGCACGCGGTAGACGAATGCGGCGCGCCGATGGTGTCGATCGCGGGCGGCGAGCCGATGATCCACAAGGACATCCAGCGCATCGTCGAAGGCTTCATCGCCAAGGGCAAATACGTCTACCTGTGCACGAACGCCATCCTCATGGAAGGCAAGCTGGACCTGTTCAAGCCCTCGAAGCACCTGACCTTCTCGGTGCATCTGGACGGCTTGCGTGAACGTCACGACGAGAGCGTCGGCCGTGCGGGCGTGTTCGACACCGCTGTCTCCGCGATCCGCGAAGCCAAGCGGCGTGGATTCCGCGTCAATGTAAACACCACGCTGTTCACGACCGCGAAGCCCGACGAAGTAGCCGAATTCTTCGATTTCGCGACAAACGACCTGAAGGTGGACGGCATCACCTTCTCGCCGGGGTTTGCCTACGAGCACGCGCCGCGCCAGGACGTGTTCATGGGGCGCCGCCAGTCGAAGGACCTGTTTCGCAAGATCTTCGGCATCCGCAAGCAGAAGCACAGCAAGTGGCCGCTTTCGCAGTCCAGCCTGTTCATCGATTTCGTGTGCGGCAACCAGGGTTACCAGTGCACTGCGTGGAGCATGCCGTGCCGCAACATCAACGGCTGGCAGAAGCCCTGCTACCTGCTGGTCGATGAAGGCTACGAGCCGACGTGGAACGACCTGCTGGAGAATACGCAGTGGGACCACTACGGCGTGGGCCGCAATCCCAAGTGCGACAACTGCATGGCGCACTGTGGTTTCGAGGGCACCGCGACCGAGGACGCCATCCACCATCCGTGGAAGGCGCTATGGGTCAGCCTGCGTGGCCCGAAGCTGACCGGTCCCTACGTCCCGGACCCGCCCAAGGTGTATACGAACTGGAAGACGGCACAGCAAGTGCCGCCCGTGACGCTGGCATCGCTGGCGCCGGTCGACCCGGAAGAAACGAAGATGCGGTTCTCGCAGGCGAAGAGCGAGGCGGAAGCGGCGGAAGTCGTGCACAGCGAGTGATCCTGTCGCTGCGGTACGCCTCTGGCGCACGTTGAGGTATCCCGGCCCAGTTGATCTGGGCCGGGTCGTTTCTGGCGCTGCAATCGAGATGCGGGATCGGGAGGAAAGGCTTGCGCGTCACAGATGCTGTATGGCTGGGCCTGGTGCTGCCGAGTGTGCTCGCGTGGGTCGGGCTTCTGGTGTTGCCGTGGCTGCCCTGGCTGAACCGGGAGCGCTTGGGGCCACAGGCCGCAGTGGACGATTCGGATTTCTCGCGCGTCACGGTCCTGATTCCCGCACGTGACGAAGCCGACGTTCTGGCGCGGACACTGGCGGCGCTCCGTGCGCAGGCCGCGGGATTGAAAGTGATCGTGGTGGACGACCTGTCCAGCGACGGGACGGCACAGGTCGCACGGAACGGCGGTGCAATCGTTGTCGACGGCAACGCCGTGCCGCGCGGATGGGCCGGAAAGCTCTGGGCATTGGAGCAGGGGCTGCGCCGGGTGGATACGCCGCTGGTCCTGCTGCTGGACGCTGATATCGAGCTCAAACCGGGCATGCTCGCTGCGCTGCTGAATCGCAGGCGCGAGCGCGGCCTGCAGTTCGTGTCCGTGATGGCGGATCTGCGACGCACGACCTTCTGGGACCGGCTGCTGTTGCCGGCTTTTGTCTACTATTTTCGCCTCATCTACCCCTTTGCGCTCTCGAATGCTCCCGGCTCGCGCGTGGCGGCGGCGGCCGGTGGCTGTGTGCTCGTGGAGGTCGCCACGCTGCGTACCGTGGGCGCGTTCTCTTCCTTGCGTGGCGCGCTCATAGACGACTGCACGCTGGCGCGACGCGTCAAGGTCAGCGGCGGTCGGACGTGGATGGGCGTCAGCCGCGGCGTCGTGAGCCTGCGGGAGTACGGAAGCCTTGCATCGATCTATCGCATGGTCGCGCGTTCGGCCTACACGCAGCTGCGCTATTCCGCCGCGTTGCTCGCAATCGTGACCGTGGTGTTCGTGCTGGTCTACTGGCTGCCGATCGCGACGCTTGTCGCGGGCAGCGGGCTCGCGTGGGCGCTGGCCTGGGTGGCCGTGGTGGCCATGGTCGTCGGCTACCTGCCGACGCTGCGCTACTATGATGCGCCGCCTTGGCTGGCCGTTCTCCTGCCGGTGACGGGCACCCTGTATCTGTGCATGACATGGGGCTCCGCGCTGCGCTACTGGCGCGGCGTGCGCTCCACGTGGAAGGGACGCAGCTACGTGCGGTGAGGCTGCCATCGGGCGCCCGGTTGGTCGCGACGGCAGGCCGTCGCGTGTTCACGCAGGATTCATCCGATGCTAACTAGGGTTGGACAATCATGATCGTTGCGCAACGCTTGCTGATCGCAGGTCTCCTGACGGCTTGGGCGGGAGTCTGCCTCGCCGCGCCGCCATCGGGCGCCAGCAGCGCACTAACGGCGACCCCGGCGGCGCCTACGTCTCAGGGTTCATCGGCGGGCGCCGCGGCGCCCGGACAGTCCGCCGACGTGAAGGCGGCGCGCATGTCGGTGGAACGGTTGCAGGATACCTTGCTCAAGGTCATGCAGGACGGGAAGAAGCTCGGCTACGACGGGCGTTATCGGGAACTCGACCCGGTCGTCCGCAAGGTTTTCGACTTTCCGTTGATCAGCCGCGCCGTGATGGGTCAGGACTGGGACAAGCTCGACTCCAGGCAGCAGGGTCAGCTGCGGGACATGCTCGCCAAGCTCAGCGTGTCTTCCTACGCCAAGGAATTCGATTCCTATTCAGGGGAGCGTTTCGTGTATGGCGGAAGCCAGTCGATCGGCGGGCGCCTGCTGGTCGATTACACCTTGGAATCCGGCGGCGACAAACATCGTTTCGACTACCAGATGCAGCGCAATGACGCGGGCGCCTGGCAGATCACGAACGTGATCGTGGACGGCGTCAGCGATCTTGCGCTGAAGAGTGGCCAGTATCGCGCGCTGTTCGCTAAGCAGGGTTATGCCGCGTTGATTGCATGGATCAGCAAGCAGATCAAGGCGAACGCGGAACACGCGACCGCCTGATGGAGCCGTCGCGACCGTGCCGCGATCGCGAGCCGCATGGCGCTTGCTGGCGACATCGACGGATGGTTTGTGCGAAAATCCGCGCGCTCCGACGGGCGCGGATCATCTCGTGGCGCGCCACCGCACGGTTGCGTTCTGGCCTTCAATCATCCTAGCGGGGAATCCTGATCATGAGTTCCGGAACCATCGTCCAGATCATCGGCGCGGTCGTCGATGTGGAATTTCCGCGTGACGCGATTCCGAAGATCTTCGACGCGCTGAAGGTCGAGGACAGTGGGTTGGTGCTCGAAGTGCAGCAACAGATGGGCGACGGCGTCGTGCGCTGCATCGCGATGGGGGTCAGTGAGGGCCTGCGCCGCGGGCTGTCGGTGACCGATACCGGCGGACCCATCTCGGTGCCGGTCGGCCCGGCCACGCTGGGCCGCATCATGAACGTGCTGGGCGAGCCGCAGGACGAGCGCGGCGAGGTCAAGGCAGAGCACCGCTGGTCGATCCATCGCGACGCGCCGAGCTACGAGGACCAAGCCAGCTCGACCGAGCTTCTGGAAACCGGCATCAAGGTCATCGATCTGCTGTGCCCCTTCGCCAAGGGCGGCAAGGTCGGGTTGTTTGGTGGTGCGGGTGTCGGCAAGACCGTGAACATGCTGGAGCTGATCAACAATATCGCGACCAAGCACTCCGGCCTGTCCGTATTTGCCGGCGTCGGCGAGCGGACGCGCGAGGGCAACGACTTCTACCACGAGATGTCCGAGGCGGGCGTCATCAAGCTCGACAACCTGGCGGAATCCAAGGTGGCGATGGTCTACGGGCAGATGAACGAGCCGCCGGGCAACCGCCTGCGCGTGGCGTTGTCGGGGCTGACCATGGCCGAGTATTTCCGCGACGAAGGCCGCGACGTGCTGCTGTTCAT